>JBNJED010000073.1:0-7700 GCA_051745535.1 Pseudomonadota bacterium | reverse complement strand
GGGGCAATCCCCTACTCGGTCTTGGAGGCCCGCACCAGCAGCGGCGCCATGCGCCCGGTGAAGAGGGCCAGCGCCAGCCAGGCGGCCGCCGAGCCGGCCACCGCCAGCCAGGGCCAGCCGGCGACATGGCCCAGGGCGAAGGTGAGCACCCCGGCATGGGCGATCCCCTGCTGCACCCAGCTCCAGATCCCCATGGGCAGGGGGTGGCCGGTGAAGCGCGGCAGCATGTGCTCGCCCAGGCCGTAGATGAAAAAGGTCAGAAAGCCCAGGGTGAAGAGGTGCAGAGCCGCCGGATGGGCCGGGCCGCCAGCGAACCAGCCGCCGGCGGGGAGGGCGGCGCCGGCGAGCACCAGGTAGACCACCGCCGCGGCGATGGCCGCCCGGCTGGTGGCCGCCAGCCCCAGCCCCACGTGGCGGGTGGATGAGGCCGCCCGTTCCGGGGCGTCGGGGATCAGCGCCAGGGCCTGCTCCCGGCTCTGCATGCCCACGCCGGCCAGCTCACCGTCGATGACCGTCGCCGGCACCGAGCGGATGCGCAGCCGGCGCGCCAGTTCCCGGCCCTCGGGCTGGCCCATGTCCACCACGGCGAAGTCGATGGCCCGCTCGCCGGCCACCCGCTGCCAGACCTGCTCCGCCTGGTGGCAGGTGGGGCACCACTCGGAGACCAGCAGTTCGACCCGCGGTTCGCTCATGTTCGGTCCTCCGTCAGTCGGCGCAGCGCATGCACTGGACATCGTAGCGGTCGATCCAGCCCTGCAGGGCCTCCACCGCCTCGCTCCCCGGCGTCAGCCGCTGCCAGGCCTCGTCCGGGTTGTCCGGTCGGAAGACCACCAGCCAGGCCTCGCCGTAGGGGTCGACGTTGACGATGTCCGGCTGGCGACCCACGGCCTCGTTCACCGCCTCGATGGTGCCGTCGAAGGGGGCGGGGATGCCGCCGGCCCACTTCCCCGATTCCAGGCGCGCCACCGGCTTGCCGGCGCTCTGGTGGCGGCCGGGCTTCTTGAACTTGGCGTACTGCACCCGGCCGGCCATGGTCTGGGCCGGGTCGGTGATCCCCAGGGTGAAGCTCCCGTCCTCTCGCGGCAGGGCCCAGACGTAGTCCAGGTCGTACCAGCGGTCGGTGGGGATCTCGCAGCCGCGATACTCGGTGGTCCCGGTGGCGTCGGTGTCTGCATCGCTCATGGCTGGACTCCGGAGGCGGCCGCGCCGGGGCGGCGCAGCACGGTGAGCAGGATGTTGGCGGCAAACAGGGCCATGGCCAGCCAGGCCAGGGCCCCGCCGACGGTAGCGACCAGGCCGGGGGCGCCGAGCCAGCCGGCCAGCAGGCCCCACAGGCCCAGATGGGCCAGCCAGAACTGGGCGTCGGCCGCCCGCTCGGAGTAGAGGGCGCGACCGGCGAAGCGCGGCAGGACGTGGAGGCCGATGCCGTAGATGTGGAACGTGATGAACCCCAGGAGCATGACGTGGCCGTGGAGGCGTGGCACATTGCCGGCCATGAAGCCCGGCTCCGCCAGCCAGAGCAGCCCCACGAGCCCGCCCAGCAGGCCGTGGATGAGTCCCGACAGGACGAACCAGCGATTGCGTCGATTCATGGTGATTCCCTCCTTGCGCGACCCACTCTGGGCCCCGGCCCGCCCCGCGCCCTTGATCCGGATCAAGTCGGGAGGGGCGCGTGGCGGTTGATCCCGGGCTGCTGCGCGGCCAGCCGCTGCTGGAGCCCCTGGACGAGGACCAGCTCCGGCGGGTGGCGATCGCCGCCCGCCGGCGCCACCTGGAGAGCGGGGAGCGGCTCTTCGAACAGGGGGCGCCAGCCGAGGCCTTCTACCTCGTCCGCGAGGGGGCGGTGAAGCTCGCCCGCCTCTCCGAGGCCGGGGACGAGAAGGTGGTGGAGGTGATCCGGGCCGGCCAGACCTTCGCCGAGGCGGTGATGTTCATGGAGGGGGAGCGCTACCCCGTGGCCGCCGAGGCCACCGCCCCCACCGAACTCGTCGCCTTCGACAATGCCGCCTTCCGGCGCGAGGTGGCCGCCTCCCCGGAGCTGGCCCTGCGCCTGCTGGCGGCCCTCTCCCGCCGCCTCCACGGCCTGGTGGCGGAGATCGACGAACTCTCCTTCCACAGCGCCACCCACCGCCTGGTGGGCTACCTCCTGGCGGAGGCCCGCGAGGGGCGGGTGCGGCTGGCGGCGCCCAAACAGGTCATCGCCTCCCGGCTGGGCATCACCCCCGAGACCCTCTCGCGGACCCTGGCGCGCCTGCGCGACGAGGGGCTGGTCCGGGTGGCGGCGGACACCGTGGACATTATCGACGCCGATGCCCTGGCGGCCCGCGCAGCCGGCAGCGACAGCCGCCGCCCCTGAGCCGCCTCGCCGTTCCCGCAACGCCATCGGGTTGTGTCTTTTCTTCAGCAGGCGTAGACGAGGGGGAGGAGCCCGTCCACCAGGAGGTCGCCATGGATCCCGATTCCCTGCTGGGGCCCGCCGCCCCCGGCCCCGAGGACCCGCTGGGCCTCTGGGCCGCCTGTCACCGGCGCATGCTGGAGAATGTCGCCACCCTGGAACGGCTGACCGATCACCTGCGCCATACCGGGGTCGACGCCCAGGCCGCGGCCGCCGCTGCCCGGGTCCGGCGCTACTTCAACGAGGCGGCCCCGCACCACCACGCCGACGAGGAGGAGGAACTCTTCCCGCGGTTGCGGGCCGCCTGCCCCGAGGACCGGGACCTCCACGCCGAGCTGGATGCCCTGGCGGCGGCCCACCGGGCGCTGGATCGCAACTGGGCGGCCCTGGAACCGGCCCTGGCCGCCATCGCCGAGGGGGGCGGGGCCAGCCTGGAGCCGGCGGACTATGTCGCCGCGGTCCGCGACCACGTCGTCCGGGAGGATGAAGCGGTCGCCCCCCGCCTCCGCGCGGCCCTCACGGGCGACGATCTGCGCGCCGCGGGTGCGGCCATGGCCGCCCGGCGCGGGCTGGCGCCGCCGGCCTGAACCGTCCGGCTTGTATTCGCTCGACCTTGTGCCACCCTTGAAGAGGGCGCCCGGAATCCCGACGTCCGAGGTCGGGAAAGGGCGCAGCCCGCCAAACCGGAAGAGGAGGAGCGATATGAAGGTGGAACGCACGGAGGACGGCCACATCCTCCTGGAGCTGGAGGTCGGCGCCGGCAACAAGCTCGCCGACGAGATCCATGCCAACGCGGCGGAGATGCGCTCCCCGGTCCTGGAACTCTCCAGCCTGCTCCGGGAGGCGCGCTACAACGCCAGCAACGACTTCCGTCAGCCCCCTAACGCCTGGGGCCCCGACGCCGCGCCGCCGCCGTCCACCGAGACCTGAGCCACCGAGATCCGAGGAGGAATGACATGCGCGTGATCCACGAGGACAAGGAGACCCTGAAGGTCTCCATCGCGCCCGAGAAGGCGCAGCACCTGCTCACGGGGCTGCGCGAGGATGCCGAAAAGCTCGGTGAAACCGCCCGGGAACTCGCGGAGGCCCTGGAGGCCGCCGGGGTGAAGCTCCCCGACGAGCTGGACGCCGAGCACTTCGAGCACGTCGGCCCCAACGAGTAGACGGGCGCCGCGCTCCCGGAAGTGAGTCTCCGGCCCCGGCCGCCCACGGTCGGGGCTTTGTCTGTGTTACGCCCCCTGCTAAGGTTGCGCGTCCGGGTCCCGCGTGGACCCCGAACGTATCCGGAGCCCGACCATGCGCGAAGGCAGCCCCCACGCCCCGGTCCGACTGACCGACTACCATCCACCGGCCTACCTGGTGGACACCGTGGATCTCCACTTCCAGCTGGATCCCGGCCGCACCCGGGTCCGGACCGAGATGGCCCTGCGGCCCAATCCCGAGGCCGGTGAGCCGGGGGCGCCGCTGGTCCTCCACGGCCACGAGCTGGAGCTGCTCGCCCTGGCGGTGGATGGCGAGGCCCTCACCCGGGCCGCCTACAGCGTGGATGCCGATCGCCTGGTCCTCCCGGAGGTCCCGGATGCCCCCTTCACGGTCACCGTGGAGACCGCCACGCGGCCGGATGCCAATACCGCCCTGGAGGGGCTCTACACCTCCGGCGGCAAGCTCTGCACCCAGTGCGAGCCGGAGGGCTTTCGCCGGATCACCTACTTCCCCGACCGCCCCGATGTCCTGGCGCGCTACACCGTCACCCTGGAGGCCGATGCCCAGCGCTACCCGGTGCTGCTGGCCAACGGCAACCGGGTCGCCGCCGGCGAGGCGGAGGGCGGGCGCCACTGGGTCCGCTGGGAGGACCCCTTCCCCAAGCCCAGTTACCTCTTCGCCCTGGTGGCCGGGGATCTGACCTGCTGTAGCGACCGCTTCACCACCGCCTCCGGCCGCGAGGTGGAGCTCCACCTCTACACCGAGGCCCACAACGCCGACCGCGGCGACCACGCCCTGGCCAGCCTCAAGCAGGCCATGCGCTGGGACGAGGAGGCCTACGGCCGGGAGTACGACCTGGACCTCTACCAGGTGGTGGCGGTGGACGACTTCAACATGGGGGCCATGGAGAACAAGGGGCTGAACCTCTTCAATTCCCAGTTCGTCCTGGCCCGGCCGGATACGGCCACCGATGCCGACTACGCCAACATCCAGGCGGTGGTGGGCCACGAGTACTTCCACAATTGGACCGGCAACCGCATCACCTGCCGCGACTGGTTCCAGCTCTCCCTCAAGGAGGGGCTCACCGTCTTCCGCGAGCAGCAGTTCTCCGCGGCCATGGGCTCCGAGGCGGTGGCGCGCATCGACAGCGTCGACCGGCTGCGCGGGGCCCAGTTCCCCGAGGATGCCGGCCCCACCGCCCACCCGGTGCGGCCGGCGGAGTACGTGGAGATCAACAACTTCTACACCCCCACGGTCTACGAGAAGGGGGCGGAGGTGGTGCGCATGCTCCACAACGCCCTGGGCCCCGAGGGCTTCCGCGCCGGCTGCGACCGCTACTTCCAGCGCTTCGACGGCCGGGCGGTGACCGTGGAGGACTTCCTGGCCGCCCTGGAGGAGGCCAACGACCGCGACCTGGGCCAGTTCCGGCGCTGGTACACCCAGGCCGGCACGCCGCAGCTGGAGGTGCGCAGCAGCTTCGACGCCGAGGCCGGCACCTACGATCTCTGTGTGCGCCAGACCACCCCGGCGACCCCGGGCCAGCCCCACAAGGAGCCGGTGCCCATCCCGCTGGCCGTGGGGCTGGTGGGCGCCGACGGGCAGGACCTGCCCATGCAGCTGGACGGGGAGGAGGCGGCCGTCCACGGCTCCCGGGTACTGCTGCTGCGCTACGAGGAGGAGCGCTTCCGCTTCACCGGGCTGGCCGAGGAGCCGGTGCCCTCCCTGCTACGCGGCTTCTCCGCCCCGGTGGAGGTGGACTACCCCTACAGCGATGCCGACCTGGCCCACCTGGCGGCCAGCGACAGCGACCTCTTCAACCGCTGGGAGGCGGGCCAGCGCCTGGCGCGCACCCACCTCCTGGCCCAGGCGGAGGCCGTGGGCGGCGGCGGGGAGGCGGAACTCCCCGCGCCGCTCCACCACGCCTTTACCCGCCTCCTGGAGGCGCCGGTGGCCGACGCCGCCCTCACGGCCCGGGCGCTGACCCTGCCCGACGAGGGCCAGCTGGCGGAGTACATGGAGACCATCGACCCCGATGCCCTCCACGCCGCCCGCGAGGCGGCCCGCCGGGGGCTCTCCCACGAGCTGCGGGAGGGCTGGTGGGCGGTCCGGGAGCAGTTCCGGGATGCCGGCCCCTACCGCTTCGAGCCGGAGGCGGTGGGCCGGCGGGCGCTGGCCAACACCGCCCTGGGCTACCTCATGGTCGACCCGGACGAGGCGGCCCGCGAGGCCTGCATGGAGCAGTTCCGCGGGGCGGACAACATGACCGACCAGCTCGCCGCCCTGCGGGCGCTGGCTGCCTGCGATATCCCCGAGCGCCAGGAGGCCCTGGAGGCCTTCTACGAGCGCTGGCAGGACGACCCGCTGGTGGTGGACAAGTGGCTGGCCATCCAGGCCGCCTCGCCCCTGGCGGGGGGCGTGGAGCGGGTGCAGGCGCTCATGGACCACCCGGCCTTCAGCCTTACCAACCCCAACAAGGTGCGCGCCGTCATCGGCGCCTTCGCCATGCGCAACCCGGTCCAGTTCCACCGGCCGGACGGCGCCGGCTACCGGCTGCTGGCGGACGTGGTCCTGGAGCTCGACGGCCGCAACCCGCAGATCGCGGCCCGGCTGGTGAAGCCGCTGACCCGGTGGCGGCGTTTCGTCCCCGAGCGGGAGGCCGCCATGCACGCCGAACTGGAGCGGCTGCGCAGCCGGGCGAGTTCCCCGGATGTGGGGGAGATGGTCGACCGCGCCCTGGGAGACGCGGAGGGCTGAGGAAGTCCCCGGCCCTCAGCCGGATGGCGGCGGGCCGATGAAGGCGGTGACCTCGTCGCGGTCGTGGTAGAGGTGGCGGGCGGCCACCCGGGCCGGGGTGCCGCCCAGGTGGTCGCGGATGATCCCCAGACACTCCCGCACCGTGGCGAAGCGCTGGCGCATGGGCAGCTTGAGATTGAAGACGGCGTAGCGGCAGCGGCTGGCGGCGTACCAGTCCGCCGCCAGGGCGGCCACCCGCTGGGGCCGCTCCACCATGTCGCAGACCAGCCAGTCCACCGGCCGGCGCGGTCGCCAGGTAAAGCCGTCGGCGCGGATGTGGGTGACCCCCTCCGCCGTGGCCACCTCCCCCTTGAGGGGGCCGTTGTCCACCGCCATGACCTCCAGGCCGCGCCGCTGCAGCAGCCAGCTCCAGCCGCCCGGGGCCGCCCCGAGGTCCACCGCCCGCATGCCCGACTGCAGGGCGCTGTCACGCTCCTCGGGGTCCAGGAAGGTCTGCCACGCCTCCTCCAGCTTCAGGAAGGAGCGGCTGGGCGCCGACTTCGGCCGCTTGAGCCGCGGGATGCCGCCGGGTCGCGGGTCGTCGAGACCGGCCGGGGCGAGGCCGACATGGGCGCCGTCGTCGTCCAGCAGAACGTGGAGGCGCGGCGCCCCGCTGTCCGGTTGCCACAGCCCGGCCTCGGCGAGCCCCCGGCGTAGCGGGCCATCCAGGGCGCGGGCCAGCCGGGCCCAGGCGCGGCCGGCCTCCGAATCGGGGGTCTCGGTGACCAGGTCGCCCACCGGCTGGTCGCCCAGGGCCGTCAGGATGGTCGCTACCCGGTCCCGGTCGGGCAGGGGGACGGGGTCGGTCGTGAGGAAGGCCTGGCGGGGGAAGAGGGCATCGGCCAGCCGCCAGCCGTCGGTGAACTCGGTGATGTCGCCAGCGCCGGCGAAGAGGGCCACCCGGCCGGTGTCGGCGGGGGCGCGGCAGTAGCCGGGGAACCCCGCCTCCCCGGCGGCCGCCTGGATCTCGGCGGCGGTGTCCCCCTCGAAGCCGGGGCGGCAGAGCAACAGCAGGCGGTCGGGTATCATGGGTCCATTCTCCGCGATCCGGGCCGCCGTCGCATCCGCTGCCCCGGGCAGGCTTCGGGGCCGGGGTCGCCAACGACGGGAAGCAGGAGGTTGCCATGGCCGAACTCGATGCCGACCGCCGGCTGGCCACCATCCGGGCCGATGCCGAGGCGGGCGTGCCCCGGGCGCGGCGGCTGCTGGCGCTGCGCATGCTCGAGGGGCGCGGCGTGGAGCCGGATCCCGAGACCGCCGTGGCCTGGCTGCAGGCCGACGGGGAGGCCGGCTACGGGCCGGCCCTGCG
>JBNJED010000072.1:0-7955 GCA_051745535.1 Pseudomonadota bacterium | reverse complement strand
CCCACCCGCCGCTCCCCCGGCGGGATGGCCGGGTCGCCCTCCACCGGCACCCAGAGCACGCGGGCCAGCTTGCGCCCCACCCAGGAGGCCTCCCAGGACTCCCCCAGCGAGGTCAGATCGGCGGTGCAGACGTAGGTGGTCTCCCGGGGCTCGCTAGGCCCCTGGAGGGGGAGGGTCTTGAGCTCCACCCCGAGGTGGGCGAAGTCGTGGACCGCCCGGGAGCCGCCGTCGGCCCCCAGGGCCGCCTCCATCACCTGCCCGGACCAGCCCTTGGCACGGCGCAGGTCCGCGGGAACGGCGAGCCCGCACCGGCCCGCCACGGCGCCCAGGGTCATCCCGGCGAGCGCCTGGGCGCGGTGGTGGAGCTCCTCTTCGTCGCGGGGGGCGGCTACCATGGGGCCATGGTACCGCACCCGGTGGGCCGCCCTCAGGTCATGTGGGGGACCAGTCCGGCGACGATCTGCTCCATGGCCTCGTGGAGGGCGTTGTCCTCGTCGATGTGGGGGTTGGCCAGCTCCTCGGCGGAGAAGGTGTGCTGGGCCTGCTTGGAGTCGGAGGCCACGGTCATGAAGTAGCTGTCGGCGGCCTTCTCCGGTGTCTCCAGCTCCGGGTCGGGCCGCCAGTCCACGCGGCCGATGGTCACGCCGCGGCTCATGCCGAGTTCGTAGAGCTTGCGGTCGACGGCGTCGCGGCCACGGACCCGGGCGTCGAGATCTGCCTGGCTGATGCTCATGGTGGCTCCTCCTCGTTGTATCATTCGCGGGCGATTCGCTCCCGTCCCCTCCGCATGGCAGCGAGGGGCGGGCTTTTCAAGCCGCCCGGGAGGAAGTATGGGTTACAAACGCCGCGCCCGCCTGCTCTTTCTCGGGCCGGTGGCCGCCACCGCCGCGGAGCTCGCCCGGGAGCGGGCGTCGGCGTGGGTGGAACCGGTGACGGAGGCGCCCTTCGACCTGGCCATCCGGCTGGGGGAGGCCGACGACCCGGCCCCCGACGGGGTGCGCTGCCTCCACTGGCCGGAGACCGACCGCGACGGCCTCATTCGCCGCATCGACGGCCTGGCCGGCGGTATGCGCCTGCTCGCCCGGAGCGAGGGGACCACCGCGCCGGGCGAGTAGGGCTGAAGCGAAGGCGGTTTACGGTGCGGGCTACTGCAGTGGTTGAGGGGGTGGGGTGGCGGCAGCCGGACGTGGGGGTAACGCACCCTTCGGGTGCCCTGCGCGGCTCGCCCGAAAGGGGGAAGCGCGCAAACTCGCTGTCGCTCAGACAAGCGCGCTTCCTTTTCCCTTTCGGGCTGCGCTGCTCGGTGCGTTACACACGTCCGGCTACCGCCACCCCACCCTCTATCGACTATCGGTGGCCCATCCGGTCAGCATTCCGGGCCGGAGGGAGCCCCCACGTCCGGCAACCGGTACCGCTCCCTCCCGGGAACACCCCTCCCGGGAATCTCCCGACTGTCCTCCTACGTTGGGTCTACTCCGCCCGCCAGCTCCCCGACTTGCCGCCGCGCTTCTCCAGCAGCCGCACGCCGTCCATGACCATGCCGCGGTCCACCGCCTTGCACATGTCGTAGATGGTGAGCAGGGCCACCTGTACGGCGGTGAGCGCCTCCATCTCCACGCCGGTGCGGCCGGTGGTCCGGGCAGTGGCCTCCACGCGGACGGCGGCGGGTTCGTCCTCCGGGGTCAGATCCACCTCCAGGGCGGTAAGCGGCAGGGGGTGGCAGAGGGGGACGAGGTCGGCGGTGCGCTTGGAGCCCATGATCCCGGCCACCCGGGCGATGCCCAGGACATCCCCCTTGGCGTGGTCACCGGCGCGGATCCGCTCCAGGGTCTCCGGGGCCATGCGGATGCGGCCCTCGGCCACGGCCACGCGCTCGGTCTCGGCCTTGTCGCCCACGTCGACCATGTGGGCCTCGCCGGCGGCGTTGAAATGGGTGAGATCGCTCATGGTACGGGCTCCCGATGGCTGCGGGGCCATGATAGGCTGCCGGGAGGAAGGGTCAAACCGGCAGGTGTGATCATGAGTATCCAGGTGCGCTTCTTCGCCAGCCTCCGGGAGCAGCAGGGACGGGAGCAGACCAGCGTCGCCGGCGCCGCCGACGTGGCCGCCGTCTGGGCCGCCGCCACCGACGGGGCGGAGCCGCCGGCCAATGCCCTGGCGGCGGTGAACATGGCCTACGCCGACTGGGACAGCCCGGTGGCCGACGGCGACGAGGTCGCCTTCTTCCCGCCGGTGACGGGGGGCTGACGCCATGGAGGTCGTGATCCTCGACGCCCCCTTCGACCCCTGGTGCGAACTCTCCTCCCGCCAGGCCCGGCGGACCGACCTGGCCGGCCGCTACGGCGGCACGGCGGTCTTCGTCGGCACCATGCGCGGTGCCAACGAGGGGCGCGCGGTCACCCGGATGAGCCTGGAGCACTACCCCGGCATGACCGAGGGCCAGATCCGCGCCATCGGGGACGAGGCCGCCGGGCACTGGGCCATCCAGGATTCCCTGGTCCTCCACCGTAGCGGTGTGCTGGAGCCGGGGGAGCCCATCGTCCTGGTGGCCACCTGGGCGGAGCACCGGGGGGATGCGCTGGAGGCGTGCCGCTACATCACCGAGGGCCTCAAGGCGCGCGCACCCTTCTGGAAGAAGGAGCTGGGTCCCGACGGCGAGCAGTGGGTCGAGCGCAACACCGATGGCTACGCCTCCCCCTGAACGGCCCCTTGAATCGAATCGCAGCCGGGCCCAACGTGGCCGGAAATACCGCTATCGCAGTCAGGAGTACCCATGGCCGAAGAACTCACCACCGAACAGGTCCGCGAGCTGGAGCAGCAGCTGCGCGATCGCCGCGAGTACCTGCGCGGCGAGATCCGCGACGAGCTCCAGCGCATGGAGAGCGAGCATTTCAGCGACCTGGCCGGTAACGTCCATGACTCCGGGGACGAGTCGGTGGCCGACATGCTGAGCGACCTCCAGTACGGTATCGTCGACCGCCAGGTGGAGGAGATGCGCGAGATCGAGGCGGCGCTGCAGCGGATCCGCGAGGGGCGCTACGGCGACTGCCAGGTCTGCGAGGAGCCCATCGAGGTGGCCCGCCTGAAGGCGCAGCCCACTGCCATCCGCTGCCTGGAGCACCAGGCGGAGTACGAGCGCAACCACGAGGGCGCCGGCGCACCCGGCAACCTCTGAGCCGCGGCTGCCCGCTGACCGCAGCCTGAACGACGAAGGGCCCGCCACCGCAGTGACGGGCCCTTCCGGGTGCCGGAGGGGGGTTGGCCCTAGCCGGCGCGCTTCACCGAGGCCTCGATCTCGGCCCGGGCGGAGTCCAGGCCCTCCCAGCCGTCCACGCGGACCCACTTGCCCTTCTCGAGATCCTTGTAGTGCTCGAAGAAGTGGACCAGCTGGTCGCGCAGGAGCTGGGGCAGGTCCTCGGGGGACTGGACGTGGTCGTAGAGCGGGGAGAGCTTGCTCACCGGCACGCCGATGAGCTTGGCATCCTCGCCCTCCTCGTCGCTCATCTTGAGCACGCCCACCGGCCGCGCACGGATCACCGAGCCGTGAACCAGCGGATGGGGGGTGACCACCAGCATGTCCACGGGGTCGCCGTCGTCGGCCAGGGTGTGGGGGATGAAGCCGTAGTTGGCCGGGTAGAACATGGCGGTGGGCATGAGCCGGTCCACCATGAGGCCGCCGAAGTCCTTGTCCACCTCGTACTTCACCGGCGCGCTGTCGGCCGGGATCTCGATGACCACGTTGACGTCGTCCGGCACCGACTTGCCGGCGGGCAGATTGTCCAGATTCATGGGTTGGCTCCCGTTGCTGGTTGGGCGGTTGCGGCAAAGCTGGAAAGGGGCATTATAGCGGTCGGGGCGGCGCCACCCAACGGCCCCTCGGTACGCGGAGCCCTTGTTGCAAACCGACGGCCGAGACCCAATCATCAGGATCGATTGCCGGGAGGGAAGGGAAGTCATGCACCACGCCATATCGTACGCCCTGCGCGTCGGCCTCGTGGCCCTGCTGGCGCTGGCCGTGACCGCCTGCGGGAGCCTGCCCTCGGTGGAGAGCGATCGGGGTATCGAGGGGGCGCCGGAGTGGGTCAACCAGGGCACCGGCCTTCTCCGCGACGGCGACAGTCGCCTCTTCCACGGCGTGGGGCAGGCCCCCGCCATGGGGGACCGCTCCCTGCAGATCGAGACCGCCGACAACCGGGCCCGGGCCAAGCTCGCCCGCTCCCTCTCCACCTACATGGAGGTGGTCGCCAGCGACTACCGCGCCCGGTCCGGGGAGGGGGAGCGCGCCGTGGACGAGGCCGGCGTCAGCCGCCAGATCGAGGCCGTGACGGAGCTGAACCTCGCCGGGGCCCGCATCATCGGCCGCTGGCGTAATCCCGAGACCGATACCGTCTACGCCCTGGCGGAGCTGCGCCTGCAGGAGGTGGCCGATACCACGGCCGGCGTGGAGGCCATGGACCCCGGTCTGCGCGACCACCTGCAGGAGCGGGGCGGCCATCTGTTCGACCGTACCGCCCAAGATGATGAGGAGTAAGGAGAAGCCGTGACTACCGTGACCGCTACCCGGGCGACCCTGCCCCTGATCCTGGCCCTGACGGTCCTGCTCACGGCCAGTGGCTGCGGGAAGACTGTCGAGCGCATCGACACCGACGAGACCCGCGACCTCTCCGGTCGCTGGAATGATACCGACTCCCGGCTGGTGGCCGAGGAGATGATCGCCGACGCCCTGGCCCGCCCCTGGCTGGAGAATCACCGCGAGGAGACCGGCGACCGGCCCACCGTCATCATCGGCGAGGTCCGCAATCTCAGCCACGAGCACATCAATACCCGGACCTTCATCAACGACCTCCAGCGGGAGCTCATCAACAGCGGCCGGGTGGAGTTCGTCGCCTCCTCCGAACAGCGCGAGGCAGTCCGCGAGGAGCGTGCCGACCAGGACCTCCACGCCAGCCCCGACACCCGCAAGGCCATGGGCGAGGAGCTGGGGGCGGACTACATGCTCCTGGGCTCCATCAACACCATCATCGACCAGGAGGGGCGGGAGCAGGTGCGCTTCTACCAGGTGGACCTGGAGATGATCAGCCTCGCCGACAACCGCAAGGTCTGGATGGGCCAGAAGAAGCTCAAGAAGTACGTCGAGGGCGCCTCGCTCCGGCCCTGAGCATGGCGCGCGCGGCGCTTCCCTGGCTGCTGCTGGCGGCGCTCCTCGCGGGCGGCTGCGCCACGCACTCGGATCGCTTCAGCCCGGTGGAGGAGGCGCTGCTCCAGACGGGGCCGGAGGCGGCCCTGGCCGAGGTGGATGAGGCCCTGGCCCAGCGCGAGGCCGACGCCATCCTCTTCCACCTGGAGCGCGGCATGCTCCGGCGGATGACCGGCGACTACCGCGGCAGCAACGCCGACCTGGAGCGGGCCAAGGGGCTCATGGCGGAGCTGGGGGTGACGAGCGTCGGCGAGACCTTCGGCAGCCTCACCGTGGCCGAGGGGGTGAGCAGCTACGTTGGCGCCCCCCACGAGCAGGTGCTGCTCCACCTGGTGAAGGCCTTCAACTACCTCGACCTGGGCCAGCGCGACGCCGCCCGGGTGGAGGCCCTCCAGGTGGACCTGCGCCTGCAGGTGCTGGCGGCGGAGGGCGAGGGCTCGGTCTACGACGCCGACCCCTTCGCCCGCTACCTCTCCGGGATCCTCTTCGAAGCCCTGGGGGAGCGCTCCGATGCCCTCATCGCCTACCGCAAGGCCTACCGCGCCTACCGCCGCCAGGAGTCGAGCATCGGTGTCCCGCCGCCGGCGAGCCTGAAGGCCGCCCTGCTGCGGCTCACCGACGCCCTGGGCCTGGCCGACGAACACGCCGGCTACCGCCGGGCCTTCCCCGACCTGGCCTGGCAGCCGGCAGCGGAGCACCGCCGGCGCGCCCACGTCCTGTTCATTACCGGCGAGGGGCTGGCGCCGGTAAAGGTGGAGCGCTCCCTCAATATCCAGGATGCCCAGGGCAAGCTCCACCGAATCGCGGTGCCCGCCTACCGCTCCCGGCCGTGGGGGCTGGGGGGTGCCGCCCTGACCATCGAAGGCGAGCGCGCCCCGGCGGCGGTGGTCGCCGATATCGATGCCATCGCCCGGACGGTCCTGGACGAGCGCATGGGGGCCATCACCGCCCGCGCCCTGGCCCGGGCGGTGGCCAAGAACGCCGCCGTGGACGAGGCCGCCGATGCCCACCCCCTGGCGGCGCTGGCGCTGAACGTCGCCGGCTTCGCCAGCGAGCGGGCCGACCTGCGCAGCTGGCGGACCCTGCCGGCGCGCTACCGCCTGGCCCGGCTGGCGCCGGAGCCCGGCACCTACGACCTGACCCTCTCCTTCGGCGGGGCCGACCGCCGGACGCTGCGCGATGTCCGGCTGCGGGCGGGGGAGTACCATTTCATCATCGACCACTGGGTCGCCCCCGGCATCGGGAGCGTGGGCGGGCAGCGCGATGGCGAGGAGGCCACGAATGAGAGCGAGAAGGGACAAGCCGAAAAGCCGAAACGTTAGGGGGTGCTCACTCCCGCTGGGGGTGGTGCTGGTCCAGTTGCTGGTCCTGGGGGCATGCGCCACGGGCCCGGATCCCGACGAGCGCCCCGGCTGGGTCGACGGCGGCGAGCCCGCCGACTACCCGC
This sequence comes from Pseudomonadota bacterium, assembly GCA_051745535.1. Classification (GTDB taxonomy): domain Bacteria; phylum Pseudomonadota; class Gammaproteobacteria; order Thiohalospirales; family Thiohalospiraceae; genus Thiohalospira. The sequence goes on along the minus strand of JBNJED010000072.1, from coordinate 1,311 downwards.
GGGGGGCCTACCTCACCGGGACCGGCCGTGCCGATGAGCTGGCCGCCGCCCGGGACCGCGCCCGGGCCGAGCTGGCACGCACCTTCCGCGTCCGCGTGGAATCCGAGAGCCGCGAGCTGACCCGCCTGGAGGCGGGGGAGCTGGAGCAGGAGGCGGAGAGCCGGATCCGGACCCGCAGTGACGAGGTCCTCACCGGGGTGACCATCGCCGAGACCTGGCGCGCCCCGGAGGGCGGGGCCTACCACGCCCTGGCCGTACTCGACCGCAACCGGGCCGCCCTGCGGCTGCGCCAGGAGATCGGGGAGCTCGATCGGGCCACGGAGCGCCACGTGGAGCGCGCCGAGGCGGCGCGGGACCCCCTGGAGCGGGTGGCGGCCCTGGGGCGCGCCCTGGAGGCCCGGCGGACCCGGGAGGGCCTGCAGGCCCACCTGCAGGTCGTGGGCGCCACCGGCCGCGGGATCGAGGCCCCCTTCAGCACGGCGGAGCTGGCGGCGCGCCATCGGGAGGCCCTGGCGGCCGTCACCATCACGCCGACGGCGGCCGGGGACGAGGCGGAGGCGGTGGACGCGGCCCTGCGCGGCGCCCTGGGCAACGCGGGCTTTACCACCGCGACCGACGGTGACTATGCGCTGCGGGCGGAGCTGGCGCTCACCGACCGCGGTCGCCGCGATGGCTGGCACTGGTACGCGGGGCGCCTGGACCTGAGCCTGGAGGATGCCGCTGGCGAGACCCGGGGACGCCAGCGCCTGTCGGTGCGCGCCTCGGCCACCGACGAGGCCACCGCCCGTCAGCGCCTGCTGGACAAGCTCGCCGAGCGGCTGGAGGCCGAGGTCCGGCCGCGGGTCCTGGAGCTGGTCACCGGCGGGGAGTGAGGGCTCACCCCCCGGTCATGGACATGAAGCGGACCACCTTCTCCGGGCGGTCGTTGAACTCGTGGCGCTCGGGCTTGCGGGCGATGGCGGCGTGGATGTGGGCCTCCAGCTCGGCATCGCTGACCCCCTCGCGCACCGGGGTTCGCAGGTCGTAGGTGGCCTCGTCCCCCAGGCAGAGGTAGAGGGTGCCGTCCACGCCCAGCCGCACCCGGTTGCAGGTATCGCAGAAGTGCTGGGAGAGCGGCGTGATGAAGCCGATCTTCACGTCGGTCCCCGCCACCTGGACGTAGCGGGCGGGGCCGCCGCCGGGCATGGCCGCCGGGAGCAGGTCGAAGCGCTGCTCCAGGCTGCGCCGGACCTCGGCCAGGTCCACGTAGTCGTCGGTGGCCTCGCGGCCGGTGTCGCCCACCGGCATGGTCTCGATGAAGCGCAGGGTGAA
>JBNJED010000071.1:0-7965 GCA_051745535.1 Pseudomonadota bacterium | reverse complement strand
GGTGGTCACGCGGGTGCCGCGGTCGACCATGCGGTCGGTCACCCGGGCGTCGAAGGGGCTGCGCACGGTGGTCCGGGCCAGGTCCAGGCGCGCCTGGTCGCGCTCGGCCTCGGCGCTTTCCACCGACGCCTCCGCCGACTCCAGCTGGGGCCGGCGGAGCATCAGGCGGCGCTGCTCCGGGCTGACCTCCTCGGGGGCGGCGCGCTCGAATTCCGCCTCGGCCACCGCCTGGCGGCCCGCCTCCCGGTCGCGCTCGCTGCGCGCCTGGGTCAGGGCGCTCTCCGCCCGCTTGAGGGCCAGATCGTAGTCGGCCGGGTCGATGCGGACCACCGGATCCCCCTCGGCCAGGTGGCCGCCGGGCTCCACCCCCTCGCCCAGGGCGAGGACCTCGCCGCTCACCCGGGGGCGCAGGGTGACCTCCCGGGCCGGCGCCACCTCGCCGAAGGCCTCGATGCGGACCCGCTCCCGGCTCGGCTCCATCCGGGTGGTCTCCACCAGCCGCGGGGGCCGCTCGGTCTCGTCGCGCTCGGCGGTGGTATCGGCCTGCATCATCCAGGCGGCGATGCCGCCGGCGCCGACGAGGATCGCCACCACCGTGACGGCCGCCACCCAGCGCCGGGGGCCCGTGGGGGTCTCGCTCATGCCGCCTCCTCCTGTTCGTCCATCTCCCAGCCGCCGGCCAGGGCCCGCAGGAGCTGGATCCGGTACTCCAGCCGCTGGCGGCGCGCCTCCAGCAGGGAGCGCTCGGCGGCGTGGACGCCGTCCTGGGCATCCAGCACCGCCAGGTGGTCGGCCTCGCCGAAGCGGTAGCGCTGCCGGGCATTCTCCAGCAGCGCCCGGGCCGCCTCCAGCTCGGCCGCCAGGTGATCCACCCGCTCGGCCTCGCGCGCCTCCCGTGCCAGGGCATCCTCCACCTCGGCCACCGCCTCCAGCACCGCCTGACCGTAGTCCAGGGCGGCGGCCTCCGCCTCCGCCCGGGCGCGATCCACATCCGCCCGCCGCTCGCCGCCGTCGATGAGGGGGAGGGTGAGCTGGGCGCCCAGATTGGTGAGCCAGGTGGCCACCATGGCGCTGGCCGAGGGGGCCTCGCCGGTAAGCGAGGCGGTGAGGTCCAGGCGGGGGAAACGACGCGCCACGGCGGCGGCGACACCGGCATCGGCGGCCATCAGGTCGTGGAAGGCGCGCTGGAGGTCGGGCCGGCGCCGGATCAGCGCCGCCGGCAGGCCGGTCTCCGGCAGGGGGCCAAGCTCGGGGAAGCCGGTGGCCTCCGGCGGCTCGAAGGTCCCGGCGGGCTCTCCCGCCAGGACCGCCAGCTCGTGGTCGAGGGCGGCGAGGCCGGCGCGGGCGGTGCTCAGCTGGCCACGCAGTCCCTCCAGGCTGCGCCGCTGGCGGTGGACATCGGCGATGGCGACCTGCCCGCCGTGGTAGCGCTGCTCGGTGAGGACCAGCAGGTCCTCGGCGGTGGTGACCTGGCGCTGGAGCAGTTCCACGCGGCGCCGGGCCTCCAGGCGCTGGTACCAGGTGGTGGCGACATTGCCAGCCAGGCTCACCGCCGCCGCCTGCAGGTCGGCGCGGGCCGCGGCGGCATCCGCGGCGGCGGCCGCCTTGCCGGCGCGGACCCGGCCCCAGAGGTCGACCTCGTAGCTCGCTGACAGGCCGGCGCTCACCGTCTCCTGGGCGCCGTCGCCGGTAGCCGTCTCCAGATCGGGGCCGCGGCCCTGCTCATCGACCCCGGCCGTGGCCTCCACCGAGGGGATGAGCGGGGCCCCCTCCCGGCGCGCCACGGCCCGGGCGCGCTCCAGCCGGGCCCGGGTCGCTTGCAGGGAGAGGTTGTCGTCCAGTGCCCCCTGGATCAGGTCGTCCAGGGCGGGGTCGTCCAGGGAGCGCCACCAGCGCTCCGGCGGCTCGCTGACGCCGGCCTCGCTGAAGCGATCGGGGAGTTCGGGGTCGTGGTCGGCGCGCTCCGGCGGGGTGACGGCGCAACCGCCCAACAGGAGGGCGAGGAGACCGGCGAGGAGCAGCCTGTGCGGCTGGGGGCAGGTGTTCACGGTCCGCTTTCCTTGGCGCAGGCGCACATCAGCCGTGCAGCGGATTGGACGATCATTACCGGGGAGAGTTCAGTGGTTCCTTCGTTTGGGGGCCTTGTCGAGCCCCCCAAACGAAGGAACCCCGCCCGGGGGGCGGGGTTCCGACTTAGCGGGTCAAGCGGCGCCTATTCGGCGACGACGTTCGCCGCCTGAGGACCCTTCGGGCCCTCCTGGACCTCGAAGTCCACCTTCTGGCCCTCGGTCAGAGACCGGAAGCCGGAGCCCTGGATGGCGGAGAAGTGGACGAAGACGTCGCTCTCGCCGTTATCGCGGGCGATGAACCCGTAGCCCTTGGAATCGTTGAACCACTTGACGGTACCTGTAGCCATTTTCTGCTTACCTTGCTTTCGTAGATTAAAAACCAGCGTACTGCCGGAAGGGGGGCTAGGGGTTCGGGGCGAAAACACCGAGGGTGGGAACGTCCTTAACTGTCCTGCTGCCTTGCTCGTGCAGTACGTGACCATGTATAGCAGCCGCCGGAGCGGGATACAAGGAAAAGTGGCAAAAAAAGTTCGTCAGCCGGCCTGGCCGCTGCCGGTCTCGGCCGTCTCCAGCGCCTCGCCGGCGGCCAGCCACTCCTCCTCGGCCTCCGCCACCCGGCGGGCCAGTTCGCCATCGCGGCGCTGGAGGTCGGCCAGCTCGTCGGCGCGCGCCGAATCGGTATACAGCGCCGGATCGGCCAGCGCCTGCTGGACCTGCTCGCGCTCCCGGCCGACGTCGGTGAGCGCCCGCTCCGCCTTCTGGAGCCGGTTCTGCAGCGCCTTGCGATCGCCGCCCCGGTTGCCCCCCTTGCCGCGCTCCTTGCCCTTGGCTGGGGCCGCCTTCTCCGCCTGCGCCGTCCCAGACTTCTCCGCCGGGGCCGAGAGGGTCTCCCGCAGCCAGCGCCGGTAGTCCTCCAGGTCGCCGTCGAAGGGGCGGACCTGGCCGCCGTGGACCAGCAGGAAGTCGTCCACGCTGTCGCGCAGGAGGTGGCGGTCGTGGGTGACCAGGACCACGGTGCCGGAGAACTCCTGCAGCGCCAGGTCCAGGGCGTGGCGCATCTCCAGGTCCAGGTGGTTGGTGGGCTCGTCCAGCAGCAGGAGGTTGGGCCGGCGCCAGGCGATGAGCGCCAGGGCCAGCCGGGCGCGCTCGCCGCCGGAGAAGTTCACCACCGGACTGGTGGCCATGTCGCCGACGAAGCCGAAGCCGCCCAGGAAGTCGCGGTAGCGCTGGTCGTTGGCGCCCCCCTCCTGGCGCAGGTGCTCCAGGGGGGAGGCGTCGGGGTTCAGCGCCTCCAGCTGGTGCTGGGCGAAGTAGCCCACCGCCAGGTGCTCCCCGGCGACCCGTTCGCCGTCCAGCAGGGTGCTGCCCTCGGCGATGGCGCGGACCAGGGTGGACTTGCCGGCGCCGTTGGGGCCGAGCAGGCCGATGCGCCGCTCCGGCAGGAGGGTGAGGTCCACACCGGAGAGGACCGGCGTCTCCGGGTAGCCCAGGGTCGCCTCCTTGATGGCCAGCAGCGGGTTGGAGCTGCGGTCGGAGGCCGGGAAGCGGAAGCGGAAGGGGGAGTCGGCGTGGGCCGGGGCGATGGTCTCCATGCGCTCCAGCTCCTTGAGCCGGCTCTGGGCCTGCCGGGCCTTGCTCGCCTGGGCGCGGAAGCGGGCGACGAAGCCCTCGATCTCGGCCACGCGCTGCTGCTGCTTCTCGTACATCGCCTGGCGGCGGGCCATCTCCTCCGCGCGCTGGCGCTCGAACTCGCTGTAGCCGCCGTTGTAGAGGGTCAGGTCGCCGCCGTCGAAGTGGAGGATGTGGTCGCAGACGCTGTCCAGGAAGTCCCGGTCGTGGGCCACCAGCAGCAGGGTGCCGGGGTAGCCGCGCAGCCACTGCTCCAGCCAGTCCACCGTCTCCAGGTCCAGGTGGTTGGTGGGCTCGTCCAGCAGCAGGAAGTCGGAGGGGCGGATGAGGGCGCGGGCGAGGTTGAGCCGCATCCGCCAGCCGCCGGAGAAGGAGCCCACCGGGGCGCCCATGGCGTCCCCGGAGAAGCCCAGCCCCGCCAGCAGCTGCTCGGCGCGGTTGCGCACGGTGTAGCCGTCGATGGCGTCGAGATCGGCGTAGAGGTGGGCCAGGCGGTGGTCATCCCCGGCCGCCTCGGCGGCGGCGATGGCCTCCTGGATGGCCACCCACTCGAAGTGGCCGGCCAGGACGTACTCCACCGCCGGGAGATCGAGGTCGGCGATCTCCTGGGCCATCCAGGCGATCCGGGCCCCCTCCGGGATGGTGACCCGGCCGGCGTCCGGGGAGAGTTCCCCCAGCAGCAGGGCGAAGAGGGAGGACTTGCCGCTGCCGTTGCGGCCGACCACGCCCACCTTCCAGCCGTCGTGCAGGGTGGCCGAGGCCCCCTGCAGCAGCGGCTCCGCCCCGCGGCGGAGTTCGACCTCCTCCAGGGCGAGCATCCGGGCGGCCCCCTCAGGCGACCTTGGCGTTGCGCTGGCGCTTGCGCTCGTTCTCCGTCAGCAGCTTCTTGCGCAGCCGGATGCTCTCCGGGGTGACCTCCACCAGCTCATCGTCCTCGATGAACTCCAGGGCCTGCTCCAGGGTCATGCGCACCGGCGGCACCAGGTCCAGGGCCTCGTCGGTCCCGGCGGAGCGCATGTTGTCGAGCTTCTTGGCCTTGGTGGGGTTCACCGTCATGTCGTCGGGCCGGGAGTTCCCGCCGATGATCATGCCCTCGTAGACCTCCACGCCGGAGTCGATGTAGAGGCGGCCGCGGTCCTGGAGGGTGAACAGGGAGTAGGCCAGCGCCTTGCCGGTGGCCATGGAGACCAGCACGCCGTGGTGGCGCGAGGAGCCGGCCTCCTCCTTGAGCGGACCGTAGTGGTCGAAGCGGCTGTTGAGGATGCCGCTGCCGGAGGTCAGGGTCAGGAACTGGCCGCGGAAGCCGATGAGGCCGCGGGAGGGGATGATGTAGTCCATGCGCACCCGGCCGTGGCCGTCGGGCTCCATGTTCTTCATGTCGCCCTTGCGCTGGCCCAGCTCGTCCATGACGGCGCCCTGGTGCTGCTCCTCCACGTCCACCATGAGGTCCTCGTAGGGCTCCTCGGGGCCGTTCTCGCCCTCGCGGACGATGACCTCGGGGCGGGAGACGCCCAGCTCGAAGCCCTCCCGGCGCATGCTCTCGATGAGCACGGAGAGGTGGAGCTCGCCGCGGCCGGAGACCTTGAACTTCTCCGCCTCCTCGCCCTGCTCCACGCGCAGGGCGACGTTGTGGACCAGCTCCTTCTCCAGCCGCTCCTTGATGTTGCGGCTGGTGACGTACTTGCCCTCGCGCCCGGCGAAGGGGGAGTCGTTGACCTGGAAGGTCATGGAGACGGTGGGCTCGTCCACGGTGAGCGGCGGCCGCGCCTCCGGCTGGGAGGGGTCGCAGAGGGTATCGGAGATGAACAGGCCGTCGATGCCGGTGATGCCGATGATGTCCCCGGCCATGGCGGCGTCGGTCTCTACCCGCGCCAGGCCCATGTGGGTCATGACCTTGCCCAGCTTGCCGCGCCGGGTGTTGCCGTCGCGGTCCACCACGGTGACCTGCTGGTTCGGCGAGGCCTGGCCGCGGGTGATCCGGCCGATGCCGATGACGCCCTGGTAGGTGGAATAGTCCAGGGCGGAGATCTGCATCTGCAGCGGCGAATCGGCGTCCACGTCCGGCGCCGGGACGTTGTCCACGATGGCCTGGAAGAGCGGCTCCATGGAGTCGGTGAGCGCCTCGGCGTCGGTGCCGGCGATGCCGCTCAGGGCGGAGGCGTAGATCACGGGGAAGTCGAGCTGCTCGTCGCTGGCCCCCAGGGCGTCGAAGAGGTCGAAGACCTGCTCCACCGCCCGCTCGGGGTCCGCGCCGTCACGGTCGACCTTGTTCACTACCACGATGGGCTTCAGGCCCCAGGCGAAGGCCTTCTCGGTGACGAAGCGCGTCTGCGGCATGGGGCCGTCCACGGCGTCCACCAGCAGCAGCACCGAGTCCACCATGGACATGACCCGCTCCACCTCGCCGCCGAAGTCGGCGTGGCCGGGGGTGTCCACGATGTTGATGCGGTACTCCCCCCACTCCAGGCCGGTGTTCTTGGAGAGGATGGTGATGCCGCGCTCGCGCTCCTGGTCGTTGGAGTCGAGGATGCGGTCGGAATCCTGGTCGCGCCGCTCCAGGGTGTTGGACTGGCGCAGGAGCTGGTCGACCAGGGTGGTCTTGCCGTGGTCGACGTGGGCGACGATGGCGATGTTGCGGAGCTTGTCGATCAAGGGAACCTCGGGGGGTGATAACCGGTTAACCCGACCATGATACGCGAGTTTTCCGGTCCTTTCAGCCTCCCGTTGACAAAGAATGCCTCACACTTTCCACCGGGGCCCCGTCGGCCGTCCGATGGTAGGCTTGGCCCATGCGCATGCTGCCCCTGATCGCCCTGAGTGGAATCGCCCTGAGTGTACTGGCCGCCACCGCCGTGGCGGAGCCGGTGACCGTCCGTATCCCGGCCGGCGAGGCGCCAGCGCTCGCCGTGGAGGCGGAGGTCGCGGAGTCCCCGGCGGAGCGACGCCAGGGGCTGATGCACCGGGAGAGCCTGTCCGCCGATGCCGGGATGCTATTCGTCTACGATCGGCCCCGGGGGGTCTCCATGTGGATGGCGAACACCCACATCCCGCTGGACATGATCTTCATTGATCCGGACTGCCGGGTGCGCCGCGTGGCCCGCGACACCGAGCCGGAGAGCCGGGAGCCCATCCCGGCCGGCGGGGAGACGGCGCTGGTGCTAGAGGTCAATGCCGGGGTGGCGGGGGATATCGAACCAGGGATGGCGGTCGCTGCCCCGCCCTGGTGCCCTGCTTCGGAGTGAGCGCCCGCTCACGAATTCGGGTTGTGGACGACCTTCTCCAGATCCACGGTGTACTCGCCGCGGCCGGACTGGACCAGGGTCCGCCCCTTGTGGCCGTAGACCCGCCCCACGTCCCGGGCGATCCGGAAGGCCGCGGACTCGTTGTCCGCCGTGGCCACGTGGCGGGCGAAGCCCGAAGGGGCGTAGTAGACCACCTCCCAGCCGAAGGGGTACTGCTGGATCTGCAGCGGGAACTCCGCGGCGTGCTCCTCGGGGATCTGGGGGGTCATGGCCTGTTGCTCGGACATCGTACCTGACCGTATTACCGGGATACTGTCCCCATTCTAGCAAAGGGAGCCGCGATCATGCCCCGGGAAGAGACCGTCTTCGTCTACGGGACTCTGCTCTTCGACGCGGTTCTTGCCCGCCTGCTGGGACGGGTCCCGCCCGGCGAGTCCGCCACGCTCACCGGCTACGCCCGGCACCCGGTCCGCGGGGCGCCCTATCCCGCCCTGGTGGCCGAGTCCGGTGGCCGTGTGGAGGGACGGCTCCTCTCCGGCCTGGGGGAGGCGGATGTGGCGCGGCTGGATGCCTACGAGGGGCCGGAGTACCGCCGGGTGCGGGTCACCGTGACCACCAGTCGCGGCAATCGCCGGACGGCGTGGGCCTGGGTCTTTCCCGGCGACCGCCGGCACCGGCTGGCAAGCGGCGACTGGGATCCGGAGGATTGGGCCGCCCGCCACCTGCCGGCCTGGCGGTAGCAACCGCCCGACTGGTCCTTCCTGTGCAGGCGGGAACCTCGAGAACGACAGCGCCTGAAACACCGTCGTTCCCGCGAAGGCGGGAACCTCGAGAACGCAGCCACCCAGGCCGGGGCAACCCGCGCTCGGGCCCGTTCTCGAGGTTCCGGATGCGCGCTATCGCGCGCTCCGGAACGACAAGGGGGGTGCTAGACCAGGTAGCGGCCGCCGGCGCCGATGGCGATGACGAGGATGCCCAGCAGGGTGTTCCAGCCGACGATCATCCGGATCTGGGCGAGGTGGCGG
>JBNJED010000070.1:0-7967 GCA_051745535.1 Pseudomonadota bacterium | reverse complement strand
CCGGCGCGGCTGGCCGCCTCCGCCGCCTCGGCGGTATCGAAGAGCCGCAGCCCCACCGCCTCGCCCTGGTCCACCAGGCCGGGGTGGCCGGCGAAGGTCACTCCGCCGGTGGTCAGCTCCACCCGCTCGGGGAGTTCGCCGAAGTCCCAGTCGGTGATGCCGTCGCGCTCCCACTCATCCCCGGCCACGCCGGTGAAGCCGGCGGTGGCCGCCCCGCCCTGCTCGGACTGCAGGGCGGCCAGATCACGGCCGGTGGCGACCACGGTGCCGTCGGCATCCACCACCTCGAAGCGCAGGCGCAGGTGGTCGGGCAGTTCCACCGCCGCCCACTCGTCGGCGGCGACCTCCACCCCGGTCATGCGCAGCAGCGCCCGGCCCAGCGCCTCGGTGAGCGGCTCGTCGCCGCGGGTGCCCACCGCCTCCCGGGCGGCGCGGGCGAAGTCGGGGGCGGGGACGAAGTGGCGCCGGCGCGCCTTGGGCAGGCCGCGGATGAGGGCGGTGATCTTCTCCTCCAGCAGCCCGGGCACCAGCCACTCGAACGGTGCCGGCGGAAGCTGATTGAGGGCGGCCAGCGGCACCGTGGCGGTGACGCCGTCCTCGGCGTGGCCGGGCTCGAAGCGGTAGCGCAGGGGCAGCTCCACCCCGGCCACGGTGAGCCGGTCCGGGTAGTCGGCGGCGGTGACGTCACCGGCCTCACCGGCCAGGGCCGCTCCGGGATCCAGGAAGAGGTAGCGCGGATCGTCGGCCTCCACCTGCTTGCGCCAGCGCTCGAAGGCCTTGCCGGTATGGATGCCCTCGGGGATGCGGCGGTCGTAGAAGTCGAACAGGGTCGCCTCGTCGACGAGCAGGTCCCGGCGGCGCGCCTTGTCCTCCAGCTGCGCCACCGCCTCCAGGCACTCGCGGTTGTGGGCGTAGAAGGCGGCGTCGGTGGCGTAGTCCCCCTCCACCAGTGCCTGCTGGATGAAGACCCGGCGCGCCTCCTCCGGGTCGATGCGGCCGTAGTCCACCCGCCGGTTGCTGGCCAGGATGAGCCCCTGCAGGGAGGTCTGCTCGGCGGCCACCACCCGGGCGCTCTTGCGCTCCCAGTGGGGGTCACCGTAGCTGCGGCTCACCAGATGATCCGCCAGGGGCTCGATCCACTCCGGCTCGATGCGCGCCACGGTCCGGGCGAAGAGCCGGGAGGTCTCCGCCAGCTCGGCGGCGACGATCCACTTGGGCGCCCCCTTGATGCCGCTGCCGGGGAAGAGGTGGAGCTTGCGGCCCCGGGTGCCCAGATACTCCTTCTTCTCGTCGCGCACCGCCACGTGGGTGAGCAGGCCGGCGAGCAGGGCGCGGTGGAGGCCGTTGTACTCCGCCGGCGCCTGGTTGAGCCGCCAGCCCTGCTCGGTCACCGTCTGCTTGAGCTGGGTATGCAACTCCCGCCACTCCCGCACCCGCACCGGGGAGAGGAAGTTCTCCTTGCAGTGGGCCTCGAAGCGCCGCCGGGTGAGGTGGCGGCGGCGGTCCTCCACGTGATCCCAGAGCCGGAGCAGGGAGGCGAAGTCGGAGGCGTCGTCGGCGAAGGGGGCGTGGCGGGCATCCGCCTCCCCGGCGGCCTCGGCGGGCCGCTCCCGGGGGTCCTGGATGGTGAGCCCGGCCACCACCACCAGCGCCTCGGCCAGGGCGCTCTCCTCCCGGGCGGCCTGGAGGATCCGGCCCAGGCGCGGGTCCACCGGCAGGCGGGCCAGCTCGCGACCGGCGGCGGTGATCCGGCGGCCGTCGTCCACCGCCCGCAGCTCGTGGAGGAGGCGGTAGGCGTCGTTGATCTGCTTGCGTTCCGGCGGATCGACGAAGGGGAACTCGGCCACGTCCCCCAGCCCCAGATCGGCCATGCGCAGGACCACGCTGGCCAGATTGGTCCGCCGGATCTCCGGGTCGGTGAAGGGGGGGCGGCCCTGGTAGTCGGCCTGGCTGAACAGGCGGATACAGATCCCCGGCGCCACCCGGCCGCAGCGGCCGGCGCGCTGATCGGCGGAGGCCTGGCTCACCGGCTCCACCGGCAGCCGCTGGACCCGGGAGCGGACCGAGTAGCGGCTCATGCGCACCAGGCCGGTATCCACCACGTAGCGGATCCCGGGCACGGTCAGGGAGGTCTCGGCGACGTTGGTGGCCAGGACGATGCGCCGCCCGCCGCCGGTGCGGAAGACGCGATTCTGCTCCGCCGCCGACTGGCGCGAATAGAGCGGCAGGATGGTGGTCTGCGGCGGGTGGTGCTTGCGCAGCGCCTCCGCCGCCTCGCGGATGTCCCGTTCGGTGGGGAAGAAGACCAGGATGTCGCCGGGCCCCTCCGCGGCCAGCTCGTCCACCGCCGCCAGGACCCCGTCCAGGGTGCCGCCCTCGCCGTCCTCGGCCTCCTCCGGCGGCCGGTAGCGCACCTCCACCGGATAGCCGCGACCGCTGACCTCGACCACCGGGGCGCCGTCGAAGTGGTTGGAGAAGCGCTCGGTGTCGATGGTGGCCGAGGTGATGACCAGGCGCAGATCGGGCCGGCGCGGCAGCAGCCGCTTGAGATAGCCCAGCAGGAAGTCGATGTTGAGGCTGCGCTCGTGAGCCTCGTCGATGATGATGACGTCGTAGGCGAGCAGGTCGGGGTCGTGGGGGATCTCGGCCAGCAGGATCCCGTCGGTCATCACCTTCACGCGGCTGCCCTGCCCCACGCGGTCCGAGAAGCGGACCTTGTAGCCCACCAGCTCCCCGGTCTCGCCGCCCACCTCCTCGGCCAGGCGGTTGGCGACGCTGCGGGCGGCGATGCGCCGGGGCTGGGTGTGGCCCACGCGGCCGTCGATGCCGTAGCCCAGTTCCAGGCAGAGCTTGGGCAGCTGGGTGGTCTTGCCGGAGCCGGTCTCCCCGGCCACCACCACCACCTGGTTGTCCCGGATGGCGTCGCGGATGGCCTCGCGGTGGGCGGTGACCGGCAGGTCCGGCGGGTAGTCCAGGCGCGGCTCGGCCTCCAGCCGGGCGGCGCGATCGGCGCGGGCCCGGCCCAGATCGGCCTCGATGGCGGCCAGCGCCTTCTCCCCCACCGGCTGACCGCGCTTGAGGCGGCGCTCCACCCCGCCCAAGCGGCGGCGCAGCGCCTCGGCGTCCCGCCGGGGCACCTCCGCCAGGGCAGCGCGCAACTCGCCCACCCGGCGCTCCTGTTCCCGGACCCGTTCCCGATCCCCTTCCGGGGTGCGCGCTTTACCACTCATGATGGCATTATACGGGGCAGAGAGCAGGGCGGTCACAAGGGGCGGAGATGATGACCATAAGCTGGCGCAGGGCGGGACCCATCCTGCTGGGACTGGTACTGGTGGCCGCGGCGCTCTGGTGGCAGCACACCGACCTGAGCGGCGCATCCGACCTCCGGGACCGGCTGGAACGGCTGGTCTACGACTGGCGGTTCGAGGTGACCCGCCCCTTCGCCGAGGCCGACAGCGGCGCCCAGATAACCATCGTCGACATCGACGAGCAGGCCCTGGCCGCCCACGGCCGCTGGCCCTGGCCCCGGGAGACGGTGGCCGAGCTGGTCGAGCGGCTCCATGCCGCTGGTGCCGTGGTGGTGGGGCTGGATATCCTCTTCCCCGAGTCCCAGCGCAACCCGGTGGAGCGGGCGCGGGACCTGGCCCGGGAGGAGGGTCTGCCATCCGACTTCCGCGACCGACTGACGACCCTGGCCGAGCGGGCCGACGGCGACGCCCGCCTGGTTGAGGCCCTGTCCAACGGCACCTCGGTCCTCGGCTACCACTTTCGCAGCGACGACGGCCGCAAGGGCACCCTGGGCCCACCCCTGCCTCTGGCCGATCCTCTGCCATTGGATCAGACCCGCCTGCGCCGGGCCGACGACTACACCGGCAACCTCCCGGCCCTCCAGGAGGCGGCGGCCAGCGGCGGCTTCTTCACCATCCTGCCGGACAGCGACGGGGTCCTGCGCCGCTACCACCTCCTCATGGGCCATGACGGTGAGATCCACCCCTCCCTGGCGCTGGAGATGGCGCGCCAGTACCTGATGAGTGGTCCGGTGGAGATCGCCACCGCCACCAGCGGCGGCGCGCTCTCGGTCACGGGTCTGGACCTGGGCGGCCTCGCGGTGGAGACCGGTGGCGACGCCTCGGTCCTGGTCCCCTATCGCGGCGGGGCCGGCGCCTTCCCCTACCTTTCCGCGGCCGATGTCCTGGCTGGCGAGGCCGACACCGAAAAGCTCTCCGGGGCGCTGGTACTGGTCGGCACCAGCGCCGCCGGCCTTGAGGACCTCCGCAACACCCCGCTACAGGCCGCCTATCCGGGCGTGGAGGTCCACGCCAGCGTCCTCGCCGGCCTGCTGGGAGAGACCTTCCCCCGCCAGCCGGACTGGGCCGAGGGGGCGGCCTTCATGCTGCTACTGGGGCTGGGCGGGCTGCTGGCACTCGGCCTGCCCTGGCTGCGGCCGCTGGCGCTTTCGGTGATCACCGCCCTGGTTGCTGGCGGCCTGGTCGCCGGCAACCTGGCCGCCTGGGCCACCGCCCACTGGGTCCTGCCGGTGGCAGTGCCGCTCCTCCTGGTCCTGGGGCTGGGCATGCTCAACATGGCCTGGGGCTTCCTCTTCGAGAGCCGCAGCCGTCGCCAGATCCAGGGGATGTTCGGCCAGTACGTCCCGCCGGCCCTGGTGGAGGAGCTGGCCCGGGACCCGGAGCGCAGCGCCAGCATGGAGGGCGAGCGCCGGGAGATGACGGTCCTCTTCTGCGACATCCGCGGCTTCACCACCCTCTCGGAACAACTGGAAGCCGGGGCGCTGAAGGACCTGCTCAACCGCTACTTCACCCCCATGACCCGGATCCTCTTCGAGCACCGGGGCACCGTGGACAAGTACGTGGGCGACATGATCATGGCCTTCTGGAACGCGCCACTGGACGACCCCGACCACGCGCGCCACGCCGTGGATGCCGCCCGCGCCATGCTCGCCGAAACCGAGCGCCTGAAGCCGGAGCTGGCCGCCCTGGGCTACCCCGAGGTGAACATCGGCATCGGCCTGAATACCGGCGAGATGAACGTCGGCAACATGGGCTCGGAGTACCGCCGCGCCTACACCGTACTGGGCGACGCGGTGAACCTCGGTGCCCGCCTGGAGGGACTGACCAAGTTCTACGGCGTGAGCCTCATCATCGGCGAGACCACCCGGGCCGCCCAGCCGGACCTCATCTGCCGCCCCCTGGACCGGGTCCAGGTGAAGGGCAAGGAGGAGCCGGTGACCCTGTACGAGCCGGTGGGACGGGAGGACGAGGTCGACGCCGCCACCCTCAAGCGGGTAGCGAAGCTGGAGCACGCCCTGGCCGCCTACTGGAATCGGGACTGGGAGGTCGCCCGGGCCGGCTTCGAGGCCCTGGCCGAGGCGGAGCCGGATCGCGTGGTCTATCAGCTCTACCTGGAGCGCATGGACGCCGTGGACCCGGCGGAGCTACCGGCGGACTGGGACGGCGTCTTCCGCCATACCAGCAAGTAGTGGCTCCGGTTCACCGGGCCGGGGAATGCTCCCCGGCCACCGTGTCCGCCCCTTCGCCCTCCTGCACCAGGGCACCCGCCTCCTCGGGCGTGGCGTTGTGGCGGGTCAGCTTGCGCACCAGATCCTGTCCGATGACGCCGTTGAGCTTTCTTCCCAGCTCGGGCTGGCGCCGCATCAGTCGTTCCAGCTCGGAGCGCGGCCAGCGCACCAGGATCACCGGCTCGCGAATGACCACGTCGGCCGAGGCCGGGCTGTCGTTGATGAAGCTCATCTCCCCGACCAGGTGCCAGGGCGGCAAGCGCGTCAGCAGCTCGCCATCCTGCTCGATCCGGAGCTCCCCCGACACCAGCAGCCACAACCAGGCCGGACGGGTCCCCCCACGGCAAAGCACACCGGTCTCCGACTCCAGCCGCTCCCCGCGATTCCACAGGGACAGGAATTCCTGCGGGGTCAGGATCCGGAAGACCTCTTCCCAGCCGCGGCGGGCCTCCTCGGACGGGAAGCGAATGGGTCGGCGCTCGTAGATGATCAGCGCCAGATGGCCGGCGTTGACCGCCAGGAACAGCGTATTCCAGACCATCATGGAGGTGAGCTCGGCCCGCCACCCGAAGCCGAGCATGATCAGGGCCGCCAGGGCCAGCAGGGCGCGCAGCGGAAGGATGTCCCGCACCAGATAGGCCGCCAGGGTAACGGCATACCCCAGGGAGAGCAGGTCGATCTCGTCGGTAAGAAAGGCTTCCATGGAATTCGGATTACCCGCTGCCGGATGTGGGAACAGCTTGCCTAACGCCGTTCGTCAACGAAACGATGACAACGCCGGACGTTCAATCTGTAACCACCAACTCCCGATGTCTGGAGAGGCCGGAAACGAAGGACTCCAGGAGACGGTCACCAGCGGCCATGATCCGGTGCAGTGGGGCCTCCCGTTCCAGCTTCCGGACGCACCGGCGTTACACCACGATCAACCTCCGGTGTAACCGGGGATGGCGTCGAGATCCACCTCGTCGATCTGCTCCGGCTTGAGGAACTGCCGGGCGTAGTCGAGATAGACCTCCTCGCGGATGAAGGTGTCGAAGAGATCCGGGTCGAGGTGGCCCTCGGTGGCCATGCGGCCGAGGATGGTGAGGGACTCGGTGAGGGTGTTGGGCCGCTTGTAGGGCCGGTCCGGGGCGGTGAGCGCCTCGAAGATGTCGGCGATGGCCATCATCCGGGCGCCGGCGGGCATCTGGTCGCCGGTGAGCCCGCGCGGATAGCCCTTCCCGTCCATGCGCTCGTGGTGGCCGCCGGCCAGCTCCGGCACCCGCTGGAGGTGGCGCGGGTAGGGCAGCGCCTCCAGCATCTCGATGGTGACCACGATGTGGTCCTGGATGGTCTTGCGCTCCTCGGGGGTGAGGGTCCCCTTGGCGATGGTGAGGTTGTAGACCTCGTCCTCGTCCAGGAGGGGCCGCTCCTCGCCGGCCAGGGTCAGCCGGTAGCGCTCGGCGATGTCCCGGATCCGCTGCTGATCCTCCGGGTCCATGAACTCGCCGCCGGTATTGTGGCGGCGGACGAAGTCGCGATCGGCGTCCACGGCGGCGACGGCGGCCTCGCCCTCGTCATCCAGGCCGTCATCCAGGCCGGCCGCCGCCAGCCGGCGGCGCAGGGCGGCGTTCTCGGCATCCCGCCGGGCGACCTCGAAGCGAGCATCCACGGCCTGGATGCGGTCGAACATGCCGTCGAGCTTGGTCGCCTTGTCGATGACCGGCTCCGGCGTGGTCACCTTGCCGCAGTCGTGCATCCAGCCGGCGATCTTCAGCTCGTAGAGCTCGTCCTCGTCCATGGCAAAGTCGGCCAGGGGCCCCTGCTCGGCCCGGTTCGCCGCCTCGGCGATCATCATGGTCAGCTGCGGGACCCGCTGGCAGTGGCCGCTGGTGTGCTTGGACTTGTGGTCGATGGCGTTGGCGATGACCTCCACGAAGGACTCGAAGAGGCGCCGCTGGTCGTCGATGAGCTGCTTCTGGGTGAGCGCCACCCCGGCCTGGGAGGCCAGGGACTCCGCCAGCCGCTGCTCCTCGGGGCCGAAGGGGATGACCGCGCCCCCCTCGTCCAGGGCGTTGATGAGCTGGAGGACGCCCACCACCTCCTCCTCATGGTTGGTCAGCGGCACGGTGAGGAAGGAGGTGGAGCGATAGCCGGTGCGCTCGTCCATGGCCCGGGCGCCGGAGAAGTCGAACTCCTCGGTGGTATAGGCGTCGGTGACGTTCACCGTCTCGCCGCTGATGGCGGCCCAGGCGGCGACGTTGTGCCGGTTGGGCTCCCCGTCGACGTGCAGCGGCAGCGGCGGGAAGTCCGGCGCCGGGCCGGCCGTCCCCCCCATCCGGAATCCCAGGGTGTCGTTGCGGACGGTGGAGAAGACCAGTTCGTCCCCCTGGCGCAGGTAGAGGGTGCCGGCGTCGGCGCGGGTCAGCGTCTTGGCCCCCTCCAGGATGGT
>JBNJED010000069.1:0-7967 GCA_051745535.1 Pseudomonadota bacterium | reverse complement strand
CTCCGGCTTCCTGGGCCTCTTCCAGAAGGCGGAGTAGGGGCTAGAGGTTCTCCGAGGCGAAGTCGGCCAGGCGGGAGCGTTCGCCGCGCTCCAGGGTGATGTGGCCGGCGTGCTCCCAGTCCTTGAAGCGGTCCACCACGTAGGTGAGCCCCGAGGTGGTCTCGGTGAGGTAGGGGGTGTCGATCTGGGCGACGTTGCCCAGGCAGACCATCTTGGTCCCGGGGCCGGCGCGGGTGATGAGGGTCTTCATCTGCTTCGAGGTGAGGTTCTGCGCCTCGTCGATGATGACGAACTTGTTCAGGAAGGTCCGCCCGCGCATGAAGTTCAGGGAGTGGACCCGGATGCGGTTCATGAGGACGTCATTGGTGGCCTGGCGTCCCCAGCTGCCGCCGTCGTTGCCCTCGGAGAGGACCTCCAGGTTGTCGCGCAGCGCCCCCATCCAGGGGCCCATCTTCTCCTCCTCGGTCCCGGGGAGGAAGCCGATGTCCTCGCCCACCGGGATGGTCACCCGGGTCATGATGATCTCGGAGTAGCGGCCCTCGTCCAGGGCCTGGGTGAGAGCAGCGGCCAGGGTGAGCAGGGTCTTGCCGGTCCCCGCCTGGCCCACCAGGGAGACGAAGTCGATCTCCGGATCCATGAGCAGGTTCAGGGCGTGGTTCTGGCCGCGGTTGCGGGCGCGGATCCCCCAGACCGGGGTGTGGCCGTGGTCCTGGACCAGCTCGAACTCCACCGTCTCCCCCTCCACCTGGCGGACGACCCCCTCCGGGCCCTCCTCGCCGGGGGACCAGATGAACTGGTTGGGGTGGAGCTCCCGGGCGACGGGGTGGGTGACGCGGTAGAGAGTCCGCCCCTCCTCCTGCCAGGAGGCCAGCTCGCGGCCGGACTGCTGCGACCAGAAGTCGGCGGGCAGCTCCTTCTGGCCGCTGTAGAGCAGGTCCACATCCTCCAGGACCTGGTCGTTGAAGTAGTCCTCGGCGCGCAGCCCGAGCACCGCCGCCTTGATGCGGAGGTTGATGTCCTTGGAGACGACGGTGATGTCGGCGTCGGGCCGGTCCTCGCACAGGGCCAGCGTCACGCCGAGGATGTCGTTGTCCGGCTTGTTGCCGGGCAGTTTCTCCGGCAGCGGATTGGCACGGACCTCGGTCTGGAAGAAGAGGTGGCCGTGGCCGCCGCCGGTGGCGTCGGGCTCGCCGTTGGCCCCGCGCGGGCGGATGGCGTCCAGGCTGATCCCGGCGCTCATGTCGCCGTCGGCGGCGCCCATGAGTTCGTCCAGGAAGCGGCTGGCCTGGCGGGCGTTGCGCGAGACCTCGGAGTGGCCGCGCTTGTGGTTGTCCAGCTCTTCCAGCACCACCATGGGCAGGAAGATGTCGTGCTCGTCGAAGCGGAAGAGGCTGGTCGGGTCGTGCATGAGGACATTGGTATCCAGCACGAACAGCCGCCGGCCCTCGGTCTCGTGTCGGCTCAAGATGGTTCCTTCGCTGGCCCCGCCGGACGGGGCGTGGTCGGACGTTCGGTTCAGAGTGCCTTGAGCGCCTCGAGGACGGCCTCGGCGTGGCCGTCCACCTTCACCTTGCGCCACTCCTGGCGGATGGTGCCCTCGGCGTCGATGAGGAAGGTGGAGCGCTCCACCCCCATGACCTTCTTGCCGAACATGTTCTTCTCCTTGAGCACGCCGAAGGCGTTGCACAGCTCCTCGTTCCCGTCGGAGAGCAGGTCGAAGGGCATGTCGTACTTGGCGCGGAAGTTCTCGTGGGAGCGCACGCCGTCCCGGGAGCAGCCCAGGATCACGGCGCCGGCGTTGCGGAAGTCGTCATGGAGCCGGGTGAAGTCCTTGGACTCGCTGGTGCAGCCCGGGGTGCTGTCCTTGGGGTAGAAGTAGAGCACCACCGGCTGTCCGCGGAAGTCGGCCAGGGAGAGCTCCTGGTCACCGGTGGCGGGCAGGCGGATGTCGGGGGCGGTGTCGCCGATGGTCAGGGGGTTGCTCATCTCGCGGGGTCTCCTAGATCTTCACCGGTTCGATGACGGCATCGAGGTTCAGGGAGTCGCACATGTCGAAGAACTCCTCGCGCAGCCCGGCGATGCGGATGTCCGAGGGGACGTTGATGGTCATACGGGCGACGAACATCGGCGTGCCGGTATGGGCGGCGGCGTAGCGCTCGGTGGTCAGGTCGTAGATATTGATGCCGCGACGGGAGAAGAAGGTCGCCAGGTCGTAGACGATGCCGGGCTGATCGATGGAGATGACCTCCACGGTGTAGGAGACCATCTGGCCCTCCTTCTCCCGCAGATTGGTCCGCTTGGTATTGATCAGCAGCTCCAGCTTCTCGGCGATGCCGGGGGCGGCATCCTCCAGTTTGGCGATGGAGTTCCAGGGGCCGGAGACCAGTAGCAGTACGGCGAACTCCCCGCCGAGGACGGTCATGCGGCTGTCGTTGATGTTGCAGCCGGTATCCATGACCGCCCGGGCGAGGTCGTCGACGATGCCCGGATGGTCCGCGCCTACGGCCGAGATGACCAGGTAGTTTTCCATCGCTTGCGCTCACGCCATTGCCTGAAGGGAGATTCGAGTGTAGCGCCTTTCGGGCGCGGCGGAAAACGACCCGGCGGACGCTCCCCGCGCCCTTCCTTGTCACCCGTGGGGCGGGTCGCTACCATGCCGGGATTCGGCGCCAAGCGGGAGAGATCGGATGTTCCACGGCAGCATGGTCGCGCTGGTCACGCCCATGGCGGACGACGGGTCGGTGGACTATGCCGCCCTGGAGCGGCTGGTCGCCTTCCACCTGGATAACGGCACCGATGCCATCGTCGCCGTGGGCACCACCGGCGAGTCGGCCACCCTGGACTTCGACGAGCACTGCCAGGTGGTCCGCCGGGTGGTGGAGATGGTGCGCGGCCGGATCCCGGTCATTGCCGGGACCGGCGCCAATGCCACCCAGGAGGCCATCGAGCTCACCCGCTGCGGCATGGAGGCCGGCGCGGACGCCTGCCTCCTGGTCACCCCCTACTACAACAAGCCGCCGCAGGAGGGGCTCTACCAGCACTTCCGCGCCATCGCGGAGGCGGTGCCGGTGCCCCAGATCCTCTACAACGTCCCCGGCCGCACCGGCGTGGACATGACCACCGAGACGGTGGAGCGGCTGGCCCCCTTCGGCAACATCATCGGCCTCAAGGACGCCCACGGCAGCCAGGAGCGGGTGCGGGAGCTGGTGGAGCGCGTGGGCGACCGGCTGGAGCTCTACTCCGGCGAGGACGGCGCCGCCTGCGAGGCGATGATCGCCGGCTACCACGGCGATATCTCGGTGACCGCCAACGTCGCACCGGCGCTGATGCACGAGATGTGCGAGGCGGCCCGCAACGGCGAGGCCGAGCGCGCCCGGGAGCTGGACGGCCGGCTGCGGCCGCTGCACCAGGCGCTCTTCTGCCAGACCAGCCCCATCCCCGTGAAGTGGGCCCTCTACGAGATGGGCCTCATGGGCGAGGCCATCCGCCTGCCCCTGGTGCCGCTGGCGCACGAGTACCACGAGACCGTGCGTGCGGCCCTGCGCGAAACCGGCGTCCTCTGAATATGTTACGCATCCCCTCTCTGCTACTGCTGGCCGGGACCCTGATCGTCACCCTGGCCATCACCGCCTGCGGCAGCGACCGCCGGCTCACCGAACACACCCGGGCGGAGCCGGCACCGCGGCTGGATCTCCCCGAGGAGCTGGAACGACCCGGGGCCGACTCCGACTACACCCTGCCGGAGACCCGGCGGGCTGAGCAGCTGGACGCCGACGCCCTGCGGGCGCTGCAGCTGCCGCCCGAGCCTCGGGGGGAGCCGGCCGAGGATCCCGATGTGCGCAGCGATGGCCCCCGTCTCACGAGCGACGAACCGCCGCGGCTGCGCATCCCCGACGACCGGGACACCGTCTGGTCGCGGCTGACGGCGGCGCTGGCCGCCGGCGGCTTTACCGTCCTCGAGCGCGACCGGGTGGAGCAGATCATCCGCGTCCGCGACGTGGAGGGCGGTACGGAGGACGGCGAGGGCGAGCGCCGACTCGTCCTGGAGGGCAGCGAGCCGGTCGTCCTGCGGGTCACCGATGCCGACGGCAATCCGCTTCCGGAAGAGGAGACTCGACGCATCCTCGGCATCCTGAGGGACCGCCTCTGAGATGCGCGTCGCCTCCCTGGGTAGCGGCAGCAGCGGCAACGCCACCCTGGTGGAGGCGGGGCGGACCCGGGTCCTGGTGGACTGCGGCTTCTCCGTGCGCGAGGTGGAGCGCCGCCTGGGCCGGCTGGGGGTGGCGGCGAGCGACCTCGACGCCATCCTGGTCACCCACGAGCACGGCGACCACATCCGGGGCGTCGGCCCCCTGGCGCGCCGCCACGGGCTGACCGTCCGCATGACCCCCGGGACCGCCCGCGACCACGGCCAGGGGGAGCTGCCGGCCCTGGAGACCTTTTCCTGCCACGCGCCGCTGACCATTGGCGACCTGCGGGTGGAGCCCTATCCGGTCCCCCACGACGCCCGGGAGCCGGCGCAGTTCGTCTTCACCGACGGCGACCGCCGCCTGGGGCTGCTCACCGACACCGGCCACGGCACGCCCCACATCCGCTCCATGCTCGGCGGCGTCCACGCCCTGCTGCTGGAGTGCAACCACGACCCGGAGATGCTGCGCCAGGGGAGTTATCCGCCGCCGCTGAAGGCGCGGGTGGGGGGCAACCACGGCCACTTGGCCAACGGCCAGGCCGCGGCGATTCTGGCCGGGCTGGACCGCTCCCGACTGAGCACCGTGGCGGCGATGCACCTGTCGGACCGCAACAACCGGCCCGAACTCGCCCGCGCCGCCCTGGGGGCGGTTCTGGGCGACGAGGAGGGCATCCACGTCGCCGATCAGGAGGCCGGGCTGGACTGGCTGACCGTCGCCTGAGGCCCGCATACTCAAACCACTCGAGAGGCCCCCAGCGGGGAAGACCATGGAAAAGCGCGAAGAGCTCTATGCCGGCAAGGCCAAGACGGTCTATGCCACCGACGACCCCGACCGCCTGGTGCTGCAGTTCCGGGACGATGCCAGCGCCTTCGACGGCACCAAGCGCGAGGCCCTGGCGCGCAAGGGTGAGGTGAACAACCGCTTCAACGCCCACCTCATGCGCCACCTCGCCGCCGCCGGGGTGCCCAACCACTTCGAGGGCCTCAACGGCCCCGACGAGTCGGTGGTCAAGCGCCTGGAGATGCTCCCGGTGGAGTGCGTGGTGCGCAACCGCGCCGCCGGCAGTCTCTGCCGCCGGCTGGGCATCGCCCCCGGCCGGGAGCTGGAGCCGCCGATCTTCGAATTCTTCCTCAAGGATGACGAGATGGGCGACCCCATGATCAACGAGTCCCACATCGTCACCTTCGGCTGGGCCCGGGCCGAGGAGATCGAGCCCATGAAGGCCATCTCGCGCCAGGTGAACGACGTCCTCACCAGCCTGTTCGCGGATGCCGGGATCACCCTGGTGGACTACAAGCTGGAGTTCGGCCGCTTCCACGGAGAACTCCTCCTGGGGGACGAGTTCTCGCCGGACGGCTGCCGGCTGTGGGATGCGAAGAGCGGCGAGAGCCTGGACAAGGACCGCTTCCGCCAGGACCTGGGCGGGGTCATCGAGGCCTACGAGGAGGTGGCGCGGCGCCTGGCCATCCCCATGGGCGAGGAGGGGCGCTGACATCCGGAGTTCAAGTTCCGGCGCCAGGCGCCGCTCCCGAAAGAATCGGAACAACGTCGTCACGATAATCGAATAAAGAACAATTCTCTGGAGGGGAGAGAGGTATGAGCGAACTGCTGTCGAGGATGCGGGTCCGCCACAAGCTCTGGGCGGGCTTCGGGATCATCCTGCTGATCCTGTTCGCCGTGGGCTCGATGAGCCTGGTGAACTTCTGGCGGACCGAGAGCCAGATCACGCAGGTGGTGGACCGGGCCCAGCCGGTGGTCATCGCCTCCCTGGGGCTCAAGGACCACCTGGACCAGGCCAACAGCGCCCTGGGCTTCTACCTCCTCTCCGGGGAGCAGCGCTTCCGGGAGGACTTCAACGAGTCGGTGGAGACCGTCGAGCGCGATCTGCGCGAGCTCAAGGAGATGGAGGCCGTCTCCGAGGACGAGGCCGTGGCGGAGCGCATCGCCTCCATCGAATCGGCCTTTGAGGAATACCTGGGCTATCGCGAGGAGCTGCTGGCCCTGCCCGACGATAACGAGGCCAACTTCCCCGGCGTCGCCTACGCCGCGCGCAACATCAACCCCCTCTCCCAGCAGATGCTTCAGAACCTCTCCGAGGCCATCCAGTCGGAGGAGGGCCAGCCCATCAACGAGCGTCGGCGCGAGTTCCTCATGGAGCTGGAGTCCCTGCGCTACCAGTGGGCCAACGTCATGAACGGCGTGCGCGCCTTCCTCGCCTTCCGCGGTGACAGCGCTCGCCAGGAGATCGAGCTCTACCAGGAGGGCACCGCCGACAAGCTCGAGGACCTGGAGGACTACTCCGACCTCTACACCTTCGAGCAGGAGATGGCCCTGGAGGAGTTCCGGAATCTGCGCGAGGAGTTCTTCTCCAACCTCGACGAGATGCTCGAGATCCAGGGTAGCGACTCCTGGCGGACCGACGTGCGCATCCTGCGCGAGGACCTCGGCCCCCTCATCCAGCGCATCGACGACGAGACCCAGGCGCTGGTGGACAACCAGCGGGAGCGCATCGAGTCCATCAGCGGTGAGCTGCGCACCGAGGTGGCAGCCGTGGGCGGCTTCGTCCTTATCATGGTCCTCATCGGCCTGGCCGCTGGGATCTTCGTGGCCTGGTTCTCCGGTCGCTCCATCAGCCGGCCGCTGCAGAAGACCGCCCAGGCCATGAACGACGTCGCCCAGGGCGAGGGCGATCTCTCCGCCCGTCTGGAGGTCCACTCCCGGGACGAGGTGGGCGAGCTGGCCCAGGCCTTCAACGCCTTCACCGCCCGCATCCAGGAGCTGGTGCAGCGGGTGGCCAGCGCCGTGGACCGCCTGGCCGCCACCGCCGAGCAGACCTCCCAGGTGGCCGAGCGCACCGACCAGGGCGTGCAGCAGCAGAAGAGCCAGACCGACCAGGTGGCCACCGCCATGAACGAGATGGCCACCACCGTCCAGGAGGTCTCGCGCAACGCCACCCAGGCCGCCGAGGCGGCCACCGAAGCGGATCAGGAGGCCGGCAATGGCCGCCAGGTGGTGGGCGACTCCATGGAGGCCATCCGCAAGCTGGCCGACGAGGTGAACCGCTCCGCCGAGGTCATGCAGCGGCTGGAGCAGGATAGCGAGTCCATCGGCAGTGTCCTGGACGTCATCCGCGACATCGCCGAGCAGACCAACCTCCTGGCGCTCAACGCCGCCATCGAGGCGGCCCGGGCCGGGGAGGCCGGCCGCGGCTTCGCCGTGGTGGCCGACGAGGTGCGCACCCTGGCCACCCGGACCCACGACTCCACCCAGGAGATCCGGGAGACGGTGGAGAAGCTCCAGACCGCCGCCCGGGAGGCCGCCGGCTCCATGCAGGAGACCCGCGAGGGGGCCAACGACACCGTGGCCAAGGCCGGCGAGGCCGAGGCCAGCCTGGGCCGGATCACCCAGTCGGTGTCGAAGATCAACGGCATGAACGACCAGATCGCCTCCTCCGCCGAGGAGCAGACCGCCGTGGCCGAGGACATCAACCGCAACGTCACCGAGATCGCCGGCATCGCCGACCGCTCCTCCGAGGACGCCAGCCAGCTCACCACCTCCGCCGAGGAGCTGGGCCGGCTGGTGGAGGAGCTCAAGGCGCTGGTGGGCCACTTCCGCACCGGCGGCCGCGGCTGAACAGGCCAAAGGGAGGCGTTGGCGGCGGCACCCTTGCCGCCGCCCGGCGTTCCCGCTAGCCTGCGGCCTTCCTTTCGCCCACGGAGAGCCGCGACATGGCCAGCCACGGCGACTACACCGCCGATTCCATCGAGGTGCTCAAGG
>JBNJED010000068.1:0-8066 GCA_051745535.1 Pseudomonadota bacterium | reverse complement strand
GTTCTTGCTCGCCTTCAGGGCGCTCTCGCCGAACATGGCCGGGATGTCCAGCACCCCGAGGCCGCGGACCTCCAGGAAGCCGCGCAGGGTCTCCGGGCAATGGCCGTTCACCGTCTCCGGGTCCAGGCGGCGGAAGCGCGGGGCGTCATCGGCGACCAGTCGGTGGCCGCGGCTGATGAGTTCCAGGGCCAGCTCGCTCTTGCCCACGGCGCTGCTGCCGGTGAGCAGGACCCCCAGCCCGAGGACCTCCAGGTAGACGCCGTGCAGGGTGGTGGTCCGGGCGGTATCCCGGGCCAGGAGGTGGCGCAGGCGGTTGACCACGGTGTGGGCGGAGGCGTCGCTGGCCAGTAGCGCGGTCCCCGTGGCGGCGGCCTGTTCGGCCACCGCCGACGGCGCCTCGATGCCGTCGGCGAGGATGACGATGCCCTCCGGCCGGACCAGCTTGGCGACGGCGTCGGCCAGGGAGTTCTTGCCCAGGTCGGCGAGGTAGTCCCGTTCCACCGTGCCCACCACCTGGATGCAGGGGGGGCGGACCGGGTTGAAGGGGCCCACCAGGGCGGTGTCGTCGTCCACCTCCAGCCGGCAGAGGGGGTCGGCGCTGGCCGTGTTCAGCCGACGCAGTCCCAGGGGCTCGCCGGCCAGGCGCAGGAGATCGCCGACACCGACGCCCCGCTCCATCTCAGCCGGCCCCGCCCACGAGCAGTCGGTGGGCCTGGACGGCGGAATCCGCCTCGCGCAGCTGCTGGCAGACGGATTCGTCGCTGAACAGCCGGGCGATGGCGGCCAGGGTCTGGAGGTGGGTCTCCGTGGACGCCTCCGGGACCACCAGGCCGAAGACCAGGTCCACCGGCTGCTGGTCCTGGGCGTCGAAGTCGACGCCGTTGTCCAGGCGGATGAAGGCGCCCAGGGTCCGGTCGTTGCCCGGGACCCGGCCGTGGGGCAGGGCGACCCCCTGGCCGAGGCCGGTGGAGCCCAGCCGCTCCCGCCCCAGCAGGGCGTCGAAGATGGCATCCCGGGAGAGGCCGCCGCCGGAGAGGAGGTCGGCCACGGTCTCCAGGGTCCGCTTCTTGCTGGCGGCCTCGACGTCCACCGCGATCCGGGCGGGGTCGAGGATCTCGCCCAGGTCCAGGGCGGCCGCGCCGTCGCCGGTGGAGTGGCTCACTTCAGCCCTTGCCATGGTGCTTGTCTTGGAGCTTGTCGCGGTGCTTGGTGAGCTGGCGGTCGAGCTTGTCGATGAGCGCGTCGATGGCCGCGTAGAGGTCATCCGACTCGGCCTCGGCGTGGAGGTCGGCGCCGCTGACGTGGAGGGTGGCCTCCGCCTGCTGGCGCTGGTGGGGCTCCACGTTCAGGACCACGTGGGCATTGCCGATGCCGTCGCCGTGCCGGACCAGCCGCTCCATCTTCTCCTGGACGTAGCTGCGCAGGGCATCGGTGATCTCTACGTGGTGGCCGGTGATGTCGAGCTGCTGCATGGTTTCAAATCCCCTGTCGGTGGATGCGTTGTTGCCAGCGGCGGTCCTAGGTGAGCCGCCGCCGTTCATTGGAGGGCGGGATCTGCATGCCCTCCCGGTACTTGGCCACGGTGCGTCGCGCGACCTGGAAGCCCTCGTCGGCGAGGATGCGCGCAATCCGGCTGTCACTCAATGGCTTGCGCGTCTCCTCGGCCTCGATGAGCCGGCGGATGCGCGCCTGGATGGCGGTGGAGGAGGCCTCGCCGCCCTCGTTGGTCCCCACGTGGCTGGAGAAGAAGTACTTGAGCTCGAAGACCCCGCGCGGGGTGAGCATGTACTTGCGCGTGGTCACCCGGGAGATGGTGGATTCGTGCATCTCCACCTCCTCGGCGATGTCGCGCAGGACCAGCGGCTTCATGGCCTCCTCGCCCTGTTCCAGGAAGTCGCGCTGGTGCTCGACGATGCTGGTGGCCACCTTGAGCAGGGTCTCGTTGCGGCTCTGCAGGCTCTTGAGGAACCAGCGTGCCTCCTGGAGGTGGTTGCGCAGATAGGTGGCGTCGTCGCTCTGGTCGCCGCGCCGGATGAGGTCGGCATACTCGGTGTTGATGCGCAGCCGCGGCGCTACCTCGGGGTTGAGCTCCACCCGCCAGCGGCCCCGGTCGCGGCGGACGATGACGTCGGGGGTGACGTACTCCGGCTCGCTGGCGGTGATCTGGCCGCCGGGCCGCGGGTTCAGGGACTGGATGAGGCGGAGGATATCGGCGAGCCCCGCCTCGTCGAGATGGAGCCGGCGCTGGAGCTGGTTGAAGTCGCGCCGGCCCAGGAGGTCGAAGTGGTCGGCCACGATGGCCCGGGCGGTGGCCAGCCCCGCCGGCGGATCGGGATCGGCGGCGAGCTGGTCGAGCTGCAACAGCAGGCTCTCGCGCAGGTCGGCGGCGGCGATGCCGGGCGGGTCGAAGTTCTGGATCTGGTGGAGGACGGCGCGGATCTCGTCGGTCTCGATATCCGGCAGATCGGGGGCGATGGCCTCGCCCAGCTCCGCCAGGTCGGCGGTGAGGTAGCCGTCGTCGCCCACCGCGTCGATGACCGCCTCGCCGATGAGGGTGTCCCGCGGGGTCAGGTGGGACATGTTCAGCTGCCACAGGAGGTGGTCGTGGAGGTCCTCCGGGGCGCTGTTCTGGACGGTGTACTCGCCCTCCTCGCCGGCGGGGGCGGTACCGGAGCCCGCGCCGGAGCCGGGCTCGTAGATGTCGTCCCAGCTGGTGTCCACGGGCAGGTCGTCGGGGAGGGAGTCGCCGGTGGTCCCGACCTCGTTGTCCTCGCTGCGAGCGGCGGTCTCGCTGCCCTCACCGGACTCCGCGCTGGCCTCGCCCGGATCCCCCTCGTCGGCGGCCTCGTCGCCGCTCTCGAGCATGAGGTTGGACTCCAGCGCCTCCTGGATCTCCGTCTGGAGCTCCACGGAGGAGAGCTGCAGCAGCCGGATGGCCTGCTGCAGTTGCGGCGTCATGGTGAGCTGCTGCCCCAGGCGCAGCTGGATGGACTGTTTCATCGGCTATGGGAGCCCCGTGCCGTTGCCCCGGAAGTGGTGGTTACCGGCTCGTATGGTTGATTCTAACCCAGCTGGCATCGGGAATGCAGGGGCAGAGCACCAGTGTTTGCGAGGGAATTCCGTTGAGCTATGACAGGGAGCAGGCCGGGGGCGCGGGTGGGGGTGGCAGGGGGAACCCGGGGTCTCGGCGGCCATGGATGGCCGCCGTGAAGCGCCAGGGACGGTCCTCGTGTCCCCGGGGATCCCCTACCGCCCCGTCCGGGCTCCTTCGCGAGCCGCAGAGGGGGGGTCCCCTCAGAGCCGGAAGTCGGCCCCCAGGTAGACGGCGCGGACCTGGTCATCCTCCAGCAGGGTGGCCGGGGGGCCGCCGGCGATGACCTCGCCGGCGGAGACGATATAGGCACGCTCGCAGATCCCCAGGGTCTCGCGGACGTTGTGGTCGGTGATGAGGACACCGATGCCGCGGTCCCGGAGGCTGCGGATGATGGTCTGGATCTCGCCCACGGAGATGGGGTCGACGCCGGCGAAGGGCTCGTCCAGGAGGATGAAGCGCGGCTCCGCCGCCAGGGCGCGGGCGATCTCCACCCGGCGGCGTTCGCCGCCGGAGAGGCTCATGCCCCGGGCATCGCGCAGGTGGCCGATCTGGAAGTCGTCCAGCAGCTCCTCCAGCCGCGCGCGCCGTGCGTCGGCATCCAGCTCCCGCCGGAGCTCCAGCACCCCCAGGAGGTTGTCCGCCACCGTGAGCTTGCGGAAGACCGACGCCTCCTGGGGGAGGTAGCCCAGCCCGCGCCGGGCGCGCAGGTGCATGGGGGCGGCGGTGAGGTCCTCGCCGTCCAGCTCCACCCGGCCGCTGTCGGCGGCGATGAGGCCGACGATCATGTAGAAGCTGGTGGTCTTGCCGGCGCCGTTGGGGCCCAGGAGGCCGACCACCTCGGCGGCCCCCACCTCCAGGGAGACGCCGGCCACCACCTGTCGGCCGCGGAAGGACTTGGTCAGGTCCGAGGCGACCAGGCGGCTCATGGCTGTTCGTCCCCCTCGCTGCTCCCGTTGCCTTCGTCCTCCTCCTCGGGGAAGAGGGTGGTGCGGACCCGGCCGCCCTCCTCGCCGCCCCGGCCCTCCACCCGGTCGGTCTCGAGGAAGTAGCGGATGTGGTCGCCGGAGAAGCGGTCCTGGCCGCGCTCCAGCACGGCGTCGCCGTGGAGATCCAGGCGCTCGACGTCGGCGCGGTAGACGATGCGCCGGGCGCGGCCGCGCAGCTCCTCGCCCTCCTCGCTGGTATGGAAGAGGCGGGCGGGCCCGCCCTCGAGTTCCAGGCGGCGGAGGCCGTCCCCCTCGCCGTCCTCGGCCTCCCCCTCGACCTGTTCCACCCGCATCCAGTCGCCGGTGAGCCGGGTGGTGCCCCGGGTCGCTTCCACGTCGCCCTCGAAGACCGCCACGCCCTGGCCCTGGTCTAGGCTGGCCTCGTCGGAGACGACATCCAGCTCCTGGGCCGCCAGCGGGGTGGCGAGGGCGGCCAGGAGGAGCAGGGCGAGGGGGCGACTAGCGAACATGGTAACCCCCGTGGACGTCGGCCAGCAGGCGGACCCGCTCGGCGGGCCAGTCCAGGTGGAGGCCGATGCCCACCAGGCGGCCGGCGCCGTCACGGATCACCGAGCGGTGGGCCGACCAGGCCTCCTCCCGACCGGGAAAGACGGCCAGGTCCCGGGTGTCCACCGCCAGGGCGCGGCCGCCGGGCTTCGCCTCGCGGCGGATGCGGACCGCCTCCTGGAGGAGGACGACCTCGGCCCCGGCATCCCGGCGCCAGCGCCCGTGGGGGGCGTCCAGGCGCCAGGCCGGGCCGCGGTCCAGGAGGGTCAGGCGCGGCTGCCACAGGATGGCCTCGTCGCTGTCGGCGTACTGCAGCAGGTGGGCGGCCTCCAGCCGGCGAGCGGGGCGGCCGTCGGCGTCGTGTTCGGTGATCCGGACCGTGCGCAGGGTCGCCTCTACCGGCCGCGGTCCGCTGTCGGCGCGGGAGGGCGCCCGGGCCGGTTGCTCGTCGTAGGCCCAGTAGCTGGTGGCGGCGACACCGGCGGCCATGGCCAGCAGGAGGAGCAGGCGCGCGATCATGATTCCAGGTAGGGGGCAAGGGCGGCGTCCAGGGTCCCCTGCGCCTCCATGATGAGCTCGCAGAGTTCCCGGGCCGCCCCGCGACCGCCCCCGCTGGGCGTGGTCCAGTGGACCCGCTGGCGGACCGCCGCCGCGGCGTCGGCCACCGCCACGGCCAGCCCCACCCGCCGGAGCAGGGGGAGGTCGACCACGTCGTCACCCACGTAGGCGGCCGCCTCCGCCGGGATCCCGGTCTCGGCCAGCAGCGCCTCGAAGGCGGGGCGCTTGTCCAGGCAGCCCTGGTGGACGTGGGCGATTCCCAGGGATTCCATGCGGTGGCGGACCACCTCGGACTGGCGGCCGGTGATGATGGCCAGCTCCACCCCGGTGGCCTGGAGCATCTTCATGCCGTGGCCGTCGCGGGAGTGAAAGGCCTTGTACTCCTCGCCGCCATCGCCGATGAAGAGGCTGCCATCGGTGAGGACGCCATCCACATCGAAGGCGACCAGCCGGATCCGGCCGGCCCGTTCGCGCAGATCCGAATCCAGCATCACGCCACCCCCGAGCGCAGCATGTCGTGCATGTTGCAGGCGCCGACCACGCGGCCGTCGCCGTCCACCACCGGGGCGCCGTTGATCCGGTGGCGCTCCATGATCTCCAGGGCCTCTGCCGCCAGCTGGTCGGGGTCCAGGGTTCGCCCGCCGCGGGTCATCACCTCGCCTATGGCGGTGGTGTGGACATCCACCGGCCCGTGGTCGAGGACGCGGCGTAGATCGCCGTCGGTGAAGATCCCGGCCAGGGTGTCGTCGGCCTCGGCGACCAGGGTGAAGCCGAGCCCCTTGCGGCTCATCTCCACCAGGGCGTCGGCCAGACTGGCCGTGGGCGCCACCCGGGGCACCCCCTCACCCTGGTGCATGATGTCGCGGATGTGGACCAGCAGCCGCTTGCCCAGCCGACCGCTGGGGTGGGTGCGGGCGAAGTCCTCCCGCCCGAAGCCGCGCGCCTCCAGCAGCGCCACCGCCAGGGCATCGCCCATGGCCAGGGCCGCGGTGGTGGAGGAGGTGGGGGCCAGCCCCAGGGGGCAGGCCTCCTCGTCGACGCGGACATCCACGTGGGCCTCCGCCTCCTGCGCCAGGGTGGACCCCGGACGGCCGGTGAGCGCCACCAGCGGGACCCCCAGCCGCTTGAGGATGGGCAGGATGGTGAGCAGCTCGTCGGTCTCCCCGGAGTTGGAGAGCGCCACCACCACGTCGTCGCCGGTGATCATGCCCAGGTCGCCGTGGCTGGCCTCGCCGGGGTGGACGAAGAAGGCCGGGGTGCCGGTACTGGCCAGGGTGGCGGCGATCTTGCCACCGATGTGGCCGGATTTGCCCATGCCGGTGACCACCACCCGCCCCCGGCAGCCGAGCAGCAGGTGGCAGGCGCGCAGGAATCCGGCATCCAGCCGCTGGTTGAGGGCGGCGATGGAGCGGGCCTCCACGTCGAGGACGGCCGATGCCAGCTGGCGCAGGCGGTCGTCCTCGGGGATGGTGGTTACGGGGTCGGGCATGGCACTGATTCCGGTCGGGCCGATTCGGTGGAGCCCTCAGTGTACAGGGCGCCGCCCGGGACCGGCAGGGGGTTCAGCCCCGCTCGGGATAGCCCAGCGCGGCCAGCCGCGTGGCGATCTCGCCGCGGTCGAGCCCGCTGCCGGCGACGTCCACCCGGCCGCTGGCGATATCCACCTCTACCGAATCCACGCCGGCCACCTCGGCCAAGCCGTCCCGGATGGCGGCGGCGCAACCGCCGCACTTCACGTTCTCGACCTCGAACTGCTCGTTCATGGTGTTCCTCCTATCAATGAACCGGTCAGTGAACCGGGGCTGACCAGCAGCCAGGCCAGCCAGCCCATGTAGACGGCCACGAGGACCCCGCCCTCGCGGCGGTTGATGTGGCCATCGCTGCCGCCACGCCCCAGGGCGAAGAGGAAGACCAGGGCGGTGAGCAGCAGCATGGCCGGGAAGTCGCGCTCCAGCACCCCGGCCGGGACGGCGGTGGCGTGGATGATGCCGGGCAGCCCGAGGACGCCCAGCAGGTTGAAGATGTTGGATCCGATGACGTTGCCCAGCGCCATCTCGAACTCCCGCTTGCGCGCCGACGCCAGGGCGGCGGCCAGCTCCGGCAGGCTGGTACCGATGGCGACCACGGTCAGGCCGATGACCAGGTCGCTGATCCCCAGGCTGGCGGCGGTGGTGGCGCCCCCCCAGACGATGAGGCGGGCACTGCCCAGCAGCAGGACCAGTCCCACCAGGGTCCAGAGCAGGGCGCGACCGGTGGGTAGGGCGTCGGGGACCTCCTCGGTGAGGGTGGCGATCATGGGATCGGCGACGCCGGTGTCGCTGCGGGCCAGCCAGGCGAGCCACGCCACGTAGGCGATCATGCCGCCTAGCAGTAGCAGACCGTCCAGCCGGCCCAGGTGGTCGTCCACCAGCAATAGCAGGGCGGCCACCATGACCAGGAGCATCACCGGGAACTCCCGGCGCAGGATCGCCGACCCCACCCGCATGGGGATGAGCAGCGCGGTGACGCCGAGGACCAGGGCGAGGTTGGTGATGTTGGAACCCAGGGCGTTGCCGATGGCGATGCCGCTGTTGCCCTCCCAGGCGGCGAGGCCGGAGACCAGCATCTCCGGCGCCGAGGTGCCGAAGCCGACGATGGTCAGCCCCACCACCAGGGGGGAGACGCCGAAGTTGCGTGCCAGGCCGGCGGCCCCCTCAATGAAGCGATCCGCCGCCCAGACCAGGACGATGAAGCCGACACCGACCCCCAGGAGCGGGAGGGCCAGCTCCTGCATCCCGGGGCTCATTCGCCGACGCCCTCCATGCCCTCGAGCATGTCCATCTCGTCCTCGTTCACGGTCGGGGGTTCGCCATCGTATACCTGGTTGCGCCGCCGCTGGAGCCAGGCATCGCGCTGGAAGGCGTAGGGGTCGAAGCTGGCCT
>JBNJED010000067.1:0-8237 GCA_051745535.1 Pseudomonadota bacterium | reverse complement strand
GCGACCATGGAGGCGACCCAGCGCATGTTGAAGTCCTTGCCCAGCGGACCCTCCTTGCCCTGGAGGCACTCGTCGATGTAGCGCTTGACCGGCGCCTCCCAGAAGCGCTGGTTGGACATATTGATGGCGAACTCCTGGGTCTCCTCCGGGATGGTGACGTTCTCCTCGGTGAGGATGAACTCCCCGACGTTGGGGTCCAGGGTGAAGCGGTGCACGCCGTTTCCGGTGGTCAGGACCATCTCCGTGGAGGGGCCGTAGAGGGCGTAACCGGCGGCCACCTGGGTGGTGCCCTCCTGAAGGAAGTCTTCGGCGGTGGGCTCCTCGACGCCCTCGGGGCAGCGCAGGATGGAGAAGATGGTGCCCACGGAGATGTTCACGTCGATATTCGAGGAGCCGTCCAGCGGGTCGAACAGGAGCAGGTACTTGCCGCGCGGGTACTCCTTGGGGAGGTTGTAGATGTCGTCCTCCTCCTCGGAGGCCATCGCGGCGACGTGGCCGCCCCACTGGTTGCGGGCGATCATGACCTCGTTGGAGAGGACATCCAGCTTCTTCTGCTCCTCGCCCTGGACGTTCTCCGTCCCGGCGACGCCGAGGACATCCTCGGCGAGGCCGCCGTGGTTCACCCCGTTGGAGATGATCTTGCAGGCGGTGGCGATCTCGTTCAGCAGGCCGGTAAAGGCGCCGGTCGCCTCGACGTGCTGGTGTTCCTTCTCGATAATGAACTGCGTCAGTGTCGTTCCGATATGCATGACGGTCCCCTTGCAGCGGAATGGGTGTTGCCCGGGGCGAAGACCGTCCCGGGCCGGAAAAAGGCTGAACCCGGATTGTATCAGAGAGTTGCGGCGCCACCGATCCGGTGACAGAGCGCCGCAGCGCCCGCGCGGACCGGCGCGAGCCTCAATGCCAACCTCCCAGGGAGAACGAGATGCCCGCGAACGTCCTCTACGGTCAGGCCGGTGGAGTCACCGCTGTGATCAATGCCTCCGCCCACGGGGTCATCCAGGGGGTCCGTCGTCACCGGGACCACTTCGGACGGATCTACGCCGCACGGGAGGGGGTCATCGGCGCGCTGCGCGAGGACCTGCTGGACCTAGAGCGCGAGGAGGCGGCGTCCCTGGATGCGCTCCGGCATACGCCGGGCGGCGCGTTCGGGGCGTGCCGCTACGACCTGGGGCCGCTGGAGAGCCATAAGCACCAGTACGAGCGGCTCATGGAGGTCTTCGCCGCCCACCACATCGGTTACTTCTTCTATAACGGCGGGGGCGGGTCCATGGTCACCGCGGAGAAGGTCCATGTCGCCGCGCAGCAGATGGGCTATCCGCTCACGGTCATGGGGATCCCCAAGACCATCGACAACGACCTCGCCGGGACGGATACCAGCCCCGGCTTCGGCTCGGCGGCGAAGTACGTCGCCACCAGCATCCGGGAGGCGGCGCTGGATGTTGCCTCCATGGCGGAGTCCTCCACCAAGGTCTTCATCATGGAGGTCATGGGGCGCCACGCCGGCTGGCTGGCCGCCGCCGGCGGGCTGGCGCAGCAGGGGCCGTTCGACGCCCCCCACGTGATCCTCTTTGCGGAGCGCGCCTTCCATCGTCGGGAATTCATGCAGCGGGTCCGGGAGACGGTGGAGCGGGTCGGGTACTGTGTGGTGGTGGCCAGCGAGGGGCTGCGCGATTCTGACGGGCAGCTCCTGTCGGTGGCAGAGGCCAGCGACGTGGAGGACTGGATCCAGCTCGGCGGGGTCGCGCCCAACCTGGCGGAGATGGTCCGCCGGGACCTGGGCTGGAAGGTCCACTGGGCCCTGCCGGACTATCTGCAGCGCTCGGCGGCCCATATCGCCTCGGCCACCGACGTGGAACAGGCCGTGGCGGTGGGTGAACGGGCGGTGGAGCTGGCGGTGGCCGGGGAGAACGGCCGCATGCCGGTGATCCGGCGGGAGGCCGACGAGCCGTACGAATGGGCCGTGGCCTCGGTGGACCTCGCGCGCATCGCCGATGTGGAGACGACGGTGCCGGAGGCCTTCATCCGCGAGGATGGCTACCACATCACCGACGCCGCTCGGCGGTACCTGGCGCCACTCATCGCCGGCGAGGCGCGGCCGCCCTTCGTCAACGGCCTCCCGGACTACGCCCGCCTGGGGATGTTCCCCGTGGAACGTCAGCTACCGGCCTACGAGCTGGATGAGCAGGTCGCGCCGCAGAAGGGCGAGAAACCGGGCTAGCGCCCCTCGGGCTTTTCCCGGGTCTCTCCCCCCGGGAGATCGGGGCGATGGCCCTCGACCCAGTTGCGGGCCTCCTCGTTGATGGCCTCGGCCTCGCGGTCGGTGGAGGCAATGGGGGGACCGATGCGCACGCGAATCGTCCCCGGCCGCTTGATGAAGGAGCCCTTGGGCCAGCACCGCCCGGCGTCGTGGGCCACCGGCACCACGGGGTAGCCGCTGGAGGCGGCCAGGGCGGCCCCGCCGATGCCCCACTTGCGCTGCTCCCCGGCCTTGAGCCGCGTCCCCTCCGGGAAGACCACCACCCACCGGCCGGCCGCCAGTCGATCCCGGCCCTGCCGGATGATGCTGGCGATGGCCTTGCGCCCGCTCCCCCGCTCGATGGCGATGGGCTCCAGCGCCTTCAGCCCCCAGCCGAAGAAGGGGATGGCCAGCAGCTCCCGCTTGAGGACCCAGGTCTGGGGCCGGAAGAGGGACTGCAGGAAGATGGTCTCCCAGGTGGACTGGTGGTTGGCGAAGATGAGGCAGGGCGCGGCCGGGATGTTGTCGCGCCCCTCCACCTCCCAGCGGACCCCGCAGGTCCACCGCAGCCAGTGGACCATGAGCCGCGACCAGAGGCTGATGAGGGCGAAGCGCCGCTCGAACCGCGGCCGGACGATCAGCAGGACCACGGCCAGCAGGCCGAAGGGGATGGTGGCCAGCCACATCCCCACGGCGAACAGGGTGGAACGCAGCACCGCCATGGCGGTTACTCCTGGACCCGGGAGGGGTCGGCCACCTGGAGGAAGAGGCGCCGGATGTCGGCCAGCAGGGCCAGGCGGTTGGCCCGGGTCGCCTCGTCGTCGGCCATGACCATCACGTGGTCGAAGAAGCCGTCCACCGCCGCGCGCAGGCCGGCCAGGGCGTCCAGGGCGCCGGCGTAGTCCCGATCCCGCGCCCGGCGGGCGACCTCCTCGCGGCGCTGCCCCAGGGCATCGAAGAGCGTCTGCTCCGCCGGCTCGCTGAAGAGGGCGGGGTCGGGCATGGCCAGTTCGGCCGCATCCACCCCGGCCTTGCGCAGGATGTTGGCGATGCGCTTGTTCGCGCCCACCAGCGCCTCGGCCTCCTCGCGCTCCAGGAAGGCGGCCATGGCCCGGACCCGGGCGTCGAAGTCCAGCGGCACCGGGGTGGCGACGGCCCGCACCGCCTCGAAGGCGTCGTGGGTCACGCCCTGGTCCTGGTAGTAGACCCGCAGCCGCTCGAGGATGAAGGCGATGGCCTCCCCCTCGGTGGCCGGGTCGATGCCGTCGGCCCCGAGCTGCTCGCGGTAGGCGCTGGCGGCGGCATCCACGAGGTCGCCGAGGTCCAGGTCCAGGCGCCCCTCGATGCAGATCCGCAGGACCCCCAGGGCGGCGCGGCGCAGGCCGAAGGGGTCCTTGCTGCCGGTGGGGGGCTGGCCGATGCCGAAGAGGCCGGTGATGAGGTCCAGCCGGTCCGCCAGGGCCAGGGCCCGGCCGGTGGCGCTCTCCGGGAGGGCATCGCCGGCGAAGCGCGGGGCGTACTGCTCCTCCAGGGCCCGGGGGATATCGCCGGGCTCGCCGTCGTGGTCGGCGTAGTAGCGGCCCATGGTCCCCTGGAGCTCCGGGAACTCCCCCACCATCTCGGTGAGGAGATCGCACTTGGCCAGCTCCGCGGCCCGTCGCGCCTGGTCCGCGTCGCCACCGATGGCGGTGGCGATGGTCCCGGCCAGAGGCTGCAGGCGCCGGGTGCGGTCGAGCTGAGTGCCCAGGCGATGCTCGAAGACGATACCGCCGAGGTGGGCCACGCGCTGGGCCAGCGGGGTACGGCGGTCGTGGTCCCAGAAGAACTCGGTATCCTCCAGGCGCGGCCGGATCACCCGCTCGTTACCGGCCCGGACCTCCTCGGGCTGCCGGCTGGCGATGTTGGCCACGGTGACGAAGGCCGGGAGGAGGGCGTCGCTATCGTCCACCACGGGGAAGTACTTCTGGTGGCCCTGCATGGAGGCCATGAGCGCCTCGTGGGGGATGGCGAGGAAGCGGCGGTCGAAGGAGCCGGCCACGGCCACCGGCCACTCCACCATCGCCGTGACCTCTTCCAGCAGGCCCTCCTCGATCCAGGCGCGGCCACCGGCGACCCGGGCCTGCTCCTCGACCTGGGACCGGATCCGCTCGCGGCGGTCATCGAAATCGGCCACCACCCAGCCCTCGCTCTCCAGGGGGCCGGGGTAGCTCGCGGCGTCGGGGATCGCCACCGGCTCCGGGTGGTGGAAGCGGTGGCCGCGGCTGGTGGCGCCGGCCTCGGTCTCCAGCAGGCGGGCCGGGACGACCTCGTCGCCCAGCAGGATCACGAGCCAGTGCACCGGGCGGACGAAGGCGGCCTCGGAGTCGCCCCAGCGCATGCGCCGCGGGATGGGCAGGCCCTCCACGGCGCGCTCCAGCGCCGCCGGGATCAGGTCGGCGGCCGGGCGGCCGGGCTCGGTGTGGCGGTGGACCAGCCAGGTCCCCTTGTCGGTCTCCATGCGCTCGAGGTCGGCGACCGCCACGCCGCAGGAGCCGGCGAAACCGGTGGCGGCCTTGGTGGGATTGCCGTCGTCATCGAAGGCGGCGTCCACCGCCGGGCCGCGGCGTTCCTGGGACTGGTCGTCCTGGGCCCGGCGCACGTTCCGGATGCGGGCAGCCAGGCGGCGCGGGGCGGCGAAGAGCTCCACCTCGCCCGGCTCCAGGCGCGCCTCGCCCAGCTCCCGGTGGAGCCCGTCGCCCAGGCCGCGGGCCAGGCGGCGCAGGGCCCCCGGGGGAAGCTCCTCGGTCCCGATCTCGACCAGCAGGTCGGCGCGCTCGCTCATGCCGCACCCCCCTGCCGGTCATCGGCGTCACACAGCGGGAATCCGGCCGCCTCGCGGGCGTTGTAGAAGGCCTCCGCCACGGCCCGGGAGAGGCCGCGGACCCGCAGGATGTAGCGCTGGCGCTCGGTGACCGAGATGGCCTGGCGGGCATCCAGGAGGTTGAAGGTATGGGAGGCGCGCAGGGTCTGCTCGTAGGCGGGCAGCGGCAAACCGACCTCCACCAGGCGCTGGCTCTCGCTCTCACAGGTGTCGAAGGCCTCGAACAGCCGTTCCACGTTGGCCTCCTCGAAATTGTAGTGGGACTGCTCCACCTCGTTCTGGTGGTAGACGTCGCCGTAGCGCACGCGACCCTGGGGGCCGTCGGTCCAGGTGAGGTCGTAGACGCTCTCCACCCCCTGGAGATACATGGCGATGCGCTCCAGGCCGTAGGTGAGTTCACCGGTGACCGGCCGGCACTCCAGCCCGCCCACCTGCTGGAAGTAGGTGAACTGGGTTACCTCCATGCCGTTGAGCCAGACCTCCCAGCCCAGCCCCCAGGCGCCGAGGGTCGGCGACTCCCAGTTGTCCTCCACGAAGCGGATGTCGTGGACCAGCGGGTCGATGCCCAGCGCGCGGAGGGAGCCGATGTAGAGCTCCTGGATCGCCAGGGGCGAGGGCTTCAGGACCACCTGGAACTGGTAGTAGTGCTGCAGCCGGTTCGGGTTCTCGCCGTAGCGGCCGTCGGTGGGCCGCCGGGAGGGCTGGACGTAGGCCGCCCGCCACGGCTCCGGACCGATGGCGCGGAGGAAGGTCGCCGGATGGAAGGTGCCGGCCCCCATCTCCATGTCGTAGGGCTGCAGGACGACACAGCCCTGCTCGGCCCAGTAGTCCTGGAGGGCGAGGATGAGGCCCTGGAAGGTGGTGGGATCGCGCTGCATGGGTCCCCGCTGGAAACCGTTGAATGGAGCCGGGATTATACCGTCCCGCTCGCCGGCCTGCGAACCGCGTGCGGTCTGTCTGGATGCCGGCTAAAACCGCGTCGAGACAGTGGTTTACGCGACGGGTGATCGCGCCGGGCCATAC
The DNA here is from genome assembly GCA_051745535.1 of Pseudomonadota bacterium. GTDB lineage: Bacteria > Pseudomonadota > Gammaproteobacteria > Thiohalospirales > Thiohalospiraceae > Thiohalospira. The sequence continues at coordinate 2,115 of JBNJED010000067.1, read as the reverse complement.
CGTGCGCGGCCGGGGCCGGTTATAATGGCACCATGACCGAGACCATCGAAGCACCGACCAATGCCCCCGCCGGGACCCGCGCGCCCCGCGCCGTGGCCCTCGTCTCCGGGGGCCTCGACTCCATGCTCGCCGTGCGCGTGCTCCAGGAGCAGGGCGTCCACGTGGAGGGGATCAACTTCTTCACCGGCTTCTGCGTGGAGGGCCATACCCACGCCATCCGCAACAAGGACCGGGATCGCCCCAAGCGCAACAACGCCCTCTGGGTGGCGGAGCAGCTGGGGATGAAGCTCCACATCATCGATATCGCCGAGGAGTACAAGGATGTGGTCCTCAATCCCCGCCACGGCTACGGCAAGAACCTGAACCCCTGCCTGGACTGCAAGGGCTTCATGGTGGGCAAGGCGCGGGAGTGGATGGAGGCCAACGACTTCGACTTCGTCGTCACCGGCGAGGTCATCGGCCAGCGGCCCATGTCCCAGCGCAAGGACACCATGCCCATCATCGCCGAGGAGTCCGGGGCGGACGATCGGCTCCTGCGGCCCCTGTGTGCGCACAACCTGCCGGCGACCCTGCCGGAGCGCGAGGGCTGGGTGGACCGGGCACGGTTGCACGGGATCACCGGCCGGTCCCGCAAGGAGCAGATGCGGCTGGCCGAGGCCTTCGGGCTGGATGACTACGCCTCGCCGGCGGGGGGTTGCTGCTTCCTCACCGACGAGAATTACTCCCGGCGCCTTCAGGACCTCTGGCAGGGCCGCGGCGAGCGCGACTACGAGCTGGACGACATCATGCTGCTCAAGGTCGGGCGCCACCTCCGGCCCAGCGATAACTTCAAGCTCCTCATCAGCCGCGACCAGGGAGAGGGCCAGTTCCTGCGCGGCTACCGGCGCAACTACGCCTGGCTGGAGACGGTGAGCCACGGCGGGCCGCTCGCCCTGGTGGACGGCGAGCCGACGGCGGAGGACTGGGAGCTGGCTGCCCGCCTGGTGGCCCGCTACAGCCAGGGGCGGGAGGCCGAGGCGGTGGAGGTGGCCATTACCGACCGGGACGGTTCCACGTGGAACATGACCGTTGCCCCTATGGAACCCGGGTCGGTCCCCGAGGAGTGGCTGTTGTGAGTGAGCACGAACTCGACGCCACCGGGACCCTCTGTCCGGTCCCGGTAATCCGGGTCCAGGACCGACTGGCGGCGCTTGCCCCCGGGGATGTCCTCACCGTCCATGCCAGCGACCCCGGCGCCAGCCACGACATTCCGGCCTGGTGCCGGGTGCACGGCCATACCGTCCGCAGCTGCGAGGAGGGCGCCGATGGCATCCGCGTGGTCATCGAGGTCGGCGATGGTTGACGCGGCCACCACCGGGGAGGCGCGCTACCGCGCCTCCCGCCGGGTGACCCTGGTGGGGGCCGCCGGCAATAGCGTCCTGGGCGTGGGCAAGATCGCCGTCGGCATCGTCGCCCACTCCCAGGCCCTGGTGGCCGACGGGGTCCACTCCCTCTCCGATCTCTTTACTGATATCTTGGTCCTCTTCGGGGCCCAGCAGGGCAACCGCGAGGCGGACACCAACCACCCCTACGGCCACGCCCGTTTCGAGACGGCGGTGACCCTGTTGCTGGGGGGAACCCTGCTGGTGGTCGCGGCCGGCCTGGCCTGGGATGCCGGGCGTCGGCTGTTCGAGCCCTCCGCCCTGTTCGTCCCCGGGCAGATGGCCCTGTGGGCGGCCGCCATCTCCGTCCTGGTCAACGAGGCGCTCTACCAGTACACCGCGCTGGTGGCCCGCAGGGTCCGATCCCCCATGCTCCAGGCCAACGCCTGGCACCGCCGGAGCGACGCCGCCTCGTCGGTGGTGGTCATCGTCGGTGTCGGCGGGACCATGGCCGGCCTTGATTACCTGGACGCCGTGGCCGCGGTCATCGTCGGCCTCATGGTGGGCAAGGTGGGCTGGGAGCTCGTGAGCCGGGCCCTCCGGGAGCTGGTAGACACCGGCCTGGAGGACGAGCGCCTCGCCCTCATCCGCCGCGCCATCCAGGAGGTGGACGGGGTCGTCGACCTCCACCTCCTCCGGACCCGTAGCATGGGCCCCGATGCCCTGGTGGACGTCCACATCCTGGTCGCCCCGC
>JBNJED010000066.1:0-8265 GCA_051745535.1 Pseudomonadota bacterium | reverse complement strand
CCCGCGCCCCTGCCCCTCACGCTGCAGCACCCCCTCGTCGCGCATCCGCGTGAGGACGCTGCGTAGCTCCCGGGCCTCCCGGTCCGGGAAGCGCTTGCGCAGCATGGCCATGGTGAAGCGCTCCGGCAGCTCCTGGAGCACCTCCCGGCGCACCGTCAGCGCCCAGCCGCCTTCCCCTCCGGATCGGGTATGCCGTCCCTGCACCTCGGCCACCGCCTCCGGCGCCGGCTCGGCGAGCCGCGCTGCCACCGCCCGGAACAGGCCATGACACCACTCGTTGGCCTGCTTGCGGTTGCCGGCAAAGATCACCGGCAGGGTGGGGTGCAGGGCCTGGATCTCCGCGATGAGCCGGGCGGTGTGGGTGGCGGGCCACGGCGCCACCCGCTTGGGATCCAGGAAGTCGCCGTACTCCGCCTCGATCACCAGGGCCGGATGGGGGTAGGTGGCCAGCTCGGCCAGCTGCTGGTGGAGGATCTGGATCTGGCCGAAATCACTCAGGAGGTTGTCGAAGGTCTTGCGCTCCACCAGCGCCTGGATCCGGCCGTCCACCTCCAGGGCGTAGTCCCCGGCCGGCAGGGGCTCTCGCCGGGTTTCCGCCCCCGAGAAGCGCCAGGGATAGCGCTCGGCGCGGTCGATGAGGGCCGTGACCGGGTGGTCCCCGAAGAGCTGGGTCCGCCCCCGGGTCTTGTGCGCCTTCACCGCCCCCTGGGTGCGGAAGAAGATCTGCTCGTACTCGCCGGGCTTGTTCTTGTACGCCCGGGTGAGGAAGAGGAAGTCGCAGCGGCGCTGGCGCCGGCGATCCAGGGTCACGGCCAGCTTCTTGCCGAAGCGGTTGAGCGAGGTCACCGGGACGTACTCCAGCTCCTCCACCGGTCCCTCCGGCGGCTCCTGCTCCCGCAGACAGAAGACATTGCCCTGCGGCCCCGGCCAGCGGTCCTTCGCCCGCAGCGCCAGAGTCACCTCGCCGTCGCTCTCCAGGGTGATCCGGTAGGGGAACTTGTCGTCGCCAGTGCGCTGGAGTCGCCAGTAGGTGCTCAAGGGCGTTTCCTGATCCGGTGAGGGCATCGGATGCTAGCGTAGCATCCCACAAGGTTGTCCATATCGTGATGAGATATATACGTTGTGAGCACTATGCCGTATTCGGGGGGAGCGATGACATGGCGAAGGACGCCGTTTTCACGATGAAGCTGGAGGCCGATCTTCGCGACGAATTCATGGCTGTTGCAGCGGGGGAGGGCCGGCCCGCTTCCCAGGTCATGCGCGAACTCATGCGAAGCTACGTCGAGCAGCAGCGGCAGGCTCGCGAGTACGAGGACTATCTACGTAAAAAGGTCGAGAACGCTCGCGCCTCCATGCGGGCAGGGCAGGGGCGTGCGAATGAGGCGGACATGATTGCCGTTGATGAGGCGAAACACGTCGAAGGCTACAAGATCTGGCTGCGGTTCTCCGATGGTGAAGAAGGCATTGTGGACTTCTCGGACATCATCGAGCGCTTCTCGGCGGCACAGCCGCTCAAGGATCCGTCCGAGTTTCGCAGCTTCTACCTGGATGGCTGGCCCACGCTGGCCTGGCCCTGCGGGTTCGATTACTCCCCGCAAGCGCTGTATTTCCTGGCTACCGGCAAAAATGCCTGGGATAAGGTCGAGAAGGAGGCCGATTCCGATTCGGTGGAGTAATCGAACCGGGCGCTTACAATCGAGCCTCACTCCACCCGCTGAACCTGCCCCTCCGGCAGCATCACGGAGGTGAACTGGCCGGCGGCATTGAGCATGATGGTCACCCGCTCGCCGCTGTTGCGGGCCTGGCAGATCCCCTCGTAGCCGGCCATCACGCCCTCGGTGATCCGGATCCGGTCGCCGGGTGCCACCGCCGGGGCCTCCAGGTCGCAGACGCCGAACTCGTCCATGGTGGCGCGGAAGGCCTCCACCAGTTCGTCTGGCACCCGCGCCGGCCAGGTGCCGAAGCGCACCAGCGTGCTCACCCCCAGGGTGGAGCGGATGGGGCTCCAGTCCTCCAGCCCCGCGGAAAGGCGCACGAAGAGATAGCGCGGGAAGAGCGGCTCCACCACCGTCTTGTAGCGGCCCTTCACCCGCTTGCGCTCGCGCACGAAGGGCAGCCACACGCGGTAGCCCTGGTTCTGCAGGTTCTCCCGCGCCTGCTCCTCCGCCTGGGGCTTGGTGTAGACCAGATACCAGCCCTCGCCGCCGAAAACCGGCTCTTCGCTCATGGCTCCCTCCCTGACTCTCTCTGCTCATTATCGCCCAGGGGGGCAGGGCTTGGAACCGGCATCCATTGGTTGAGGGCGGGTCCGTGCCCTATTCTGTCAGCGGGGTAGCGAGACGATGGGCGAGGCTCTCATGGCCGAGGAAACGACCAGGATCACCATTCGCCTGCCCAGGCAGGATGTGGAGTTCGCCAAGGCGTATGCCGAGGCGCACGGGCTTACCATGACCGAGGTCATCGATCGGCACCTGCGCCAGCTCAGGGCCCTGGAACGGCATTCGCCGAGCGCCGAGCTGGAGGCGATCACCGGCCTTTTGCCCCCTGAGCTGGATGCCGAGCAGGCCTACCGGGATCACCTTGTCGAGAAGCACGGCAAGTGATCATGCTCGACCTCAACATCCACGGCTTGCCATTACCCGCGATGACGCCCCAGGAGTACCTGCTCCACTGAGTCCGGCGGTCATCGAGGAGGGCCGGCAGGCTGGTCAGCGCTGGCACTCGCCCGGATTTAAGGCTGGGGGTCTCATGACAGAAACCATCGACATCGACGAAGCCAAGACCCATCTCGCGCGCCTCCTGGACAAGGTCAGTCAGGGTGAGCCGGTGATCATCGCCCGGGCCGGGAAGCCGGTGGCCCGTCTGACCTGGTTTGACTCCCCCGAGCCGGCCCAGTCCCGTCGGATCGGCTTCCTCAAGGGGCAGATCGAGGTGCCGGACGACTTCGACCGAATGGGAGAAGAGCCCAATGATGGGGGTGGCCAAGGGGTTGTCACTCCTTAACCTGAAGGTTAATAATGCGCATCCGCCAATTGCCGCTACAAGGAACGTTCCGGCTCTACGCAACTTGCGATGGGCGGGGAGAGCCAGAGCTTCTGACCTTTCTGGAAGGGCTGGGTGCCAACATGCGCAAGGATCGGGATCGCATGCTGGCGCTCCTGGAGCGAGTGGCGGAAGCAGGTCCACCCCGGAATACCGAGGTCTCTCACAAGCTTGATGACGATATCTGGGAGTTCATCCAGGGGCGGCTCCGGATTTGCTGGTTCTACGATGCAGGACGTGTAGTGATCTGCACCCACGGATTCATCAAAAAGAGTCAGAAGACGCCCGCTGCCGAAATCCGCAAGGCAGCGACACGGCGGGAGGCCTACTTGAAGGCGCGCGCGGACCACACTCTGAAGATCGAAGAGGACGGGCACGATGAGTGACTTCAAAGCGCTATTTCAGGAGTCCCGCAGTGGGGATGAACACTGGATGGCCCGTGCCACCCAGGAGTTTACCGAAGACCTGCACCGACTGATGCAGCGGCGAGCGATCAGCAAAGCCGAACTCGCTCGCAGTCTAGGGAGCAGCCCGGCCTACATCACCAAGGTTCTGCGCGGCGATGCCAACTTCACGGTCCGCTCCATGGTCCGGCTGGCCCGGGCGCTGGATGGGCGCCTCGTCCTCCACCTCGAGGCGGAAGAAGATACCGTGCGCTGGTTCGACATCCTGGGGAAGTCCCGGCAGAAGGCGCCGCATAATGTCCGGGGAGCGTTTGCTGACGAGCGGCAGCTGCGTCTAACGGCAAGCGGCCGTGGCCATGAGCAAGCAGGCGAGACTGACCATGACCCCGTTGCAGCTTGAGGACTCCTTCCTCACGACGCTCTCGATCCAGGCCAATCCCGATTACCGTCCGCCAGGGGCAGGGCAGCCAGTCCCGGGGCTGCGCGTGGTGCCCCGCGTCCAACTGGCAGCCCACGAGTCGGATGCCCATCGCTATCAGCTCACGTTGACCGTGCAGGATGACCCGGACGCGGAGGATGAGCAGCCGTACGCACTGGACCTGCGGATGGTGGGGCAGTTCGTCGTGGACGAAGGCCTGGAGCATGACCGGGTGGAACACCTGGTCGCCGTCAACGGCGCTTCACTGCTCTATTCCGCCCTCCGGGAGATCGTACTCATGGCCACTGGTCGAAGTGCCTGGGGGTCAGTCCAGCTCCCCACCATGAACTTCAATCGCCTTACCACGGAGCCGGCTGAATAGAACGGCCTGCGGAGGGCACAACGGAAACCCCCGGCAAGGAAGCCGCCCCATGCCCCCACCAGCCCCCCGCAACCTGGTCTTCTGCTGCGACGGCACCGGCCATATCGCCGAGGCCCCGGCGACCAACGTCGTCCACCTCCACCGCCGCCTGCGGGACGCCCCCGCCACCCAGCTCAGCCGCTACGAGCCCGGGGTGGGCACCTTCTCCGTGCTCACCCCCTGGCGGGGCGGGCCGGTGGGCCGCGCCCTGGGCCTGCTCTTCGGCTACGGCCTCCGCCGCAACATCGACAACGGCCACCGCTTCCTCACCGAGCACTACCGCCAGGGCGACCGGATCTTCCTCTTCGGCTTCAGCCGCGGCGCCTACGCCGTCCGCGCCCTGGCCGGCCGGCTGGAGGCGGAGCGCCTCCCCGTCCACTTCCTGGGCGCGTGGGACACCGTCGCCTCCCTGGGCTACCTCATCCGCCGCCGCACTTTCGATGCCCGCGCCACCCCCGGCGCGACCCACGTCCGCCACGCCCTGGCCATGGACGAGAAGCGACCGAAGTTCGAGCCCCTGCGCTGGACCGAGCCGCCCCTGGCAGACCACCAGAGCCGGGAAGAGGTCTGGTTCCCCGGTGCCCACGCCGACGTCGGTGGCGGCTACCCCGAGCGCGGCCATCCACGCCAGCGCCCTCCAGCGCCGGGAGCAGACCGACTACGAACCCGACCTGCCCGAGGCCTACCGGGTGGATGCCACCCCGCACGTACAGGAGTAGGGGAAACGCCGCTCCATTGCTAGGCTAGGCGAGGAAAGGAGGGAGCCAACATGCGGAAGGCGGTCAAGCGAGTGGTTCTGGCCATGGGTTCCATCATGGAGATACGGCCGACCGGGGCGTACGCGGAGTACATGCCCAAGGGAACGGCAAGGCAGCGCATCGGCCAGCACTGGAAGGCGACCGGAGACTACCTCAAGGAAGCGGTGCAGCACTATGAACGGGACTGTAAGCCGGACCGGGCTTCTCAGGAAGTGCGGAAGAATTAACAGTGTGTTAAGTTTCCAATGACCAAGGAAGGTATAGAACATCCGCTGGAACAGGGCGCTGCCACCAGCCTGATCCGTGAAATGGCACAGGATGCCAGCGCTACGCGTGTTTTTACTGGACACGCCCGACAGCGTATGGAGGAGCGGCAAGTCCCTGCAGACTGGGTGGACCACGTGCTTAGAGAAGGCAGTGTGGACCAGGTCCGCCATGAGAATGGTAGTTGGCGCTACCGGGTCTCCCATGTCGACCAGTGGGGGCGCACGGCCGTGGTCACAGCGATCCCCGCGCCCAAGAAGCTGGTTATCGTAACCGTTACTCGTTCGGAGTGAATGCCATGGAACAGTGCATGATCTGCGGATCCACCGAGGTCGAACGGGACACCGTCACGCATCATGCGACGGAGTTCGGCTTGCGCTCGGTCTATCTCCTCAATACGCCGGTTACGCGCTGTCGGGAGTGCGGCGACGAGGCGATCACCATCCCACACTACGGCCACGTAGCCCGACAGATCCGGGATCGGCTCTGTGCTCTCAACCGCGTTCTGGAGGGCAATGAATTCGCCCTGCTGCGGCGGGAGCTGGGGCTGACCGCTACCGAACTGGCCCGGCGCATCAATGTTCACGCGGTCACCATCTCCCGCTGGGAACAGGGACACGTCTCACTCAGCCAGAGTGCGGACCGCCTCCTGCGCACCTGGACGCTGGCGGCACTGGGATACAAATGGATGGATATGGATCGCCTGCTGGGCAGCCTCCCGGAAGGCGGCATTGACCATGTCGAGATTGACCTGGCTACGGGCCCCGATGGCGAATTCTGGATGGAAACCCACTACCGCTTTGGCGGTACGCAGTCCGCATGGAAGATGGTGCGATGACGGAAATGACCGAGAACCAATCCGTTACACCGCCCGCGTGGGCATCCCGGGCCGAACTGGTCGACGTCTACCTTGATGGCCTTCGGTATGACCGTGGCAACGCCCCCGTTCCCGAGGAGGGGCCCGGCATGCTGACGGTCCGTCTGCACGCTACTGACGAGAGTGCCCCCGGTAGTCCGCATCTGCATCTGCACCTTGAGCTCATACTGCACGGCCTGCCGGCCGACGCGGATCCGAACTCCGGGGCAGGTGAGGGCGAGACCGTTTTCGAAGCGTCCTTGGCCTACCGAGCGGATTACCAGCTCGCGGGCGAGGAGCACCTGCCGCCGGCAGAGGAACGGCGGCAATTCATCAGCCATACCGCGATCCCGGGGATCTGGCTGCAGTTGCGCCAGATGGCGGATATCGTCACCTCCCAGACCCTCGCCGGACGCGTGCTTCTTCCCACGACGCCGCCACCGGTTGTGGAAAATCCTTCCTAGCCCCCCAACCGCCCCCGATACCGCACACCCAGCCCCATGGCCGCCACGCCCAGCGCCATGACGTAGAGCGCCTGGCCCGCCGGGTCGTCGTGGCGGATGGTGGCCAGCCCCAGCACCATCACGTAGACCCAGAGAGAGACCGCGAACAGCCGCATGGAGACGGGCAGGGCGTCGCCCCCCTTCGAGGAGCGCAGATACCACAGCGGCAGCAGGTAGAGCGCCAGGAAGCCCAGCAGCCCCAACAGCCCGAGGCCCACGGCCAGCTGGAGGTAGAAGTTGTGGAAGTGGGCCCACCGCTGGAGGTCTTCGGCCCCGGCGGCGGCCATGGCCTCATCGAAATAGTCCGGCCCCCAGCCAACGAGGGGCCGCTCGCCAATGGCCTCGGAGGCCGCAAGGGAAATCCGGGTCCGGGTCCCCAATGAACCACCACCACGCTGGTCCACCCGGATGTCCTCGATGTGCTCCACTTCGTTCGCGATCTGCTGGAAACGTTTGTCGACCAGCTCGGAGCTGACGAGCATGGCCATAGCGGCGATCACGACGAGTGAGACCACCGTGGCCGGCCCCCAGGAAAGTGTCCTTCCCTCTCGCTTCCAGGACTGGAAAGAAAGATAGAGCAGGGCCGGCAGGACGGCCGCGGCAAGCCCCAGCCACGCCGTCCGGGACTGGTTCCAGAGCACGACGAGGGTAAAGAGGACCACTGCCCCCACCAGCAGCAACCCAAGACCGTACCGAACCAGCCGCCGCCAGCCGCTCCCATTGAGCCAGGCGCTATCGGCAAGGCAGCGGTAGAGGAGATACAACCCCGCCAGGACCCCAGCCCCGTAGAGGCCGCCTATGGCATTCTTGTGGCCGCCGAACTGGAGCCGCCAATCCTCGCCCTGGAGATATTTCATCAGCGTCGACCAGCCCGCCTCCTGGAAGAAGAAGACCACCAGCGAGACCACGAGGCCAGCGAGGAGCACGACCAGCCACCGCGGCCGTCGGGCCAGCTGCCACCCCAGCAGCAACGCGGGGATCCCGGCGACCACCATCAGCTGCCCACCGTACTTGCCGATGACCTCCGCCTGCTCGGGAAAGGCCTGCTGGGCCAGCAGGGTGCGCAGCAGGGTGTAGGCCGTCACCGCAATCGCCAGCCACACCCAGGGCGAGCCGCGCAGGAAGCGCAGAAAGCCGTGCCCCTCGGAGAGGCCCACCGCTAACAGCACCACCAGGCCGAGATAGATGGCAGCAGGGCTGAGCATGGTGCCCAGCCCCAGAAAGACCAACCCGATGAGGGTCGCCGCGTTCCGGAGCCGGTCGCCCGGCAGGGCAGTAGCAAGCCCACGAGCGGCTTCCTGCGGGGAGGCGGGGGGTGTCGGCAACGGCTCCCTCCTGCGGCGGTCTGGATGAAAACCGCGCATTATACGCAATCGCCAACCGCCGTCGCCCGTGTCGCCTCATCACTCCCGCCCACCCGGTCAGCACCCAATCTTGTTCAACGATTGAACCCATGGTCCAATACCCGCTCCATGACAGGGCCAAAGTCCGGACGGCGCTAAGAGAACAGTGCGCACCGTCCTGGCGGTAGCGTGCCCGGAGCCAGCCCGATGCCCTCCGACGAATTCCACTACCAGCGCTTGAAGCGCCTCGATGCAG
>JBNJED010000065.1:0-8449 GCA_051745535.1 Pseudomonadota bacterium | reverse complement strand
CATACGAGGTCAGCCCATGGACTGCCTCCAGGCTTGTGCGGCTTCCCCGGTAACTGGACGGCAAAACTACCAAAGCCGGAATAGAAACGTACAAGGCTTTACGACAGCATCCATGCTGTCGAAACCCCGCGAACCGGAACCAGCACCGCCCTTGCCGCATCGATGGACCGAAATCACAACAGCAAACCCACCGAACGGAGAACCACCCCGTTGACCGACGTCCTCACCTGCGCCGACCTCGGCTGGGCGCCCCTGGAGGCACTGCTGGACCGCTACGGCCTGACCCTGGCCCCGGTGGCCGCGGGCGCGCCCATTCCCGGGACCTTCTGGGGCGAGCCGGAGGCCGGCATGATCGGGACCACCCTCCACGCCCGGCCGGACACCCCGGTCCATTCGCTGCTCCACGAGACCGCCCACGTGGTCTGCATGGACAGCGACCGGCGCGCCGGCCTGCATACCGACGCCGGCGGCACCGCCCTGGAGGAGTGCGGCGTCTGCTACCTGGAGATCCGGCTGGCCGACGAGCTCCCCGGGGTCGGGGCCGGGCGGATCATGGCCGACATGGATGCCTGGGGGTACTCCTTCCGGCTGGGCTCCACCGCCGCCTGGTACGCCGAGGATGCCGAGGATGCGGCGCAATGGCTTACCGACCACGGGTTGATCGACGATACAGGCGCCCCAAGATGGCGTCTGCGCACCTGAACCCGAATCCCTTCGAATCACGAGAACCGCATACCATGACCCAAGAGCAGGAAGACCCGCGCTACCAGATCCGCGTGGAGGTGGAGAGCCGTTTCATCCCGGAACAATCCGAGCCGGACGAGGGGCGGCACGTCTTCGCCTACACCGTAACCATCCGCAACGAGGGTAGCGAGGCGGCCCAGCTCCTGGATCGCCACTGGATCATCACCGACGCCGACGGCCAGACCCAGGAGGTCCAGGGCGAGGGCGTAGTGGGCGAACAGCCCCGCCTGGAGCCCGGCCAGGCCTTCGAATACACCTCCGGCACGGTCCTGCGCACCGCCGTGGGCACCATGCACGGGACCTACGGCATGGTGGCCGACGACGGCCACCGCTTTAGCGCCTCCATCGCCCCCTTCAGCCTCCAGGTTCCCGGGAAGCTCCACTAGTGTCCCTGGCCGCCGCCTACCGCCTCTGGGCCCCGCTCTACGACCCGCTCCTGCGCCGGGTCACGGCGCCAGCGCGGCGGCGGAGCCTGGAGCGGCTGCAGGCGGAGCCGGCGGAGGATGTCCTGCTGGCTGGGGTGGGCACCGGGCTGGACCTGCCCCATCTTCCCCCCGGCCCGCGCTACCGCGGCTGTGACATCACCCCGGCCATGCTCGCCCGGGCCACCGGCCAGCGGGCGGTCGCCCTGGACTGCGCCGACGTCCAGGCCCTGCCCTACGCCGAGGCCGGCTTCGACGCCGTGGTGGCCCACCTCATCCTGGCGGTGGTCCCCCGGCCGGCGGCGGCCCTGGCGGAGATGAGCCGGGTCACCCGGCCCGGCGGCCGGATCCTTGTCTTCGACAAGTTCCTCCGGCCGGGCCAGCGGGCGCCCCTGCGGCGACTGGCGAGCCCCCTGCTAGGGCGGCTGGCCACCCGCACCGACGTCGTCCTGGAGGAGCTGCTGGAGAACCACCCGGAGCTGGCCGTGGAGGCCGATGAACCGGCCCTGGCCGGCGGCTGGTTCCGCCAGGTGACGCTGCGCCGCCGCGAGGCGGCGGACCACTGACCCCGGATCGGGAGGAGCGCGCATGGCCGTCTACGCCATCGGGGACATCCAGGGCTGCGCCGAGGAGCTGGATCGGCTGCTGGAGCATATCGCCTTCGACCCGTCTGCCGACCGGCTCTGGTTCGCCGGCGACCTGGTCAACCGCGGCCCCGGCTCCCTGGACGCCCTGCGTCGGGTCCACGAACTCGACGCCGTGGCCACGGTGGTGCTGGGCAACCACGACCTCCACCTGCTGGCAGTGGCCCGGGGCGCCGGCCGGGAGAAGCACGGCGACACCCTGCGCCCCATCCTGGAGGCCCCGGATCGCGAGATCCTGCTGGAGTGGCTGCGCCGCCGCCCCCTCTTCCACCAGGACCCGGAGCTGGGCTACAGCCTGGTCCACGCCGGCCTGCCGCCCATCTGGGATACCGGCGATGCCGCCCGCCTGGCGCGGGAGGCGGAGGCGGTCCTGGGCGGCCCCGATCCGGACCCCTTCCTGCACGTGATGTACGGCGACCAGCCCGACCGCTGGGACGAAGACCTGGAGGGATGGCCGCGGCTGCGCTACATCGTCAACGCCTTCACCCGGCTGCGCTACGTGCGCGATGACGGCCGGCCCGCCCTCGCCGCCAAGGGGGCGCCGGGGAGCCAGCCCAGCGGCTGCCTCCCCTGGTTCGACCACCCCGACCGCGCCAGCCGCGGCCAGCGCATCGTCTTCGGCCACTGGTCCACCCTGGGGCTCCACCTCACCCGGGATACCTTCGGCCTGGACACCGGCTGCCTCTGGGGCGGCCGGCTCACCGCCCTGCGCCTGGACGGCGAGGAGCCCCGGGTCTTCCAGGTGGACTGCCCCGGCGCCGTGACACCGGGGACCGTCTGACAGCCCCGGGGCACCTGGGGGCGGACCCGAGCCCTGTGCTATCTTGCGAGTACAAACTGCCCGTAAGGAGACCCGCCCATGAAACGACTCTTCGCCCTCGTCCTCGGCATCACCCTCTCCGCGCCGGCGGCCGCCGAGTGGACGCTGGACAACGAGGCCTCGGACCTCAACTACGTCTCCATCAAGGCCGGCCACACCGGGGAGGTAAACGAGTTCGAGCAGCTCTCCGGCACCCTGGAGGAGGGTCGGGCAGAGGTGACCATCGACCTGGCCAGCGTCGACACCGGCGTCGACATCCGCGACAAGCGCATGCGCAAGATGTTCTTCAAGGTGGGGGATTTCCCCTCCGCCGAACTCACCGCCGAGTTCGAGGCGACCCTGGTGGAGAACCTCTTCCCCGGCGACATGACCCGCGCCCGGGTCAACGGCGAACTCACCCTCCAGGGCGAGACGCAGGGGCTGGAGCTACCGGTGCGGCTGCTGCGGCTGGACGAGGACACCCTGGTGGCTACCAGCACCGCGCCGGTGGTGATCAATGCCGAGGACTTCGGACTCGACGAATCGGTGAAGGCCCTGCGCGAGGTCGCCGGCCTGGATACCATCAGCCGCGCCGTGCCGGTGCACTTCAACCTGGTCTTCCGGCAGGACTGACCCCGTCCGCACCAAGGGGGCTATTCGGCCCGGTCGTAGACCTCGAAGGTCATGGGGTGGGGGTTCTCGGCGTCCGCCGGGTGCTCCCGGGCCTCCACCTGTCGCCACTGCGTCCAGTCCACCTCGGGGAACCGGGTATCGCCCTCGGGGCGGGCATGGATGCGTGTGACGATGAGCCGATCCGCCCGGGGCAGGAACTCGGCGTAGACCTGTGCCCCGCCGATGACCATGGCCCAGTCGGCATTGGCCGGCACAGCCGCCAGGGCCGCGTCGGGGTCGGTGACCGGGACCACCGTTTCGGGCAGGCCGGCCGGTTCCCGGGTGATGACGATATTGGTCCGCCGGGGCAGCGGCCGGCCGCCGAAGGAGTCCAGGGTCCGCCGGCCGACGATGACCGGGCGCCCCCCGGTCCACTCCCGGAACCAGCGCAGGTCCGCCGGTTGGTGCCACGGCATGTCGTTACCGGCGCCGATGACGCCGTTATCGGCCATGGCCCAGATCAGGGCTATGGGAGTGGTCACTGTTCGTCCTCCCCGAACCCGTCGGGCATCTCACCGTGGTCGAGCTCCTCCATGGTGGTACTCCCCTCCTCCTCGGCGGCATCCAGCCGCTCGGTCTGCAGGACAACGGACACGCGGCGATTGCGAGCGCGGCCCTCGGCGGTTTCGTTGTCGGCGATGGGGCGGGTATCGGCATAGCCCACGGCCCGCATCTGCTCCCGCGGGATCCCCTCGCCCTCCAGGAAGTTGACCACCTCCACCGCCCGGGCCGCCGAGAGGTCCCAGTTGGAGTTGTAGCGGTCGCTGCGGATGGACCGGTTGTCGGTATGGCCCTCCACGGAGATGGAGCGGCCGGTGGCCTCCAGGATGGGCACCAGCTCGCCCATGAGGTCGTTGCCCTCGGGATTGAGGTCCGAGCCACCGGTATCGAAGAGCAGCTTGTCGTCCAGCCGCAGGGTGATCCGGCCCTCGTTGAAGGCGACCTCCACCCGCTCCAGCATGCCGGACTCGCGCATCTCCTCGAGGAACTCCCGGGTCTTTTTGGTGGGATCCTCCCCCTTATCGGCGGCCTCGTCCTCCGCCGGGCGCTGATCACCGACGACGGCCCCGGGCTTGTCCCCCACGACGTCTCCGGGGGGCTCGGGGGCGATCTGCGGCCGGCTCACGGCCCCCTCCAGGGACTCGGCCACGTCGCCGAAGCCCGCCTCGTCGAAGTTGGCGTAGGCCAGGAGCATGACGAAGAGGGTGAGCATGAGGGTGATGACGTCCAGGTAGGTCTGCATCCAGGCCTGGTCGTCATCGCTGCCGCTGTTGGCCGGGTTCACGCCGTTCTGCGCCGAGCGGAGCTTGCGCCGGCCATTGCCGCCGCTACCCCCCTTCAGCGGCTGCTGGCCGCCGGACCCCTGGGGGCGCTGGGTGCCCCCCTCCTCGCCGCCGACCATGTCGCCGAGGCTGCCGCCGGAATCGGCCATCTAGCGCCCCTCCTGCCGCTCCGACTCCCGGGCGGCCTCTTCCCGCGCGGTCTCCAGGGCCCCCTCGACGTCCGACTGGCGCAGCTCATCCTCGTAGTGGGCGATGAAGTTCTCCAGGTAGGCCTTCACGAAGGCGGGGCTGCGCTGCTGGCCGATGAGGCCGATGCCCTCCATGACCAGGTGCATGAGCATGACCCGCTGCTCGGTACGGCGCTCGAACTTCACCGCGATGGGCTTGAAAAAGAGGTTGGCCAGGAGGATGCCGTAGAAGGTGGTCAGCAGCGCCACCGCCATGCCCTGGCCGATGTAGGCGATATCGCCACCGCTCATTCCCTTGAGCATGTTCACCAGCCCGATGAGGGTACCGAGCATGCCGAAGGCGGGGGCATAGGCGGCCATGCTGCGGAAGAGCTGGGCCTCGGCCCCCTCCCGCGCCTTGAGCCGCTGCAGCCGCCACTCCATGAGCTCCTGGACGTCCTCCAGCGGAACCCGGTCCACCAAGAGCTGGATCCCGGTGCGCAGGAAGGGATTCTTGATGGTCTCCATCTCCTCCTCGGTGGCGAGGATGTCGCCGCCGAACCAGAGGCGGGAGACCTCGATGATCTCCTCCAGATCGTCCTGGGTGTAGAGCCGCTCGTTGCGCAGGACGATGATGACCACGTGGAAGACCCGCACCACCTCCTTGAAGGGGTAGCTGATGAGGGTGGCCGCCAGGGTACCGCCGAGGACGATGAACAGCCCCGGCACATTCACGAACGCGGTGACATCCTCGGCGGTGGTATAGACCGCGGCGATGAGCAGCGCCACGCCGCCGAGCATGCCGAGCAGGGTTGTCGGGTTCATCCACTACTCTCCACAGACGGGCCAACCGGGGCTGATACCCCATCCCGATTACGGGTGTTTCACGCTAGCACGGACCCCCGGCAGGGACCACCACCCCGCCTAGACCGCCACCGGCGCCTTGATGGCCGGGTGGCACTCATACCCCTCGAGGGTGATGTCCTCGAAGTCGAAGGCGAAGAGGTCGTCCACCGCCGGGTTCAGCCGCAGGGCCGGAAGCGGCAGCGGCTCCCGCCCCAGCTGGGTCCGCGCCTGCTCCACATGGTTCTGGTAGAGGTGGGCATCGCCCAGGGTGTGGACGAACTCCCCCGGCTCCAGCCCCGTGACCTGCGCCACCATGTGGGTGAGCAGGGCATAACTGGCGATGTTGAAGGGCACGCCCAGGAAGAGGTCCCCGGAGCGCTGGTAGAGCTGACAGGAGAGCCGGCCCTCGGCGACGTAGAACTGGAAGAGCAGGTGGCAGGGCGGCAGCGCCATCTCATCCACCAGCCCCGGGTTCCAGGCGGTAACGATGAGCCGGCGGGAGTCGGGGTTGGTGCGGATGGCCTCCACCACCTCGGCCATCTGGTCGATGGTCTCACCAAAGGGGGTCGGCCAGGAGCGCCACTGGGCGCCGTAGATGGGCCCCAGGTCGCCGTCGGGGCCGGCCCACTCGTCCCAGATGGTGACATTGTGTTCGTGGAGGTAGGCGAGGTTGGTATCGCCGCGCAGGAACCAGAGCAGCTCGTGGATCACCGATCGCAGATGCAGCTTCTTGGTAGTCACCACCGGGAAGCCCTGGGCGAGGTCGAAGCGCATCTGCCGGCCGAAGAGGGAATAGGTCCCCGTGCCGGTGCGATCCCCCTTGGGGGTGCCGTGCTCCAGGGCCTCCCGGAGCAGCGCCAGATAGGTCTGCATGGTTCCTGCCTCCCGGGGGATGCGCCCCCGTTTCGCGTTATCCCTGGCCGCGTCGGCCCGCGTCGCGCCGGTAGGCCAGTACCAGCATGGCGGCCCCGGCCAGGATCATGGGCAGGGAGAGGACCTGCCCCATGGTGAGCCAGTCCCAGGCTAGATAGCCCAGCTGCTCGTCGGGCAGCCGGAAGAACTCCACGAAGAAGCGGAAGCCGCCGTAGAGCGCCAGAAAGAGCCCCGAGACGGCCATGGCCGGCCGCGCCCGCCGGGAGAAGAGCCACAGCACCACGAACAGCACCACCCCCTCCAGGGCGAACTCGTAGAGCTGGGAGGGGTGGCGCGGCAGCGGCCCCGCCCCTGGGAAGACCATCGCCCAGGGGACCTCGCTCACCCGGCCCCAGAGCTCGCCGTTGATGAAGTTGCCCAGCCGCCCGGCACCGAGCCCCAGCGGGGTGAGCGGCGCCACGAAGTCGGCCACGTCGAAGAACCCGCGGCCGGTGTGGCGGGCGTAGAGGAGCATGGCGACGATGACCCCCGCCAGCCCGCCGTGGAAGGCCATGCCCCCCTCCCAGATGGCCAGGATGCGCCACGGCTCCGGCAGGTAGGTCCCGGGCTCGTAGAAGAGGGCATAGCCCAGCCGCCCACCGACGATGACCCCCACGGCGCCGTAGAAGAGGAGATCGCCCAGCTCCGCCGGATTCCAGCCGGAACCGGGACGGTTGGCGCGAACCCGGCCCAGCCACCAGGCGCCCAGGAAGCCGATGAGGTACATGAGCCCGTACCAGTGGATCTGCACCGGCCCCAGGTCCAGGGCCACCGGGTCGATGGCGGGGTATTCCAGCACGGCGGCCTCCTACTGGGTGGGCAGGATCCGGGCGAAGACGGCCTTCAAGTACTCCGTCTCCGGGATCGCCGGGTGGATGGGGTGGTCCGGTCCCTGGTGGCCCCGGGCCAGCACGGCGGCGTCGCGGTCCAGGTGGCGCGCCCGGCCGCGGACCACGTCCTGGAGCTGGTCCATCTCCAGGTGGTGGGAGCAGGAGGCAGAGAGCAGCAGGCCGTCCTTCGACAGCAGTTGCAGCGCCAGCTGGTTGAGGTGGCGATAGCCCTCCAGCCCCGACTTGATATCGCGCTTGCGCTTGATGAAGGCCGGCGGGTCCAGGACCACGGCGTCGAAGCGCTCACCGTCCTCGCGCAGCGCCTTGAGGACCTCCAGGGCCTCGCCGTGCAGCGGCGCGACCCGATCCTCCAGGCCGGCGACCTCGGCATTGTCCTGGAGGTGGTCCAGCGCCTCCTCGCTGCGCTCGATGGCGACCACCTCCTCCGCCCCGGCCGCCGCCGCCCGCAGGCCGAAGCCGCCCACGTAGCTGTAGACGTCCAGCACCCGGCGGCCGTGGCTCCAGGCGGCAAAGCGGTCGCGGTTCTCGCGGTGGTCGAAGAACCAGCCGGTCTTCTGCCCGCCGACGGCGGGGACGCGGAAGGTCATGCCGCCCTCCTCCACCGTCAGGGTCTCCGGGGCAGAGCCCACCGCCGTCTCGGTATAGCGCTCCAGCCCCTCCTGCTCGCGCACGGCGGCGTCGTTGCGCAGGATGACCACCCGCGGCCGGATCACCTTCTCCAGCGCCTCGAGTACCGCCTCGCGGGCCCGTTCCATGCCGGCGGTGCCCATCTGGACCACGCAGACATCGTCGTAGCGGTCCACCACCAGGCCGGGGAGGAAGTCCCCCTCACCGTGGACCAGGCGGTAGAAGGGCCGGTCGAACATCGCCTGGCGCGCCGAGAGGGCGACCTTGAGGCGGTGGACCAGCAGGGAGCGGTCCAGCCCCTTGTCGGCGTCGCGGCTCACCAGCCGGGCGCAGATGAGGGAGTGGGGGTTGGCGTAGCCGGCGCCCAGGGGCTTGCCGTTGCTCGCCTGGATGACCACCGGCTGGCCCGGCTCCAGGTCGGTGAGCGGCGTGGCGGCGGTATCCACCTCGTTGCTGAAGACCCAGAGGTGGCCGCCGCGCAG
>JBNJED010000064.1:0-8450 GCA_051745535.1 Pseudomonadota bacterium | reverse complement strand
GCCGGTTCCGGGGCCGCCGGCTCCGCCTCGGCATGGGCGAAGGCCGCCTCCGGCGATCCCTCCACCCAGTCCTCGGCGAGGTCCAGGTCCACGACCGGGATATCGTCGACATCGTCGGTGGAGGCGGGCCCTGCCGAGGCGGGCGAATGCTCGCTCTCCAGCTCGATGGGGCCTTCCGCCTCCCCGGCCCCGGCCGGCGTCTCCTCCGCCGCTGCCGGCCCGGGAGCGGGCGTCGGCTCGTCCGCCAGGGTCTCGTCCCACTCCGCCCGGTGGTCGCCCTCGCCCATGAGCTCGGCGAACTCGTCCTCCAGGCTGGCGTCGATGCGCTCCTCGTCTTCCCCGGTCCCGGGGGCCTGCTCGCCCAGCGGTTCAACGGGCGCCGGCCCGGCGGGGGCGGCCTCTTCGGAAAGGGGCGCCTCGGAAGCGGGCTCCGCGGGTTCCGGTTCTGATTCCGGTTCCGGCTCGTTCACCGCCCCGGACTGCTGCCCGGCGTGCGGATCGGGCTGCTGGGCGAAGAGGGGATCCTCCGGCGCCATGGTCGCCCCCAGGGCGGCGACCCGGGCCCACTCCATGGGCACACTCTCCCCCAGGTCCTGGCGCATGGAGCGCGCCTCGCGCAGGAAGGCCTCGCGATTGCCGTGGGCGTGGTGGATCTCGGCCAGCCGCCGACGGTACTCGGCGTGGCGGGGGTGGTGGGCGATGGCCTTCTCCAGGACCTCCACCGCCTCGGCGTACCGTCCCATGGAGAAGTAGATATCCGCCTCGGTGACGGGGTCCTCCGAGTGCGGCGCGTGCTGCTCCGCCTCGGCGTACTCCTCCTCGGACCGGACCCGCCGGGGGCGGGGCTCCGGCTCCTTCTTCCCGCCCCCGGCATGGCGGCGCGCCGCCACCCAGACCAGGGCCAGGAGGAGGATGAGGAGGCCGCCCGCCACGCCGACCCACTGGGGATGCCGGTTGAGCAGTTCCAGGAAGACGGCCAGCTCGTCGGTGGCCTCCGCCTCCTCCTCTTCGCCCCCCTGCAGGGCGGCGAGCTCGCTGCTGTCGAACTCCAGCAGCCGCTCCATGGACTGCAACTGCTCTTCCATGGCCTCCAGCCGTTCGCGCAGGGCCTCGTTGCCCTCGCGGCGATCCTCGGCCTCGGCCAGCGCCGTATCCAGTTCGTCACGCAGCTCCTGGACCCGGGGATCCTCGGCGGCCTCGCCCTCGCCATCGCTACCGGGGGCCTCGGCCTCGCCGGCCGCCATGGCCTCGGGGCCCTCCAGGCTCAGGCCGCTGGGGGCATCTCCGCCAGCCCCGGTATCCGTCCCGGCGGACTCGCCGTCACCGCCCTCCTCGGCCGCAGCCTCCCCCGTCCCCTCCGGGGGTCGCTGGGTGGCCTCGTCGGAACGGCGCTGGCGGAAGTCCTGCCAGGCGCGGTACTGGCGCCAGAACTCGGTCTCCGCCTCCCCGGCCCCGACCTCGCCGATGGTATCGGCGTCGTCGATGCGCAGGACGTAGCCGGCCATGAGCCGGTTGACGTTGTCGCCCTGGAAGGCCTCGGGGTTGTCTCGCAGCAGCGCCATGGCCACCTGCTCGGTGGTGACGTCGCCCCCGGCGCGCTGGCGCAGCTCCTCGGCGATGGCCCAGAGGCGATCCCCCTCCTGCACCCGGCCGTATTCCAGTCCTTCGCCGTCGCCCGGAGCACCGGAGGCCGAATCCGCTGCGGCCGAGGGGGCATCCACCGCCGCCGTCTCCTCGTCGGTGGTATCCGGGGGATCCAGGAGGACGGTGTAGGCGCGGACCTGGCGGCCGGCCGGCCACTCCAGTTCCACCATGAAGTCCAGGAAGGAGCGGGTGACGGGGCGGGAGGTGCTGACGCGCAGGTAGGCCCGGCCGTCTTCCCAGACCGGCTCGAAGTCCAGCGCCCGGGCAGTCGCCGTCCGCTCCAGGTCGGCGGCGCGGAAGTCCTCCCTCGGCGCCAGGCGGGCGGTGATATCGTCGAGCTCTCCGCGCTCGACATCGAGGAGCTCGATCCGGCCCTCGAAGGGTTCATCGATATAGGAGTCCAGCTCGATCTCGCCGAGCTCGACCCCCGCGGCCGCCAGCGGCGTCAGCAGACCCACCAGCGCCAGGATTACCGCGCTTGCCCTCACGTTGCCTCCTTTCCCTGTCGAGCGAGGCCCTCTTTCAGCAGCTTACATCCATGTTCTGCGAAAGGACCTCGGGAATCTCCGCTAACTATATCCGACGCGGACAGCCGGGGCCAAACCCGGTACTCGCCTCAGTCCAGGAGTTCCCGCGCCAGCAGCCCGACCACGGCCAGGGCCGAGGCGGCGACCAGCCCCTTGACCGGGTCGGCCACGGCCCACAGCGCGAGGCGGCGGGGATCGTCGGGGGCGGTGCGCAGCCGGCCCACGTGGATCCCGCCGCCCTCGGCGACGGTCCGCGGATCCGGGCCCAGGGGGCCAGCGGCGGCGGTGATCCCGGCCTCGCGCAGGACCTCTGCAGCGGCCTCCGGGGTCAGGGCTTCATCCAGAGTAAGGTGGAGCGCCAGGCCATCGCCGTGGAAGACGGGCACCCGCACCGCCGAGGCGGTTACCGGCAGGGTCTCGGTCTCCAGCAGGCGGCGCACCGTCTCCGTCATGGCCGCCTCGACGCCGGCACTGCCGTCGTCCAGGCCCGGCTCCGGCAGGAGATTGAAGGCGATGGGGGCGTCGAAGTACTCCGGCTCGCGCTCCTGGGCGTTGAGCAGGCCGGCGGTCTGCCCGGCCAGCTCCTCCACCGCCGCACTGCCGAAGGCACCCATGCCGCGCAGGGCAGTGGCGTCCACCGAACGCAGCCCGCCCGCCCGGTGGAGCGGCACCAGCAGGCGCGCCAGCAGGGCCGCCGGCGCCGGCGGGACCGCCACGAGGCCGGAATCGATGGCGTCGGCCAGGACCCCCTCCACGTCGAGCCCGGCCACCGCCAGCGGCACCTCCTGGCGCTCGGCCAGGAGGCCGGTGGCCTCGATGACCGAGCAGCCGGCCTCCGCCGCCGGGGCGGCGAAGGCCTCGGCGCAGGCGGGGTCGTCCACGAAGATGGCGATATCGGCGGCGGAGAAGTCGAAATCGGCCACCGGGGTGACATCCACGCTGCGGCCGCCGCCGGCCAGGGTCGCCCCCGGTTCCGGCCTCGCCGCCAGGACCTCGATGCGCTCGGGGATCCAGCCGGTCTGCGCCAGCCCCTCCAGAATGGCCTCGGCGGCGGGACCGTCCCCGACCAGCGCCAGGGTCCCGCCCTTGATGGGTTCGGCGCTCATTCGGCCTCCAGGAGGATGCGCAGGGTCCGGCGCAGGGGCTCGGCCGCGCCCCAGAGGAGCTGGTCGCCGGCGGTGAAGGCGGAGAGGTACTCACTGCCCATGGAGAGCTTGCGCAGCCGACCCACCGGGACGTCCAGGGTGCCGGTGACCGCCGCCGGGGTGAGCCGGGCGAGGCTCGCCTCCTTCTCGTTGGGGACCACTGAGACCCAGTCGTTGGCCTCGCCCAGGATGGCCTCGACCTCGTCCAGCGGCGCGTCCCGGGTGAGCTTGATGGTCAGCGCCTGGCTGTGGGAGCGCATCGCCCCCACCCGGACGCAGAGGCCGTCGATGGGGATGGGGTCGCCCTGCCGGCCGAGGATCTTGTTGGTCTCCACCTCGGCCTTCCACTCCTCCTTGCTCTGGCCGGAGGCCATCTCGGCATCCAGCCAGGGCAGCAGGCTGCCGGCCAGGGGAAAGCCCCAGTTCTCGGTGGGCAGCGCATCGCTGCGCAGGGTCTCGGTAACCCGGCGGTCGATGGCGAGGATGGCGCTGGCCGGATCGGCGAGCTCGTCGGCCACGGCGCCGTGGAGCGCCCCCATCTGCTCCAGCAGCTCGCGCATGTGGCGGGCGCCGGAGCCGGAAGCGGCCTGGTAGGTCATGGGGCTCACCCACTCCACCAGGCCCTGGCGGAAGAGGCCGCCGATGGCCATGAGCATGAGGCTCACGGTGCAGTTGCCGCCAACGAAGTCGCGCACCCCGTCGTGGATACCCTGCTCGATGACGTCCCGGTTCACCGGGTCGAGGACGATGAGGCTCTCCTCGGCCATGCGCAGGGTGGAGGCGGCGTCGATCCAGTGGCCCTTCCAGCCCGCCTGGCGCAGCGCCCGGTGCATGGTCGTGGTGTAGTCGCCGCCCTGGGTGGTGACGATGATATCCATGGCCGCCAGGGCGTCGACGTCGTTGGCGTCGCCCACCGGCGGGGTCTCCCGGCCGATGTCCGGCCCGACGCCGCCGGCCTGGGAGGTGGAGAAGAAGACCGGCTCGAAGTGGCCGAAGTCGCCCTCGGCGCGCATGCGCTCGGTGAGCACCGAGCCCACCATGCCGCGCCAGCCCACGATGCCTACGCGCTTCATGTCCGTCTCCTTCACTGCTTGAGCTCCGCCACCACGGCATCACCCATCTCGGCGGTGGTGGCGCGCGTGGTACCGGCGTAGTGGATATCGGGGGTGCGCAGACCGCTGTCCAGGACCCGGCCCACGGCGGCCTCCACGGCGTCGGCCATTTCCGGCGCGCCCAGGGAGTGGCGCAGCATCATGGCCACGGAGAGGATGGTAGCCAGGGGATTGGCCGCCCCCTGCCCGGCGATGTCCGGGGCCGAGCCGTGGATGGGCTCGTACATGCCGGTGCCGTCGGCGTTGAGGGAGGCCGAGGGCAGCATGCCGATGGAGCCGGTGAGCTGGGCGGCGGCATCGGAGAGGATGTCGCCGAACATGTTGGAGGTGACCACCACGTCGAACTGCTTGGGCTCGCGCACCAGCTGCATGGCGGCGTTGTCCACGTACATGTGGGAGAGCTCCACGTCGGGATACTCGGCGTGCAGCTCGGTGATCACCTGCCGCCAGAGCTCGGTGGCCTCCAGGACGTTGGCCTTGTCCACGGAGCAGAGCCGTCCGCCCCGGCGCCGCGCCGTCTCGAAGGCCACGCGGCCGATGCGCCGGATCTCCGACTCGCTGTAGACGAAGGTGTTGTAGCCCTCGCGCTCGCCGGCGGCGTTGGTCCGCACGCCGCGCGGCTGGCCGAAGTAGATCCCGCCGGTGAGCTCGCGGACGATGATGATGTCCAGCCCCGCCACCACCTCCGGCTTCAGGGTGGAGGCCTCGGCGAGCTGGGGGTAGAGGATGGCCGGGCGGAGGTTGGCGAAGAGCTGCAGCTCCGAGCGCAGCCCCAGCAGCCCCTGCTCCGGGCGCAGGGGACGGTCCAGGGACTCCCACTGCGGGCCGCCCACGGCGCCCAGGAGCACCGCGGCCGACTCGCGCGCCATGTGCAGCGTCTCCTCGGGCAGCGGATGGCCCTCGGCCTCGTAGGCGGCGCCGCCCACCAGCCCCTCCACGGTGGTGATGTCCAGGCCGTGGCGCTCGCGCAGCACATCCAGGACCTTGACGGCCTCGGTGACGATCTCGGGGCCGATGCCGTCCCCGGGCAGGACCAGGATCTGTTGGGTCATGGTGTCTCCCTTAACCGTTGTCGCGGATGCCGGCGAAGAGCCAGGGGGCCTCCTCGCGCCGGCGCGCCTCGTAGGCGCGGATGGCGTCGGCGTACTCCAGGGTCAGGCCGATGTCGTCCAGCCCCTCCAGGAGGCGGCGCTTGCGCGCCGGGTCCACCTCGAAGGGGATGGCCTCGCCGCCGGGGGTGGTGACGGTCTGCGCCGCCAGGTCCACCGCCAGCTCGTAGCCCTCGGTGGCCTCGGTCTCGCGGAAGAGCCGGTCCACCGTCTCCGCGTCCAGGACCACCGGCAGCAGCCCGTTCTTGAAGCAGTTGTTGTAGAAGATGTCGGCGAAGCTCGGGGCGATGATCACCCGGAAGCCGTAGTCGGCCAGCGCCCAGGGGGCGTGTTCCCGGGAGCTGCCGCAGCCGAAGTTCTCCCGCGCCAGGAGGATGGACGCCCCCCGGTAGCGCGGCTGATTGAGGACGAAGTCGGGGTTCTCCTGGCGCTGGCCCGGGTCCTGCCCGGGCTCGCCGTGGTCCAGGTAGCGCCACTCGTCGAAGAGGTTGGGGCCGAAGCCGGTGCGCTTCACCGACTTCAGGAACTGCTTCGGGATGATGGCGTCGGTATCCACGTTGGCGCGGTCCAGCGGGGCAACAAGCCCCTGGTGGTGGGTCAGGGCCTCCATCCTACAGCTCCCTCACGTCGACGAAGTGGCCGAAGACCGCCGCCGCGGCGGCCATAGCCGGGCTCACCAGGTGGGTCCGCCCCCCCTGGCCCTGCCGGCCCTCGAAGTTGCGGTTGGAGGTGGAGGCGCAGCGCTCCCCCGGCTCCAGCCGATCGGCGTTCATGGCCAGGCACATGGAGCAACCCGGCGCGCGCCACTCGAAGCCGGCCTCGGTAAATACCCGGTCCAGCCCCTCGGCCTCGGCCTGCTGCTTCACCAGCCCGGAGCCGGGGACCACCATGGCCTGGGTGACGGAGTCGGCCACCCGGTGGCCGCGCACCACCTCGGCGGCGGCGCGCAGGTCCTCGATGCGGGAGTTGGTGCAGGAGCCGATGAAGATCCGGTCCGGGCGGATGGCGCTAATCGGCGTACCCGGCTCCAGCGCCATGTACTCCAGGGCGCGCTGCCAGCCGTCGCGCTGAACGGCGTCGGCGGCGTCGGCCGGATCGGGCACCACCCCGCCGATCCCGGCGACCATCTCCGGGGAGGTCCCCCAGGAGACCTGGGGCTCGATGGCGGCGGCATCGATGCGCACCACCCGTTCGAACTCCGCATCCGGGTCGCTGTGCAGGTCCTGCCAGGCCGCCACCGCCCGCTCCCAGTCCTCGCCCCGGGGGGCATAGGGGCGATCGCGGAAGTAGTCGATAGTCTTGTCGTCCACCGCCACCATACCGGCGCGGGCGCCGGCCTCGATGGCCATGTTGCAGACGGTCATCCGGCCCTCCACGGAGAGGTCCTGGATGGCCTCGCCGGCGAACTCGATGGCGGAGCCGGTCCCGCCGGCGGTGCCGATGGTGCCGATGATGTGGAGGACAATGTCCTTGGCGGTGACGCCGGGGCCCACGTGGCCCTCCACCCGCACCTGCATGTTCTTCGACTTGGACTGCCACAGGCACTGTGTGGCCAGGACGTGCTCCACCTCGGAGGTACCGATACCGTGGGCCAGGCAGCCGAAGGCGCCGTGGGTGGAGGTGTGGGAGTCGCCGCAGACCACGGTCATGCCGGGGAGCGTGGCGCCCTCCTCCGGACCGATGACGTGGACGATGCCCTGACGGATATCGTCCATGCGGAATTCGGTGATGCCGTATTCGGCGCAGTTGTCATCCAGCGTCTCCACCTGGATCCGCGAGGTGGCGTCGGTGATTCCCTGCGCCCGATCGGTGGTGGGGACGTTGTGGTCCGGGGTCGCCAGGACACTCTCCGCGTGCCACGGCCGCCGCCCCGCCAGGCGCAGACCCTCGAAGGCCTGGGGCGAGGTGACCTCGTGGACCAGGTGGCGGTCGATATAGAGCAGCGCGGTGCCATCCGGATCGGTGGCCACCACGTGGGCGTCCCAGAGCTTGTCGTAGAGGGTCTTGCCGGCCATTTCGTTCTCCGCGGTCGAACCCCCCGATCCTACGCCGTCCGGGGCTGGGACCGCTACCCCGCGGAGTCGATCAGGCAGCGTCGCGCCAGGCGGGCAGGCGGGCCACCCCTGCCGGGAGGTCCTCGCCATCCCGAGACTGGCGCCCACCGGGACGACCGCCGAACCAGCGCCGCTGGAAGGCACCGGCGAAGTAGACGGCCGCCACCATGGCTACCAGGGCCCGGCCCGGAGTGGCGTGGATCTGGACCGACAGCAGCAGCAGGACGCCGAGCGCCCCGCTCACCCCCAGGATGGCCACCACCCAGACCGCGGACCACAGGCGGTGGCGTGCCAGGAGAACAGCGTCGCGGAGCAGCAGGACGGCCAGCAGGGCAAAGAGCGCCAGCCCCACCAGGCCCAGATCCAGGGCGATGGCCCCGTAGGCCGACTGGAGATGGACATACTCGCCGTCCCTGGCCATCTCGGCAGCTCCGGCCGGCCCCAGCCACGGCGAGGTGGCCACCGCGTTTACCGTCCCTTCCCAGACAGCCAGCCGCCGGGTCACCGCCGGCGAGAGATCCACGGCCGCCTCTGCCTCACCCTGGAGATGGAGGTTGGCAGCCGCAACGGGATCGCTGGCAAAGCCCTCTCCGGATGGCCCGGCCCCGCCCACCACCGACCAGGTGGCGGCAACCACGCCGATGGCCAGCACCGCCCCGCCGGCCAGGCCGGCCCAGTGGCGCCGATTGAGGCCGTAGACCACGGTAGACACCGCCATGGTCAACAGCCCGGCCACCGCGGCCAGCCAGGCGATGGTGTACCCCGTCCCCGCCAACACTACCAGGGTACTCACGGCCACCCCGCCAAAGACTGCCAGCATCGCCGCCGGCCGCCAGCCGCACCCCAGCCGCTGGAAGGC
>JBNJED010000063.1:0-8581 GCA_051745535.1 Pseudomonadota bacterium | reverse complement strand
CCCGGCCACTGGACCAGTTCCGGCGACAGCGCCTCTTCCAGCTCGGCCACGGGGTCTCCGGGGATGGCCTCGCGCACCGTCGCGGTGTAGAGGGCCCGGATCCGTCGGCGCTCCTCCCAGCGCGGCAGGTGGCTGAAGGTCACCGCATCGGGGGCCGACCGTCCCATCCCGTAGAGGGCCCGGCGCCATACCGGGCTGGCCCCCTCCAGACGCTCCGGATCCAGGGCATCCAGCAGGCAGGGCCGGCGGCGGGAATCCGGTTCCCGCGACCAACCCCGGCGGATGGCCAGCTCGCGCACCAGGACACACCGGCCGGAGACCAGGCCCCCGCCGGCGGTGGTCACCACCGGGCCCGACGGGATCGAACCCCGACGCCGCAGAAACGCGGCCTCGCCGGCCGGCGCCAGGGTGTTCAGCGGGCTCTCCAGCGCCTGCACAGCGGTCTCCAGATCCGCCGCGATCAGTCCCGCCTGCGCCGGGTCCCCACCATCCTGCCGAGCCAGGCCCCGCCGGCCGGCGATGTCCAGGAGGAGCGCCGCCGCCGGATGGTCGGCCCCCTCGTCCGGATCCACCATCACGCTGGTCGCGGAGGAATCCCGCACTACCTGTTCCAGGGCCACTTCCAGCGGTCTCTCCCCACCCATACCCCCGGCGGCGAACAATCCGCCCGGCTCGAAGGCCGGCGGGGCGAACCGGTGGACGGCCCTGTGGCCCGCCTCGAATACCAGCCAGTGTCCCGGCGGAACCCGCTCGATCCCCTGAAAGACCGTGCGCGGGGCCACCGGTGCCCCCAGGGTGAAGAGCTGGTCCAGACCGACCGGGTCCATCTCCAGCTCGCCGCCCAGCCCCTCGCTCAGGGCCGCCACGCGGGTGGCGAAACAGACCCGCCCGCGGGCCTGGGCGAAATAGAGGGGCGCCTGACCCAGGCAGTCCGCTGCCAGGACCAGGCGGCCGCGCCCGGCATCCCAGGCGGCGAGCGCGAACGGACCGGTCAACCGGGCCAGGGCCGGACCCGGGGCGTCGCCGGGCAGCCACTCCTCGACGGGCAGGCGGGTCGAACCGGAGCCGGCGGCAACCAGCCACCCGCCCCGTTCCAGGCGGTGGACCGGGGAACCCGCCACCGCCGTCCCCGCCCCTCCGGCGACCAGGGTCTCCCCCGTCCCGCCCAGGGCCGCGGCCATGCGCCCCAGCTCCTCCGCCCGGGGCGGTGCCAGGTGGCGCTGGACCAGGACGATCCCGGCGATACCGACCATCAGGGCGTCTCCCGGTGGCGGCTCAGGGAGGACCAGCCGTGTCCGCCCGGGCGTTCCTCCCGGGGCGGGTCTTCCCCGAGTTCGCTGCGATCCACCAGGTCGTCCAGTTCCGGGGGCACCTCACCGCCGTTGCTGGTCAGCCGGCGGACGGCCTCGGTGAGGTCGGCCAGCTGTTCCCGCGTGGCCGCCAGCTCCTCCTGTAGCGCCCCCAGCCCCGCTTCCAGCTGGCTCGCCACCTCGCGCACGGCGCCCTCGGTGCCCCCGGAGGGGGCCGGGCCGCGCGGCCGCTCGGCGAAGGGCCGCCAGCCCAGCTCGGCCACCGCCTCGTCCACCGAGACGAGGCCGGGATAGCGACGGCCCTCGCCGTAGGCGAGCATCAGGGCGGTATCGCAGAGGACGTTGACCAGCCGGGGGATGCCGCCGGTGTATTCCAGGATGCGCGCACAGGCGGCGTCGTCGAAGAGCCCCTCTGCCGCCCCGGCCACCGCCAGGCGATGATCGATGTACTCCACCATCTCCTCGGCATTCAGGGGGCGCAGGTGCATGCGCAGCCGGACCCGCTGGAGGAACTGGTCCATCCCCGGCCCGTCCAGGAGTTCCCCCAGCTCCGGCTGGCCCACCAGCAACACGTGGAGGCGGCGGCCGCGGCCCCCGCCGAACTCGGTGAGCAGCCGCAGCTCCTCCAGGGCATCCCGGCCCAGGGACTGGGCCTCGTCCACCACCAGCAGCGCGGTATGGCCGCGGCGATAGACCGCCTCCAGGTGGTCGGTGATGGCGTCGATGTAGGCGACCCGGCTGCCCTCGAAGGGCGCCATCCCGAAGCGACTGACCAGCGTCTGCAGGAGCTCGGCGGGCTCCAGCCGGGTCCGCGCCAGGCGCGCGATCTCCACGTGGTCCGGCAGGCCGGCGAGGAAGTGCTCCACCAGGGTGGTCTTGCCGGTGCCGATGTCGCCGGTGACCACCACGAATCCGCCCTCCCGGAAGAGGGAGTACTCCATGAAGGTCCGCGCACGGCGATGGTTGTCCGAGAGGTAGATGTGATCCCCCTCGGGATCCAGGCGGAACGGCTCGTCATCCAGGCCGAAATACTCGAGATACATGGCTCCCCTACCCCCGGTAGCTCAGTTCCAGGAGGACGCTGTCCTCCTGGTATTCGCCGGTGGCGCCGCTGGTCTCCCGCTCCGCGCGGGAACCCTGAAGGCGCAGCTCCAGGGCCTGGCGCAGCCGGATGCGCAGGCGCAGCCCCCCTTCCCGGTCGGTATCCAGGCGGTCGCTGGCGTCGTAGTCGTAGACGGCCTGGTAGCCGAACAGCTCCACCCGGCTGCGCGGCCCCGCGACCACGCCCAGATTCACGCTCGCCTCGCCGCGCTGCTGGTCCAGGGGCGCCTCCTCGTAGGTCCGGTCCTCGGCGCGCAGGTCCAGCGCCAGGGAGCCCCGGGGGGTCTCGCGGCGGAACCCCACCTCGGCGCGCCGGGCGAAGAAGATATCGGCCGAGGAGTCCACCGCGGAGGGGTCGCGGACCGGCTCGCCGGGGCGGCCCAGCAGGTCGCTGGCCGTGTCGGTATACTCCCCGGCCAGGCCCAGCCGGACCCGCGTCGCGGTGGACATCTCCCGCTCCCAGCCCAGCCGTGCCAGGCCGCCGGCCACATCATCGCCGGCCGAGCGCTGGATGGCGGTCACGCCGAGGTCGGCGACGGTCCGCGTGGTCGCGCCCTCCAGCAGGACGCGCCCGTAGAGATCCTGGCGATCGTAGTCCCGGGTACCGGCCTGGAGCGGATAGTGCACCCGGATGGCATCCAGGATGAGCCGACTCTCCAGGGTGGCCCGGGGCCGCCAGCCCAGCTGGAGCTGTCCGCCCACCCGCCGATTGTCGGTATTGCTGCGGGAGTAGCGGATATCGGTATAGCGGGCGCCGGCGTCCAGGAAGCGCGTGCCCCCCAGCCGCAGGCGATAATCGGGCCCGGTGGAGAAGACATTGATCTGCTGTCGATTGTCGGGCGATAGCGGATCGGTGGACTGCTCCTCGATCACCGCCAGCCGCTCCTCCACCTGCCAGCTGAAGCGCTCCGGGGCGATGTGCCAGGTGAGATCCGCGCTACCCTGGCCCCGGACCTCCGGGTCGAAGGTCTCGTCGAGATAGTCGATGAAGTCCACCCGCACCTGTGCCTCCCCCTCCAGGTCGGAGCGGTCCGCGATGAGGCTCGCACCCAGCCGGCCGGTGCGGATCACGTCGGACTCCTCCTGCCCCTCCGGGGCCCGGCGGATGTTGTCGCTGTACTCGTGGATCACACCCAGCTCCCAGCCGGTCTCCAGGGCGACGGCGGTGGACGGCGGCAGCAGGGTCACCGCCGCTACCAGCAGCCAGGGGCGGAGCCCCCCATCAATCCCAGGTCGGTTCATCATTCATCACGACACCGGCCAGCCGTTCCTGGCCGACATTGGCCACGGCCTGCTCCATCTGCGGCCGCGTTACGCGGCCGTAGGGGACGACCAGGAGGACGTAGTCACAGAGGTCGGCGAGGATCCGGGCATCCGCGGATTCCGACAGCGCCGGACCGTCGACCACCACATAACGGTCCGGATACCGGCTCTGGACGTCGTCCATGAAGCGCTGCATCCGCATGGAGGTGAAGAACTCCGCCGCCCCCTCGCGCCGCCGGCCCATGGGGATGACCCGCAGCCGCGGGATCCCGCTGGTGTGGAGGATCCGGGCCACCTCCAGGGTGTCATCCTCCAGATAGTCGGCCAGTCCCAGTTCCGGTCGGAGGTCGAGGATCTCCTGCAGGCGGGGCTCGCTCAGGTTCGCGTCGATCACCAGGGAGGTCCGGGACTGGTCCAGGGCGATGGCGGCGGCCAGGTTGAGGCCGGTGAAGGTCGCCCCACCGCTGGGGACCACCGAGGTCACCAGCAGGGAGAAGTTGCCGGTGGGCCGCAGCTTGAACAGCCGGGTTCGTAGATCCCGAAAGCGGTTGGCCACCTCGGACTGCGCCATGCCGGGATGGATGATCCGCCGCTCGTCCAGGAACTCGGCGGTGTGCAGCGGCCCCTCGTCCATGCTGGCAATGGCACGGTGCTGGTCCTCTCGCCGACGCAGGGAACGATTGCCCGGATCCGGTCGGAAGTTGCCATCGCTCGTCCTGCCATCACCGCCCCCTTCGGAGCGGGCGCGTTCCAGGGCATTTTCCAGTTTGCTGGTCATTACACGACTCCGGTGATTCGGGCCCAGCCGGCCGCCCCGAAGAGGCCACCCCAGAGCAGGGTGGCGAACACCAGCCACAGGGTGGTCCGCCGCCGGTGCCGGCGGTCGACGGGATTCGCCAGGTGGGGAATGACGCCCATGACGGGCACCTCCAGGGTGCGGGCCAGCTCCTCGGTGGAACGCAGCCGCGGATCGAAGCGGACCACCAGCAGCACCAGCACGAGTGGCAGGGCCAGGCCGGCGAAGAGGCCCGCACCGGCAACGTGCATCAGGCGCAGACCATCCGGCTGGCTCGGCAGTCGCGCCGGCTCCTCGATGCGCAGGGCCAGGCCCTGATCCTGCTCGTCCATGCTCATGGAGACACGGGCGTTCTCCCGTCGGCGCAGGAGGTCCTGGTAGATCTCCTTGTTCACGTCGTAGTCCCGGTTGAGTTCCGAGAGGACCGCGTCGCTCTCGTGGACCTGCTGGCCCCGTCCGATCTCCCGTTCCAGCTGTTCCTCGCTCTCCGTCAGCCGGATCTCCAGGGTGTCGATGCGGGTCCGGATCTCCGAGAGCTGGCTGCGCAGCTGCTGGTAGAGGGGGTTCAGGGAGATGTTCTCGTCGACGAAGCTGCCCTGCTCGCCGGCCTGCTCGGCCAGCTGCCGCTGCTGTCGCTCGTCCTCCACGGCCGTACGCAGGGCCTCGATCTGGGACTGGACCCGGCGCACGTCGGGGTGGGATTCGGTGTAGCGCAGCAGGAGTTCATCCCGTTTCTGCTGGAGCTCGGCCAGCTGGCCGCGGAACTGCCCCTCCCGAGTGAGGCTCACGGTGATCGCGGCCTGGCCGGAGAGCTGTCGCTGGAGGGACGTCTCCTGGACCCGGGCCTCCTTGAGCTCCATCTCCGTGCGCTCGATGCGCGAGGTCAGCTCGTTGATCCGCTGATTGATGGAACTCTCGGAGCCGGCCCGGGCGCCGAGATTGTGTGAACGGAACTCCTTGAGCTTGCGCTCCGCTTCCACCAGCTTCTGGTGGTACTCCTCCACCTGCTCGTCGATGAAGTTGAAGGCCTCCCGGCTCTCCTGAAGCTTGGATAACCGACTGCCCTGGATAAAGAGGCCGGCAAAGAGCTCCGCTACCTTCTGCGCCCGCTCGGGCTCCTGGTCCTGGTAGGTGATCCGGATGAGATTGTCGCCGTGGCTGGTCACCCGAGTGGCCGACTTGAGATCCTCCAGCGCCCGATCCTCCTCGCTGGCCGTCATGTCGGGCTCGCCCAGGCCGGCCTCCTCGAAGACCTGACGGAGGATCCGCTGGCCGAAGATGAGCTCCCGGGCCAGGCCCGCACGATCGGAAACGCCGGTAGGCACGGCAGTCCCCTCCATGAGCGGCTGCAGGATATTGCGATCGTCCACCAGGATGTCGGTGCTGGTGGTGTAGCGCTTGGGCATGACGAGGCCCACGCCGGCCGCCACCAGGGAGACGATGATGAACAGGGTCACGATCATGACCCGCCGGTGGTAGACCTCCCGGACCAGGATCCGGGTCTGCTCCTCCATCGAGAATGCCATGGCTCCCTCCTCAGAAGATCCGCTCGGGGACGGTCACGACGTCCCCCGGGCGGAGCTCGATGTTGCTGTCCAGATCGCCGTCCTCGAGGATCCGATCGAGGCGCACATCCATGGTCTCCGTCTTCGACCCGGTGCGCCGGTAGACCCGGGATCGGGAGGGAGCGGCGAACTCGGTGACGCCCCCCGCCTCCAGGACCAGATCGAGGACGGTCATCCCGGGCCGGTAGGGGATCGACAGCGGCGATGGCACCGCCCCGGTCACCCGGACCCGGGAGAGGTATTCGTGGCTGTTGAGCTCCGTAACGATGACCGCGACCTGGGGATCCCGGACGAACTCGGACAGCGCCTGCTCGATACTCCGGGCCACCTCCGGCGGCGTCCGGCCCGCCGCCTCCACTTCGCCCCCCAGGGGGACCGAGATCTGGCCGTCAGGACGGACGGGGACGCTCACCGAGAGGTCCTCGTGCCGCCAGACACTGACCTGGAGGGTGTCATCCACCCCGATCTGGTAGGACTCCACCAGGCGGTAGCCACTGGCATCCCCGCTCCCGGATGGCGCGCCCCCGGCTCCCTCCCGCTGGGCCGCTCCCCCACCGCAGGCCGCGAGGGTGGCCACGGCCAGGGCCAGGAGCACCGCCACGGCCCACCGGCCAGCGCCGGCGCGGGGAGACACTACAGTCGACTGGGTCTTCATGAGCTGACTTCCTTCCTCCGGGACAGTGCCCCGGCCATGGACGCGCCCGGGGCGCGGGATACAAAGGATTCGACGCCATCCGGCGAACTGGCTGCCGCCGACAACCGCGTTTGCGGAAAAGACGACCAGCCTCATCTCGCCCCCTTGCCGAAAAGGACCACTTCCACCGTCTGCAGGAGGATCACGAAGTCCAGGAAGAGGCTGTGGTTCTTCACGTAGTAGAGGTCGTACTGGAGCTTCTCCCGGGCATCCTCCTCCGAGGCGCCGTACGGGTAGCAGAGCTGGGCCCAGCCGGTGATCCCCGGCTTCACCCGGTGGCGTTCGTCGTAATAGGGGATGGTGCGGGCCAGCTGGAGGTTGAACTCCGGCCGCTCGGGACGCGGGCCGACGAAGCTCATGTCGCCCTTGAGGACGTTGAGGATCTGGGGCAGCTCGTCGATGCGGGTCTTGCGGATGAAGGCCCCGACCCGGGTCACCCGGGCGTCATTCTGGGTCGCCCACTGGGCCGCCCCCTCCTTCTCCGCGTCCACCACCATGCTGCGGAACTTGATGACCCGGAACGGACGGCCGTGCTCGCCGGTACGGGTCTGGAGATAGAAGACCGGCTGGCGCCAGCCATCCTCGATGAGGATGGCGATGGCCGTGACCACCATCACCGGCAGGGCCGGGACCAGCAGCGCCAGGGCGGCGACGATATCGAAGCTGCGCTTGATGTAGGCGCGAAAGGTCCCCTGGGCATAGCCGTCCGTGAAGACCAGCCAGCTGGGGTGGATGAGGTCCAGGCGGACCTTGCCGTACTCCCGCTCGTAGAAGGTCAGCAGCTCGATGACCGCGACGCCGCTCATGCGACAGTCCAGGAGTTCGTCCATGGGGAAGCTGCGGCGGCGGTCATCGATGGCCACCACGATCTCCTCCACCTGGTTCTCCCGGGCCAGCTCCAGCAATGAGCCGTGGAGATGGAAGACCCGGCCGGGATCCACCGCGTCCCGCTCCCCGCGGACGTGGACGAACCCGACGATGGTGAAGCCCCGCTGATCCACACGGCGGCGATAGCGGGTAACGGAGGCCGCCCGCTCGCCGGCGCCGAGCACCAGCACCCGGCGCTTCAGGGTTTCCACGTCCACCGTGCGGTAGAAGAAGAGCCGGAGCACCACCGACGCGATGAAGGCCAGGAGCAGGGCCAGGGCCAGCGCCCCCCGGCCCGTGAAGACAGGGGGGAAGAGATAGAAGATGAGGGCCAGCCCGGCGCCGCCCAGGGCGAACCCGGCGATCTCCCGGAGGACGATCCCGGTCCGCCCCTCGCGCAACCGGGCCTGGTAGAGGCCCACGGCGACCAGGGCCACCACCAGGACGAGCGAGAAGATGATGCCCCGCGGCAGAAGCTGACCAACGCTCTCATTGATGGCGTCCGGTTGGTCAAAAAATCGCAAATAGACGCCTGCATAAAAAACTACCAGGAATGCTCCTGCTTCTACCAAACCAAGGACCAGAAAAGGGAGCCTCAGGTAGTGTCGGAATATCCTTATGGTCGCCACGCAACGCCCTCGCTTCGATGCCCGATAATCGCCACACGAACACCGCATGCCGCAATCGTTGGGCGTATACTACTTCCAATGAATCGAGTTCGATGCAACACAATTAAGCAAATAGACGAATTCTGCTCGAAGTTCTATCACCTAACACTTTTGGTAGAAAAATATTCCGCTATAGTGGCCTCCTCGAGCAACCAACCGGGGCGTCGTCCCCCATCAACGCACGGAGAGGCCCCATGCAGCTGGAAGAGGCACGAATCGGAATCATCGGGATGGGCTACGTGGGGCTGCCGCTGGCGGTGGCCTTCGGCCGGTCCTATCCCACCCTCGGCTTCGATATCAACGAGGAGCGCATCACC
>JBNJED010000062.1:0-8672 GCA_051745535.1 Pseudomonadota bacterium | reverse complement strand
ACGAGCCTTTGCCGCGCCGGGGCGGGGCGCTAGAATGCCGGCATGCAATTACCAACCATCGAAGCCTGCGTCGGCAATACGCCCCTGGTCCGCCTCCAGCGGCTCAATGACACCAATAGCACGGTACTGGTGAAGCTGGAGGGCAACAACCCGGCCGGTTCGGTCAAGGATCGGCCGGCCATGGCCATGATCCAGGGGGCGGAGGCGCGCGGCGAGATCCGGCCTGGCGATACCCTGGTGGAGGCAACCTCCGGCAATACCGGCATCGCCCTGGCCATGGCGGCGGCCATCAAGGGCTATCGCATGGTCCTCCTCATGCCGGAGAACATGTCCGAGGAGCGCCGGGCCGCCATGCGCGCCTACGGGGCCGAGATCATCTCGGTGACCCGGGAGGAGGGCATGGAGGGGGCACGGGACCGGGCCGCCGCCATGGGCGCGGCCGGCGAGGGCTTCGTCCTGGACCAGTTCGCCAACCCCGACAACCCCCGCGCCCATTACGAGGGGACCGGCCCGGAGATCTGGCGCGATACCGGCGGTGAGGTGACCCACTTCGTCAGCGCCATGGGGACCACCGGTACCATCATGGGGACCTCCCGCTACCTCAAGGAGGTGAAGCCGGCCGTCTCCATCGTCGGCGTACAGCCGGCGGAGGGGGCGGCGATCCCGGGGATCCGGCGCTGGCCGCCGGAGTATCTGCCTTCCATCTTCGAGGCGGCCCGCGTGGACCATACCCTGGAGGTGGGCCAGCAGGAGGCCGAGGAGACCATGCGCGCCCTGGCGGCCCGGGAGGGGATCTTCGCCGGGGTCTCCTCCGGCGGTGCCGTGGCCGCCGCCCTGCGCCAGGCGCGGGCGGTGGACGGGGCGACGGTGGTCGCCATCATCTGCGACCGGGGTGACCGCTACCTCTCCACCGGCGTCTACCCCGGCTGACATGAATACCCTGATCTTCGACATCGAGACCGTCCCGGACACGGACGGCGCCCGTCGGCTGCTCGGCCTCGGCGACGAGCTCACCGACGGCGAGGTGGCCGAGCTGCTCTTCCAGCGCCGGCGCCAGGCCACCGGCTCCGACTTCCTCCGCCACCACCTCCACAGGGTGGTGGCCATCAGCATCGTCCTGCGTGACGGCGCCGACACCCTCAAGGTCCGCTCCCTGGGGGAGCCGGGGGACGGCGAGGCGGTGCTGCTGGACCAGTTCTTCCGCGGCATCGACCACTACCACCCGACCCTGGTCTCCTGGAACGGCGGCGGCTTCGACCTGCCGGTGCTCCACTACCGGGGGCTGCTCCACGGCATCCAGGCGTCGAGCTACTGGGACACCGGGGACCAGTACAACGAGCACCGCTTCAACAACTACCTGGGCCGTTTCCACTGGCGCCATACCGACCTCATGGACGTCCTCTCGGGCTATCAGCCGCGCGCCAACGCGCCGCTGGACGAGATGGCGACCCTCATGGGCTTCCCCGGCAAGATGGGCATGGACGGCAGCAAGGTCTGGCCCGCCTTCCAGCAGGGGGATATCGAGGGGATCCGCGCCTACTGCGAGACCGACGTCCTGAATACCTATCTGGTCTATCTCGGCTTCCAGCACTTCACCGGGCAGCTGGACGGGCCCATGCTCCAGCGGGAGCAGGACCGGCTGGCGGCCATGCTCGCCGAGGACGGCCGCCCCCACCTGGCCGAATTCCTCCACGCCTGGCGGGGGGAGGGCTGACATGGCGCGCCGCAAGCGCCTGCCGGCGGAGTCGGTGGAGACCACCATCGAGTCCCTCTCCCACGAGGGGCGCGGCATCGCTCGCATCGAGGGCAAGGTCACCTTTGTCGACGGGGCGCTGCCCGGCGAGCGGGTCCGCTTCCGCTATACCGATCGCCGGCGCAACCACGATGCCGGCCGGGTCGAGGAGGTCCTGGAGGCGGCGGCCGACCGGGTGGAGGCGCCCTGTCCCCATTTCGGTGTCTGCGGCGGCTGCAGCCTCCAGCACATGGACGCGGCGGCCCAGGTCCGCTTCAAGGCCGAGGGGCTCATGGACCAGCTGGAGCGGCTGGGCGGGGTCGTCCCCGAGGTGCAGGAGCCGCCGCTCACCGGGCCGCTCTGGGGCTACCGTCGCCGGGCGCGGCTGGGGGCCAAGCGGGTGCCGCAGAAGGGCGGCGTCCTGGTGGGCTTTCGCGAGCGCGGCACCGGCTACGTGGTGGATACCCAGCGCTGCGACATCCTGGACCCGCGCATCGGCGAGCACATCCCGGAACTGGCACGGACCATCGACGGCCTGACCATCGCCGAGCGGGTGCCCCAGGTGGAGATCGCCCTGGGCGACGAGGCCGGCACCCTGGTCATCCGCCACCTGGACCCGCTGGGTCCGGGGGACGCCGAGCGGCTCACCGAATTCGGCCGGGCGACCGGGCTGGGGATCCACCTCCAGCCGGGGGACGAGTCCACGGCCCATCCCCTCTGGCCGGAGGGGGGTGTGGACCTGCGCTACGCCCACCCCGCCTTCGGCGTGGAGCTGGCCTTCGCCCCCACCGACTTCATCCAGATCAACGCCGCCATCAACCGCGACCTGGTGGCGCGCGTGGTGGAGCTGCTGGACCCGCAACCGGGGGAACAGGTACTGGACCTCTTCTGCGGCCTGGGCAACTTCAGCCTGCCCCTGGCCAGCCGCGGCGCGCAGGTGACCGGCGTGGAGGGAGCGCCGAGCCTGGTGGAGCGGGCCCGCGCCAACGCCGAGGCCAACGGCCTGGGCGAGCGCTGCCGCTTCCTGGTGGACGACCTGGACCACCCGGCGGCCGAGCCCGAGTGGGGTGGGGCGTATGATGCCGTGGTCCTGGATCCGGCGCGGGCCGGGGCGCGGGCGGCGGTCCACCACGCCGCCGCCAGTGGCGCCTCGCGCATCGCCTACGTCTCCTGCAACCCGGCCACCCTGGCCCGGGATGCGGGCGATCTGGCGGAATACGGCTTCCGCCTCGCGCGGGCCGGGGTGGTGGACATGTTCCCCCACACCGCCCACGCCGAGGCCATGGCGCTGTTCGAGCGCTGAGCCATCCATCGACTTCCGGCGGTGGCGGGGCCTTGCCCCGGCACCGCCCGTGGACGATCCAAGGAGAACGATAATGAGAAGAATGGCAACCGGCTCCCTGATCGGGCTCCTGGGCGGGACCCTCCTGGCACCACCGGTGCTCGCGGGGCCCACGCCACTGCCCTGGACCAACCTCCAGGGCGGCATCGGGGCCGGCCAGCTCCCGGCGGGGGAGACGGCCTACCATATCGGCGTCGCCGGCGAGCGCTACCGCTATCCGGGCGCCGAGGTCAACGATGGCGACGTCCGCCTGGGCTTCGAACATGGCCTCAACGAGCGAGTTCAGCTCGGCTGGAGCCTGCCGTGGCGCCTCCGGGACGAGCCGGAGGAACAGACGGGCATGCGCCACCTCCGCGCCGATCTGCGGCTGCGCCTGGGCGGGGACGAGACCGCTGCCACGGCGCTGCAGCTCTGGGGAACCGCCCTGGAGGCCGAACCGGAGAAGGGGATCGGCAGCGGCGATACTGGCGGCGGGGCGGCCCTGGCCCATTCGGGGCTGGCCAACGGCTCCACCTACCACGTCGGTCTGGGGTGGGAGCGACGGGACTACGTGCGGAGTGCCGGCTACCTCGCCGAGGACCGCTACTTCCTGCAGTGGGGCGTGGAAGAGCCCATCCATCGCAACCTCGGCCTGACCCTGGAGTTCGAGGCGGGCCAGGAGAAGGACGCCGAGCGCAGCACCTTCCGGATCACGCCGGGGTTGCGCTACGCCGCCGCCGGGGGCGGCGTAGCGTGGCAGATCGGGGTCGGTTTCGCACCGGATGCCGATCGCCACCGCCCGGAGCGCTCCCTGAACTTCGGCATCAGCTGGCGGCCCGGGGCCCGGGAGCGGTCGGAACGGCATGAGGGCCTGCGGGATCGGCTGGACCGCCACGAGGCGCGCCTGGACCGCCACCGCCGGCAGCTCGACCAGCAGGCCCGCCAACAGGAGCAGCAGGGACGGAGTGTGCAGGCGCTGGAATCGGATCAGAGACGGCAGGATATGGATCGCGCCGCGCTGGCCGAGGAGCAGAGCCGGCTGGCATCGGAGTTCCAGGCCGAGC
This sequence comes from Pseudomonadota bacterium, assembly GCA_051745535.1. GTDB lineage: Bacteria > Pseudomonadota > Gammaproteobacteria > Thiohalospirales > Thiohalospiraceae > Thiohalospira. The sequence continues at coordinate 4,555 of JBNJED010000062.1, read as the reverse complement.
ACGGCACCGATGAGGCCGAGCCCAATGGCCGGGTGGTCCTCCGCCATGCGTCCGATAGGGCCGACCGTGCGGGGACCTGGGCCGACTGGCTGGAGGAGCGGGGTTTCGAGGTAGAGCAGGAGGAGGTCGCGGAGATGGAACACGAGCGGTCCTGGATCCGCTATCCGGAGGGTCGGAGCGAGGCGGCGGTGGAGCTCGGTCACCGCCTGCCCGGCGTCCAGGAGGTGGTGCGCCACTCCGAGGACACCGACAGCAGTGCCCTGTGGCTGGAACTGGGAGCGGATCTGGATCGGGAGCCCGGAGACGATGGCAGCGGAGATTGAGCGCAAATTCCTGGTTCGCCACGACGGCTGGCGGGCGGCGGTGAGCCGCTCGGTCCCCATGCGTCAGGGCTACCTGGCCGAGGGCAATGCCTCGGTGCGGGTCCGGGTGGACGAGACGGGGGCCAACCTCAACATCAAGAGCATGACCCTGAATATCTCGCGCCTGGAGTACGAGTACGACATCCCCGAGGCCGATGCCCACGAGATGCTCGACCAGCTCTGCCAGCGGCCCATCATCGAGAAGACCCGCCACTACATCGAGGCAGGCGGCCATACCTGGGAGGTGGACGAGTTCGCCGGTGACAATGCCGGCCTGGTGGTCGCGGAGCTGGAGCTCGCCGCCGAGGATGAGGCCTACGAGCGGCCCGACTGGCTGGGCGAGGAGGTCTCCGACGACCCACGCTACTACAATGTCTCCCTGGTGACCTACCCGTATCGCGACTGGCCGGACCGCAAGGCATGACACCCTGGCTCCGGGTGGACCTGGCGGAACAGCGCCTGACGCTGATGGAGGACGGCGAAACGGCGGCGCGCTGGCCGGTCTCCACCGGCGCCGCCGGGCCCGGGGAGCGGGACGGCAGCGGCGGGACGCCCCGCGGCTGGCACTACGTCCGCGCCCGGATCGGGGCCGGCATGCCCGCGGGGACCACCTTCCGCGGACGGCGGCCCACCGGCGAGATCTGGAGCCCGGCACTCGAGGCCGAGCAGCCGGGTCGGGACTGGGTGCTCACCCGGATCCTCTGGCTCTGCGGCCTGGAGCCGGGCCGCAATCGCGGCGGCGAGGTGGATACCTTCCGCCGCTATATCTACATCCACGGGACCCCGGAGGGCCAGCCCATGGGCGAGCCGCGCTCCCACGGCTGCATCCGCATGCGTAATGACGACATCATCGAACTCTTCGACCGGGTTCCCGCGGGGACCCGGGTCCACATCGCCGGGCCGGGTGAGCCTGCGCCGGAGGGTCCGTAGCCATGGCTCTGGGGCCGGTCATGATCGACATCGCCGGGACGGAACTCGACGCCACCGAGCGCGAGCGCCTGGCCCATCCGCTGGTAGGCGGGGTCATCCTCTTCGCCCGGAACTTCGTCGACCCCGATCAGATCGCCGCGCTGGTTGCCGAGATCCACGCCGTGCGCGACCCCCATCTGCTGGTGGCGGTGGACCAGGAGGGCGGCCGGGTCCAGCGCTTCCGGGACGGCTTCACCCTGCTGCCGCCGCCGCGGCGCTACGGCGAGGTCCATGACACCGATCCCGAGCGGGCCCGCCAGCTCGCCTACGACGGCGCCTGGGTCATGGCCCGGGAGCTGCGCAGCGTCGGGGTGGACTTCAGCTTCGCGCCGGTCCTCGACCTGGACTACGGGGTCAGCAGCGTCATCGGCGACCGGGCGCTGCATGGCGAGCCGGCGGTGGTGGAGGAGCTGGGGCAGGCCTTCGTCCACGGCATGCGCGCCGCCGGCATGGCGGCGGTGGGCAAGCATTACCCCGGCCACGGCGGGATCGCCGCCGACTCCCACCACGAGGTACCGGAGGACCCGCGCACCCTGGAGACCCTGCGGGGCCACGACCTTCGCCCCTTCGCCCACCTGGCGGGCAACGGCCTGCCGGCGGTGATGCCGGCCCACGTCATCTATCCCGAGGTGGACTGCCTGCCCGCCGGCTTCTCCCGCTTCTGGCTGCAGACGATGCTGCGGGAGTGGCTCGGCTTCCAGGGGCTCATCTTCAGCGATGATCTGGCCATGGCGGGGGCGGCGGTGGCCGGTGGCCCCCTGGAGCGCGCCCGGGCCGCCCGCGCGGCCGGCTGCGACGTCATCCTCCACTGCAACGACACCCCCGGCGCCGACGCCATCCTCGACGGTCTGGAACACACCGACGACCCCCTGGCCCACGTCCGCCTGGCGCGCATGCACGGCCGCCATGCCGTGGCCCGGGGCGAGCTGGCCCGCGACCCCGACTGGCGCTCGGCGGTCCATCGCCTGGCGGCGCTGGCCGAGGACCCCACCGGGGAGCTGGCCCTGGGCGGCGGGGGGGCGGCGTGACCGATCGCCCGCGCATCGGCCTCGCCCTGGGTACCGGTGCCGCCCGCGGGTGGGCCCACATCGGCGTCATCCAGGCGCTGGCGGAGCGGGGGATCCGGCCGGACATCGTCTGCGGGACCTCCATTGGCGCCCTGGTGGGGGCCTCCTGGGCGGCGGACGACATGGGTCGACTGGAGGAGTGGCTGCGCGGCCTGACCCGGCGCGACGTCCTGGGCTACATGGACTTCACCATGGGCAGCGGCCTCATCCACGGGCGGCGGCTGTTCGAGTTCTTCCGCGAGCGCTTCGAGGACCAGCCCATCGCGGAGCTGGCGGTCCCCTGGGGCGCCGTGGCCACGGACATGCACACCGGCATGGAGGTCTGGCTGCGGGAGGGCTCCACCCTGGACGCCGTGCGCGCCTCCATCTCCCTGCCGGGCCTCTTTACCCCCGTGAAGTACGGTGACCGCTGGCTGGTGGACGGCGGCCTGGTGAATCCCGTCCCCATCTCCATGTGTCGTGCCCTGGGGGCGGAGACGGTCATCGCCGTGGATATCTCCTCCTTCCGCTTTACCGGGCCGCCGGGGCGGCGGGGGCAGGGGGGCGAGGCGACGACGCCGCAGCTCTCCGAGGGCAGTGGCTGGCTGGCCGGGGCCCGCGCCTGGACCGACCGCGTCCTGGACGGGGTCTGGGGAGCCAACGGGGAGGACGAGAAGGAGGAGGTCCCGTCCCTGTTCGAGGTGCTCTCCCACAGCATCAACATCATGCAGGCCCGCATCGCCCGCAGCCGCATGGCCGGGGACCCGCCGGATGTCCTGATCAATCCGCGCATGGAGCACATCGCGCTCATGGATTTCCACCGCGCCGGCGAGGCCATCGAGGGGGGCCGGGCGGCGGTGCGCCGGGCCGATCCCGCCCTGGAAGACGCCGGCCTGCAGTAAGATGGGAGCGGATCCGGGGCGTGCGGTACAGCTCCCTGCCGCCAGGTACGCCGTAAAGACCTCCCTGTCGGCTCGACGGCAGCATCCCTGCTGCCGACGACCTGGCGGCAGGGAGCTGTACCACCCGCCCGAGGCCGGGTGCCGGATCGAAATCCCCACTCCCATAAAGCTGACAGCGGCGAAGCGGGCCCCTATAATGCCGGCTCTGTTTTCATCAACCCCCTCGCTGGAGGAGACCAAAAATGGCCGACAAGCTCATGATCGTCATGGTGAACACCGATCCCAGCAACCCCTCGGAGCTGGGCGCCCCCTTCTTCCAGGCCACCGTCGCGGCGGCCATGGAGTACGACGTCGAGATCGTCATGACCGGCCGTGCCGGTGAGCTCGCCAAGAAGGGCGTTGCCGAGAAGCTCTTCGTCCAGGAGGGCAGTCCCAAGTCCGTCTACGACTTCATCAAGGATGCCGTCGAGGCCGGCGTGGGCCTGAAGGTCTGCACCCCCACCCTGGACCTCTGGGGCGACGACCTCATCGACGAGGTCGAGGAGACCGTCGGTGGCGCCTACGTCATCAGCGAGGCGATGGACGACGACACCGTCACCTTCACCTACTAAGGGGCCGAGGTCACCCGGCCATGGCGGCAACGCCCGAGGACGCCAAGGCGGCCCTCGCCGACGCCGAGCGGATCCACTCCGCCACGGCGGTGGACGAGGCGCTGGACCGCATGGCCGACGACCTCACACGCCACTACCGGGATCGCGATCCCGTGCTGGTGTGCGTCATGACCGGCGGGCTCATCCCCGCCGGCCATCTCCTGACCCGTCTCGAATTCCCCCTGCAGCTCGATTACGTCCATGCGACCCGGTACCAGGGTAGCACCGAGGGCGGTGACCTCCAGTGGCTGGGCGGTCCCAATCTCCCCCTGGAGGGGCGGGATGTGATCCTGGTGGACGATATCCTGGATGGCGGCTGGACCCTGGCCACCATCAAGGAGCACCTGCTGGCGCAGGGGGTCGCCTCGGTGGCCTGCGCGGTACTCGTCTCCAAGCGGATCGCGCGACAGGTGGACATCGAGGCCGAATACGTCGGTCTCGAGGTCGAGGATCGCTACGTCTTCGGCTTCGGGATGGACTACGAGGAATACCACCGCAATCTCCGCGGTATCTACGCCCTCTGAGGAGGCTCCCTTGGCGGATCTGGCGATCATCGGCGGGACCGGACTGACCACCCTGGAGGGGCTGGCCATTACCGGTCGCGAGGTGGTGAATACCCCCTACGG
>JBNJED010000061.1:0-8773 GCA_051745535.1 Pseudomonadota bacterium | reverse complement strand
CCCCTGGCCGGGCTGGAGGTGGACCTGGACTGGCAGCGGCGCGCCGACGGCTGGCGGCTGGCGATTCCCCGGCTGGACCTGCACGGCGCCGGCGCCAGCGATTCCGTGGCGCGGCTGCGTGCCACGGCCGGGGAGGGGGGCGAGCTGGCCGTGGACGCGGCCGGCCTGGCGGCCGGCGATCTCGCCGCGGCCCTGCAGAGCTGGCCCGGTGCCCCGGAGGAGGTCCGGCGGCGGGTGGTGGCGGCACAGCCGCGCGGGCGCGTGGAGCGGCTCCACCTGCGCCATCGGCCCGAGGCGGCGGCCGGGGAGCGCTGGTCCCTGCACGCGCGGCTGGCCCAGTGGGCGAACGAGCCCGTGGACCGGTTGCCCGGGATCGATGGCCTGGATGCGGAGGTCTGGATGGCCCCCGACGGTGGCGTCGCCCGGCTGGCCATGGGGTCGGGGCAGCTCGCCTTCCCCGTCTTTGCGCGCAAACCCTGGCCGGTGGACGCGGCCTCGGCGCGCGTGGACTGGCAGCGCGCCGGCGAGGGCTGGCGCTTCCAGTTCCGGGAGGGGCGGGTGGAGAACGCCCACGTCGCCGCCCGGGGCGAGGCGCGGCTGCACTGGCCCGGGCCGGGGGAGCCGGTGTTCGTGGACCTCCAGGTCGGGGCGGATCGGGCCGACGCGGCCCACCTGTCGCGCTACCTGCCGGTGGAGAAGATGAAGCCGAAGCTGGTGGACTGGCTGGACCGCGGCGTGGTCGATGGGACCGCCCGGGACGTCCGGGTCCTCCTCTTCGGCCGGGTGGAGAAGGGGGTCTTCCCCTGGCCGCGGGACCGGCGCGGCCGGCTCTTCGCCGACCTGGCGGTGGCCGACACCGAGCTCGCCTACGCCCCGGGCTGGCCGCAGCTGGAGGGCATCGACGGGCGGCTCACCATCCGCGGCCGGGGCCTCTCCGGGGAGGCCAGCGGGCGCACGGCCACCGGGGCGGCGCTCGAGGAGGCCCGCTTCGCCATCGACGACTTCCGCAATGCCCGGGTGACCCTGGAGAGCCCGGTGACGGGGGAGGCCGGCGCCTTCCTCGCCTATCTGCGCCGCTCGCCCCTGGTGCCCGAGGCGGAACCCCTGCTGGAGCGAACACGTGCCTCGGGCCCCATGGCCCTCGACCTGGCCCTGGATTTCCCGCTGGACGGCAGCCCCCCCGACTATACCGGCGAGCTGACGGCGGACGACGTCGACCTGGGCCTCGCCGTGGGTGAGGGGGAACTCACCTGGCACGGCATCACCGGCCCGCTCACCTTCACCCCCCGGGGGGTGGAGAGCCCCGGCCTCACCGGGCGGCTGCTGGAGGGGCCGGCGGAGGTCGCTATCACCTCCAGCGGGGAGCGCGGTGCGGTACGCTCCCATGTCACCGCCGAGGGCCGGGCGGCCGTCGCCCCCCTGGAGGCGCTCTGGCCGGCGTGGCCGCTGGAGCGGGCCGCGGGGCGGGCGCGGTGGACCCTGAACGCCACCCACGACGCCGATGGCTGGCGGGTCCATGGCCACAGCCCGTTGCGGGAGGTGGGCCTGGACATGCCCCATCCCCTGGGCAAGGCCCGGGGGACCGAGCGCCCCACGGACGTGCGCTGGGAGTATGACGATGCCGAATGGCGCCTCCTCCAGGAGGGGCGGCTGGCGGCCCGCGCCCGCTTCGACGAGGGGCGCGGGGCGGTCCACTTCGGCGCGCAGGAGGTCGCCCCGCCGCTCCCCGAGCGCGGGGTCCGCGTCACGGGGGCGCTGGAGGGGCTGGATACGGCGGCGTGGCGGGCCCGGCTGCCGGAGTCCGCGGCGTCGGGCGGGCGCGGGATCCAGCGGCTGGAGCTGGACATGGAACGGCTCCATCTCGCCGGGGGGGAGGGTCTGCCCCGCGGGGAGCCGCCGGAACCGGGCGCCGGCGCGGCCGGCTGGCCGGAGCTGGAGGCGACCATCGGCGATCTGCGCCTGGGCGACATGGCGCTGGGACGGGTGGAGGTGGCCGCCGGCCCCACCGGGACCGGCTGGGCCACCCGCCAGGTCCAGCTGCGCGGTGCCCATTTCCGCGGGGACGGGGGGGTGGCCTGGGATGAGGGCCGGGGAGAGACACAGCTCGAACTCTCCCTGCGCTCCGGCAATGCCGGGGCCTTCTTCGACGCCCTCGGCTATCGCACGATCTTCGCCGAGGGTGATCTGCGGAGCAACTTCGCCCTCCGATGGCCGGGCGGGCCGCAGGACTTCCACCTGGCCTCGCTGGAGGGAAAGGCGCGGACCCGGATCCGGGACGGCCGCCTGATCCAGGTGGATGCCGGGGCCGGCCGCCTGTTGGGGCTCTTCAGCCTCCAGGCCCTGCCCCGGCGGCTGACCCTGGACTTCAGCGACCTCTTTGCCCGTGGCCTCTCCTTCAATGAGCTGGAGACCCGCGTGGAGATCGCCGACGGGATGGCCTCCATCGAGCGCATGACCATCGATGCCTCGGCGGCCCGGATCGTCGTCACCGGCTCCACCGACCTGGTGGCCCGGGAACTGGACCAGCGGATCATCGTCATACCCGGGGATGGCAGCCACCTGTTCCTCCCCTCCGCACTCATCTGGGGGCCGCAGACCGGGGCGCTGGTCTGGCTGGCGGAGCGCATCCTGCAGATCGACGAAGTGACCCGCTACGTCTACCGGGTGACCGGTAGCTGGGAGGAGCCCGATGTCCGGCGCCTGGACGAGGAGGAGGAATGAGTCGATCCCACGCTCGTGGTAAGCTCGCCGCTGCCCTGATGCCGATACTGTGCGGTTTTCAGGCCGGGTCCGTGCAGGCCGAGGTCCGCCTGCCCCTGAGTGCGCTGGAGACCCCCCGGGAGATGGTCGACTGGGTCGCCTGGTCGCCGCTGCGGGAGGTCGTCCAGGGGCTGGCGGAGCCGGGGACGCGCCTGATCATCCGCCATCCCGGCGGGGACCGGGGCACCCTGCGGGCGCGGGAACTCGCCGCCCGCCTCCAGGCCCTGGGGGTCGCACCGTCGCGCCTGGAGCTGCGGCCCGGCGGAGCGGCCACCGTGCTGGAACTGACCATCGAGACGACCGACAAGGGGAACGCGGAGTGAGCAGACTGGCAGCCGTGCAGATGGCCTCCGGGCCGAATCGCCAGGCCAACCTCATCGAGGCGGGTCGGCTCATCGCCGACGCCGCGCGGGCCGGGGCAGAGCTGGTCGCCCTGCCGGAGAATTTCGGCCTCATGGGGATGGTCGACGACGACCTGGTCGCCGGCGCCGAGGCCGACGGCGACGGGCCGCTGCAGGACTTCCTCGCCGAGCAGGCGCGGCGCAACGGCATCTGGCTGGTGGGGGGGACGGTCCCCATCGCCAGCGCCGACGGCACCCGGGCCCGTCCGGCCTGCCTGGTCTTCGACGACCGCGGCCAGCGGGTGGCGCGTTATGACAAGATCCACCTCTTCGATGTCCACCTGCCGGACAGCGGCGAGAGCTACACCGAGTCCCGCACCCTGGAGCCGGGGGAGGCGGTGGTCACCCTGGATTCCCCCTTCGGCCGGCTGGGGCTGGCGGTCTGCTACGACCTGCGCTTCCCGGAACTCTTCCGGGAGATGGTGGATGCGGGGGCGGAGACCTTCATCGTCCCTTCCGCTTTCACGGCGATTACGGGTCGGGCCCACTGGGAGGTCCTCACCCGGGCCCGGGCCATCGAGAACCTCTGCTACCTGGTGGCCCCCGCCCAGGGCGGCTACCACGCCAACGGCCGCCAGACCTGGGGCCACTCGCTCATCATCGACCCCTGGGGGACGGTGCTCGACCGGCTGCCCAGCGGCTCCGGCGTGGTCGTCGCCGACCGCAACGCCGACTACCAGCGCAGCGTGCGGCGGACCTTCCCCGCGCTGGAGCACCGACGCCGCTGATTTTCGGGGAGCGGGGGACGGGATCGCGGGGACGCCGTAAACACCTCCCTGTGGGCTCGCGCACGACATCCCTGTCGTGCGACGCCCCGCGATCCCGTCCCCCGCCCCCCTCCGCTCGCGTAGCAGGAAGCGGTCTCAGTCCTCGGGGAAGACGAACTCGCCCATGCCCCACTGGGCCGCCATGGTCTCGGCGGCGTTGCCCAGCTCCTCGCCCCGCGTGGGGTGATTCCAGGGGCCGCCGGCCAGCAGGCGCAGGGCGCTGTCGGGGTCGGGGGCCAGGGCGGCCAGGTGGATGAGCTCGGCGGCCTCTTCACCGACGATCTCGGTGCCCAGCAGCGTCCCCTCGTCCATGTCGGCCAGCAGCCGGACGTGGCCCTCGGCATCCCCCTGGCCCAGGGCGCGCGGGGAGGTCTCGAAGGCGGCGAAGCCCACCGCCGGCTCCCAGCCCTCGTCCTCGGCGGTCTCGTCGTCCATGCCCACCCGGGCGAGCTCCACGGCGCTGTAGACCGCCCAGGGGACGCGCTTCTCCGGCGTCTCCCGGGCCCCGCCGGTGACGATGTTGTCCACCGCCGTGGTAGCGTCGGCCAGGGCCTGGTTGGCGGTCATGATGGGGGTGCGGACGTCGCCGATGGCGAAGATGTGGCCGGCGGCGGTGCGCAGGTCGGCGCCGGTGGCGATGAAGCCGTCGGCGTCCACCTCCACGCCGGCCGCCGCCGGCTCCAGCCCCCGGGTGTGGGGGACGCGGCCGGTGCCCAGGAGCAGCCAGTCCACCACCTCGGTGGCGCCGTCGGCCAGCTCCACGGTGACGCCGCCGTCGGTGGCGTGGGCAGCGGCCAGGCGCCGGTCGGTCTGGGCCTTCACGCCCTCACGGGTGAGCGCCGCCTCCAGGGTGCGCAGGGCCTGGGGGGTGAAGCCCGATCCGCGCAGGGGCTTCGAACCCATGACCCAGGTGACCTCGCAGCCCAGGCGGGTGAGGATCCAGGCCAGCTCGGTACCGATGACGCCGCCGCCGGCCACGGCCACCCGGCGCCCCTCCGGCGGGCGCTCGTCGAAGAGCATGTCGGTGGTGAGGATCTTCCCGCTGGTCGGCGTCACCCCCTCCGGGACCCGGGCGTGGGAGCCGGTGGCCAGGATGAGGTGGTCGGCGGTGAGGTCGGCCTCGCCGTCGTTGCCGCTCACGCGCACGGTGTGGGCGTCCACCAGGGTGCCGTGACCGACGTGGGCGGCGATCCCCAGCCGCTTCATGTAGTCGGTGTAGTTGCCGCGGACCTCCTCGACCACCGACTTCTGGTGGTCCCAGGCCGCCTCCAGGTCCGGCTCCAGGCTGCCCCGGATCCCGCGCTCGGCGAAGCCCTCGGAGGCGGCCAGGATGCGGGCGGTGTGGTGCCAGTCCTTCTTGGGGACGCAGCCGCGGTTGAGGCAGCAGCCGCCCCAGGTGTCCTTTTCCACGATGGCCACCTTGAGGCCGCGCAGGGCGCCCAGGACGGCGGCGCGGTAGCCGCCGGGGCCGGAGCCGATGATGGCCAGGTCGTATTGGTTCGCCATGGATACCTCCGGGGGTGTGCGGTTACAGCAGCAGCAGGGTGGCGAGCCCCAGGAAGACGCCGAAGCCGGTGACGTCGGTGACGGTCATCAGCAGCATGCCGCCGCCGAGGGCGGGATCGCCGCCCAGCCGGCGCAGCAGCAGCGGGATCAGGGTCCCGGCCACCGCGGCCATGAACAGGTTGATGATGAGCGCCAGGGCGATGACCCCGCCCAGCGCCGGATCGCCGAACCAGGCCCAGGCTACGGCGGCGATGAGGACCGACAGCCCCAGGCCGTTGAGCAGGCCGACGGTGATCTCCTTGCGCAGGAGCTTGATGGTATTGCCCGGCCCGATCTGGTCCAGGGCGAGGCCGCGGATCACCAGCGCCAGGGTCTGGTTGCCGGCGATGCCGCCCATGCTGGCGACCACCGGCATGAGCACCGCCAGGGCCACCGCCTGCTGCAGGCTCGCCTCGAACAGGCCGATGACCCGGGCGGCGACGAAGGCGGCGACCATGTTCAGCCCCAGCCAGATCACGCGGCGCCGGGCCGAGGCGCGCACCGGCGCGAACATGTCCTCCTCGTCCTGGACGCCGGCCATGCTCAGGAAGGAGTGCTCGCCCTCGTCGCGGATGACGTCGACCACGTCGTCGATGGTGATGCGGCCGAGCAGCGTCCCGTCGGTGTCCACCACCGGGGCGGAGATGAGGTCGCGGTGCTCGAACCGCTTGGCCACGTCGTGGGCGGGGGTCTCGCCGGGGATGCCGTCCAGGTCCCGGCGCATGACCTCGGCGACGGTGAGCCCCGGTTCGGCGGTGACCAGCTCCGACAGCGGCAGGTGGCCCAGGTAGCGCCCCTCGCGGCTGACCACGAACAGCGTATCGGTGGCGTCGGGGAGGTCGCCCAGGCGGCGCAGGTAGCGCAGGACCACGTCCACGGTGATGTTGCCGCGGACGGTGACCGCGTCCAGGTTCATCAGGCCGCCGGCGCTGTCCTCGGGGTAGGCCAGGGCGGTGTCCAGGCGCGAGCGGCGCTGGTCGTCGAGGCTGTTGAGGACCGCCTGGATGGCGGCGTCGGGCATGTCCGGGAGGACGTCCGCCAGGTCGTCGATGTCGAGCTGCTGCGCCGCGTCGACCAGTTCCTCCGGCGACAGCCGGTGGAGGAGCTCCGCGCGCAGGTCGTCGTTGAGGTAGCTGAGGACGTCGGCGTGGAAGCGGTCGCGGATGACCTCCCAGGCCGGTTCGCGGTCAGCGGCCGGCAGGGATTCCAGCAGGTGGGCGATCTCGGCGGGGTGGAGGTCGGCGACCCGCTCCCCGGCGGCGACATGGTCCCCCGACTCCAGCGCCTGCACGAACTCGCGGCGCAGCTCGTCGGACTCGGACTGGGTTGTCTCTTCCGCCGCGTCGACCATGGGCCCCCCTTGCTATCCGGGCGGAGTGTACCAGACCCCCGCCCGGGGTGCGCAGTGGGAGCCCGGGCCTACTCCTCCTCGCCGAAGCGGTCGGCGATGAGCGCCTCCAGGCCGTCCAGGAGGGCGTCGGCATCGTCGCCCTCGGCGTGGAGGGTGAGGGTGGTCCCCTGGCCGGCGGCGAGCATCATCACCCCCATGATGCTCTTGCCGTTGACCCGCTGGCCGTCCCGCTCCACCTCCAGGTCGGCCGTGTATTCGCCGGCGGTGTTGACGAATCGAGCGGCGGCGCGGGCGTGCAGCCCCAGGCGGTTGATGATATCGACGTCGCGGCTGGGCATGGGGCGGCTCACAGGGGATTGCTCAGGACGCCCTCGCGGCCGCCGCTGATGGCCTTGTCGGCCAGGGTCTCCAGGGGCAGGCTCGGGTAGTTGAGGACCCGGACCAGCATGGGGAGGTTGATGCCGGCCACCAGCCGCAGATTGCCGTCACCGAGCAGCCGGGCGGCGATGTTGGAGGGGGTGGAGCCGTACATGTCGGTGAGCACCAGGACGCCGCTACCGTCGTCCACCTCCGCCCGGCGCCGGCGCGCCTCGGCCAGCATGGCCTCGGGGTCGCAGTCCTGGGGCACGGAGAGGACCTCGGTGAGCAGGGGCGGTGGCCCGAGCATGGTGCGCGCGGTGTCCAGTATGGCGTCGCCGATGCGGGCGTGGGTGATGACGAGCAGACCGACCATTACGGGACCTCCCGGTGGCGGACCTGGACCGAGTCGAGCTGGTCCTGGAAGTGGGCCCCCAGCCGCTCGGCGAAGTAGACCGAGCGGTGCTGGCCCCCGGTGCAGCCGATGGCCACGGTGACGTAGCTGCGGTTGTCGCGCTGGAAGTGGGGCAGCCAGGTGGCGAGGAAGTCGCGGATCTGGGCGTACATCTGTTCCACCAGGGGCTGCCCCTCCAGGTATTCGGCCACGGCGAAGTCGCGCCCGGTGAGGGCGCGCAGATCCGGCTCCCAGTGGGGGTTGGGCAGGCAGCGGATGTCGAAGACGAAGTCGGCATCCGCCGGCACGCCGTGCTTGAAGCCGAAGGAGAGGAACTGCAGGGAGAGCCCCGCCTCCTCCCGGCCCACGCGGCTGGTGATGAGATCGCGCAGCTCGTGGACATTGGTATGGCTGGTATCGATGTGGAGATCGGCGTTGGCGGCGATGGGCTCCAGCAGGCGCCACTCGGCATCGATGGCATCGGCTAGTGGCAGGGAGCCGTCGGTGAGCGGATGCTTGCGCCGGGTCTCCGAGAAGCGCTTGAGCAGGGTCTCGCGCTCGGCGAAGAAGAACAGGGTCTCGCTCTCGAAGCCGTGCCCGGCCAGCTCCTCCAGCATGGTGGGGAAGCGGTCCAGGTCGCCGGCGAGATTGCGGGCGTCGATACCCACGGCCACCCGCTCGGGGGTGCGACCGCCCGGCCCCGAGAGCTGGCCGCCCAGGGCGGTGAGCAGCCCCAGGGGGAGGTTGTCGATGCAGTAGTAGCCCAGGTCCTCCAGGACGTGGAGGGCCACGCTCTTGCCCGACCCGGAGAGGCCGCTGACCACGACCAGCTTCATGGCCGGTCCCCGTTGCTGGCGTCCATGAGTGCTCGCTGCTTCTCCATGAAGGCGCTGGCGGCATCATACCCGCTCTGGGCCAGGATGTGATTACGCACGGCCCCCTCCACGAGGACCGCCAGGTTGCGCCCCGGCGCCACCGGCAGGGTGATGGCCGGGGTGGTGACGCCGAGGACCTCCTGGTCCCGTCGGGCGCCGCGCAGCCGGGCATCGGCATCCAGGGTGACTGCGTCGAAGGGCTGCAGGTCCACGATCAGGCGCAGGTTCTTGCTCGCCTTCAGGGCGCTCTCGCCGAACATGGCCGGGATGTCCAGCACCCCGAGGCCGCGGACCTCCAGGAAGCCGCGCAGGGTCTCCGGGCA
>JBNJED010000060.1:0-8876 GCA_051745535.1 Pseudomonadota bacterium | reverse complement strand
GTGGGCGGCCATCTCCGGATCGTGGGTCACCACCACGAAGGCGGTGCCCAGTTCGCGGTTGAGCGACTCCATGAGCTCGTGGATGCGGGCGGCGGTCCGCCGGTCGAGATTGCCGGTGGGCTCGTCGGCCAGGACACACCGCGGATCGGTGACCAGGGCCCGGGCGATGGCGGCCCGCTGGCGCTCACCGCCGGAGAGCTCCGCCGGCCGGTGCTCCAGCCGCTCGCCCAGGCCGGTTCGTTCCAGCATGGCGGCGGCGGCCTCCCGGGCGCGCCGCGGGGCCTCCCCCCGGATGAGCAGCGGCATGGCGACGTTCTCCACGGCGGAGAACTCCGGCAGGAGGTGGTGGAACTGGTAGACGAAACCCAGCACCCGGTTGCGCAGGCGGCCGCGGGCGGCCTCATCCAGGGCGGAGAGGCGCTCGCCCGCCACCTCCACCTCGCCCGAGGTGGGCCGGTCCAGGCCGCCCAGGAGGTGCAGCAGGGTACTCTTGCCCGAGCCCGAGGAGCCGACGATGGCGACCCGCTCCCCCGGGGCGATGGCGAGGTCGACGCCGTCGAGGATGGTCAGCGGCGTCCGCGCCTCGGTGTAGCTGTGGCAGAGCCCGCGGGCGCGGAGCACGGCCGTCGGTCCGGATGGTTGCTCACTCATGACGCAGGGCCTCCGCCGGACGCGTGCGGGCCGCCCGCCAGGCCGGGTAGAGGGTCGCCAGGGCGCTCAGGCCGAAGGAGACCCCCGCGATGGTACCCACCTCGGACCAGCGCAGGTCGGAGGGCAGCTCGCTGATGTAGTAGACGCTGGCCGGGAGGAACTCCATGCCGAAGAACTCCTCCAGGCTCGGGACGATGACGTCGATGTTGGTCGCCACCGCGATGCCGGCCCCGGTCCCCAGTAGCGTCCCCACGGCACCGATGACCGTGCCCTGGATGACGAAGATGGCCATAATGGTTCGCGGCGAGGCGCCCAGCGTCCGCAGGATGGCGATATCCCCCTGCTTGTCGGTGACCATCATCACCAGGGTGGAGACGATATTGAAGGCGGCCACGGCGACGATGAGCGAGAGGATGATGAACATCGCCGCCTTCTCGATCTTCAGAGCCCGGAAGAAGTTCGCGTGGCGCCGGGTCCAGTCGGTCACCCAGTAGCCCGACCCCAGGTCGGCCTCCAGCTCCGCCGCCCGCTCGGGGGCGTTGAAGAGCTCCTCCATGGTCAGGCGCACACCGGTAACTCGGTCCTCCATGCGGTAGAGAGTCCGGGCATCCTCCAGATGGATGTAGGCCAGGGCCGAGTCGTACTCGTGCATCCCCACCTCGAACACGCCGACCACCTGGAAGCGCTTGAGCCGTGGCACGAAGCCGGTGGGGCCGGTATTGGCCTTGGGAGTGACCAGGACCACCGGATCGCCCACGGTAACCCCCAGCTGTCGAGCCAGCCCCGTCCCCAGCACGATGCCGTACTCCCCGGCGGCCAGGTCGTCGAGGCTCCCCGAGTTCATGTTGTCCCCCACCATGGAGATGGAGGCCTCCGCCTCCGGCAGGATCCCGTTGACCATGCCGCCCTGGACGTAGCTGCGATGGGTGAACATCGCCTCGCCGCGCACGTAGGGGGCGGCACCATTGACCCCCCGCAGTCCGCGGCCCCGCTCGGCCACCGCCTGCCAGTCCTCCAGGCCGTCCCGATCGCCCTGGACCTCCATGTGGGCCGTCATGCCCAGGATCCGCTCACGGACCTCGTTCTGGAAACCGTTCATCACCGACAGCACCACAATGAGCGCCATGACGCCGAGGACGATCCCGGCCATGGAGGTCAGGGAGATGAAGGAGATGAAGCCGTTGCGCCGCTTGGCGCGGGTGTAGCGCAGGCCGACGAAGAGCGGGAGGGGGCGGAACATGGTCAGGCGGCCTCCCCTTCCGCGCCGGTGGTCACCGGTACCGGGGTGGTCAGGGTGATGCCCTCCAGGGTGATGGTGGCGCGCACCGCCAGCGCCTCGACACCGCCGGCGACGGCGCGGCGCAGGGCCTCGCCGTAGGCCGGATCGATATCGTCCGCCGGCCGCATGGACTCGGCATCCTCGCGCTGGATGCAGTAGAGGATGACGCCCCGGGCGCCGTCGGCCACCGCGCGCGCCAGTTCATCCAGGTGGCGGCTGCCACGCTTGCTCACCGCGTCGGGAAAGCGGGCGGCGCCGGCCTCCGCCAGCGTGACATTCTTCACCTCCACGAAGCAGGGCCGCTCCCCGCCCTCCAGGGCGAAATCGATGCGGCTCTCCCCCAGCGGGACCTCCGGCCGGATGGCCGGATAGTCCGCCAGCTCCGGTACCCGCCCCGACTCGATGGCCTCTCGGACCAGGGCGTTGCTGCGGCTGGTGTTGACGCCGATACGCGCCCCCTCCGGGGTCTCCGTGATCTCCCAGGTATGGCGGTAGCGGCGGCGCGGATTGCCGACATCGCGGAACCAGATCCGGCTGCCCGGTTCAGCACAGCCGCGCATGGAACCGGTATTGGGCGTGTGGATGGTCAGCTCCTCGCCATCGGGGCGGCGGACATCCGCCAGGAAGCGCTTGTAGCGCTGGAGCAGGATGCCTTTCTCCAGGGGGGTCTCGAACTCCACACCATCTCCCGGGCCGTGAAAAGGGGCACAGGCTACTGTACGCGCCGCTGGACTTCCAGCACGCCCCGGAGCTGACTCAGGCGATTGAGGACCCGGCTGAGCTGGTCGGTATCGTGGACGGCCAGGCCCAGGTCCATCCGCGCGGTGCCGTCCGCGGCATCGCTGCGGGTCTGGACCGAATCGACGTTGACCCGCTCGTCCGCCAGGACCGTGGAGACGTCCCGGAGCAGGGCCGGCCGGTCGTAGGCGCGCAGGACCACGGCCACCGGATAGCCCGCCTGCGCTCGCTCGCCCGCCCAGGCGACCTCCATCAGGCGGTGGCGCTTGGCCTCATCCAGGTTCAGGACGGAGGGGCAATCGCTGCGGTGGATGGTCACGCCGCGCCCCTGTGTGACGTAGCCGACGATGTCATCCCCCGGCGCCGGATTGCAGCAGCCGGCCATGCGGGTGACCAGATTCCCCACGCCCTCCACCTCGATGTCGTCGGCGCTGCCGGCCTGCCGGGGCGGCGTGCGGCGCCGGGGGCGGACCGGCTCCGTGGGCTCCGCTGGGGTCATGGGGTGGAGCCGGTGGACGGCCCGGGCCACCTGGAGGCTGGTGAGATCGCCCCGCCCCACCGCCGCCAGCAGTTCCTCCACCGAGGCCTGGCCCAGCTCGCCGGCCAGGGACTCCAGCCGCAGGTCGGGCACGCCGAGCCGGCGCAGTTCCCGATCCACCACCCCGCGCCCGTCGGCGACGTGGCGCTCCCGATCCTGGTGCTTGAACCAGTGGCGGATGTGGGAGCGCGCCCGGGAGGTATGGACGTAGCCCAGCTGCGGATTGAGCCAGTCCCGGCTAGGCGTGGCGCCCCGGGCAGTGAGGATGCTCACCTGCTCGCCGTTGGAAAGCGGATAGTTCAGCGGCACCATGCGGCCGTTCACCCGCGCCCCGCGGCAGCGGTGGCCCACCTCGCTGTGGATGTGGTAGGCGAAGTCCACCGGTGTTGCCCCCTGCGGGAGGTCGATGATCTCGCCGGCCGGCGTCAGGGCGTAGATCCGCTCCTGGAAGGCCTCGGACTTGAAGCGGTCGACGAAGTCGGAGGCGGAGGCCTCCTCGTCCTTCCACTCCAGGAGCTGGCGCAGCCAGGCGATCTTCTGCTCGAAGGCCAGCTCGCGCTGGCCGCCGCCCTCCTTGTAGCGCCAGTGGGCGGCGATACCCAGCTCCGCCTGGCGGTGCATCTCCCGGGTCCGGATCTGGACCTCCAGGGTGCGACCGCTGGGCCCCACCACGGCGGTATGGATGGACTGGTAGTTGTTCTCCTTGGGGGTGGCGATGTAGTCGTCGAACTCCCGCGGGATGTGGCGCCACAGGGTGTGGACCACACCCAGAGCGTGGTAGCAGTCGGCGACGCTGTCCACCAGGATGCGCACGGCGCGCAGGTCGTAGAGCTGGTCGATGCCCACGCCCTTGCGCTGCATCTTCCGCCAGATGCTGTAGATGTGCTTGGGCCGCCCCACCACCTCGCCGGCGATCCCGGCCTCCTGCAGGGATCGCTCCAGCTCGCCCACGGCGGTGCGGATGAAGGTCTCCCGCTCCACCCGGCGCTCGTCCAGGGCGGCGGCGATGTCGTGGTAGGCCTCCGGGTCCAGATAGCGGAAGGCGCGATCCTCCAGCTCCCACTTGATCTGCCAGATCCCCAGGCGGTTGGCCAGCGGGGCGAAGACCTCCAGCGTCTCCCGGGCGATGCGGCGCTGCTTGTCGGGAAAGAGGTGCTCCAGGGTCCGGACGTTGTGCAGGCGGTCGGCGAGCTTGATGAGGACGACCCGGACATCCTCGGCCATGGCCAGCAGGAGCTTGCGCAGACTCTCCGCCTGGGCGGCCTCGCGCTCCGTGGTCCCGCCGGGCAGTGTCTCGATGAGGCGCATCTTGGTGACACCGTCCACCAGGCGTGCCACCCCCTCGCCGAACTCCGCCTCCAGATCGGTGCGCTCGATGGCGCTGTCCTCCAGGACATCGTGGAGCAGGGCCGCCACCAGGGTCTCGGTATCCATCTGCATTCCGGCGAGGATGAGAGCGACGGCGACCACGTGGTGGACATACGGCTCACCGGAGGCGCGCACCTGGCCGGCATGGGCCCCCTCGGCCCGGGCCAGGGCCGCCGCCAGCCGCTGGCGCTCCTCCGGCGTCCGGCCGGCGGCCAGCTCGTCGAGCCAGGCAACCTCCTCGCTGGTGGCGATTGCCTCCTGGGCTACCGTGGATACCATGGGTCCTCGCGTCTCCTGTCCCTCTTTACGGATCGACTCCGGATTTCGGCGCCGGTTCCTGATAAGTCTAGTCAACCACTCCCGGTTCTCCCACTCGCCGGCGGTTGTGCTGGGCCGTTGCGCCGTTATAGTGGGATGCCCCATCGCCACGGGAGGAGTTCATGCCATCCCGGATGCTCCCCGAATGGACCGAACAGGACGCCGTTCTCCTGGCCTGGCCCCACGAGGCCAGCCCGTGGGCGCCCTGGTTCGGCGCCATCGAGGCCACCTACCGCAACCTCGCCGTCGCCATCACCCGTTTCGAACCCCTGCTGGTCCTCTGCCGCGACGCGGACCACGCTGCCGCGACCCGCGCCCAGCTCTCCCTCGCCGGGATCCCGCCGACGCGCTACCACATCGCCGAACACCCCTTCGACGATACCTGGGTCCGCGACTACGGCCCCCTGGCGCGCAGCGACGGGGGCGCGCTGCAGCTCCTCGACTTCCGCTTCAATGGCTGGGGCGGGCGCCACTCGGCGGAGCGGGACGACACGGTCAATGCCGCCCTGGCCGACGTCGGCTGGTTCGCCGCGCCGCTGCGGCGCGACGAGCGCATCCTGGAGGGGGGCGCCGTGGAGACCGACGGCGCCGGCACCCTGCTGCTCACCCGGCGCAGCCAGTTCGCCCCCGGCCGCAACGATGACCCCGACGAGACCGCCGCCGAGGCGTGGCTCACCGCCGCCCTGGGCGTCGAGCGGGTGCTGTGGCTGGAACACGGCGGCCTCAAGGGCGACGACACCGACGGCCACGTGGACACCCTGGTCCGCTTCGCCGACCCGGACACGCTGGTCTACCAGCACTGCGACGACCCCGACGACCCCCACTACGAGGCCCTCTCGGCGATGGCGGCGGAGCTGGCCGAGCTGCGCACCGCCGAGGACCGGCCCTACGAGCTCCACCCCCTCCCCTGGCCGCGACCGCAGTACGACGACCAGGGCAACCGCCTGCCGGCCACCTACGCCAACTTCCTGCTGGTCAACGACGGCGTCATCGCCCCGCTTTACCACGATGCCGCTGATACCGAGGCGCTGGAGACGCTGCAGCGCTGCTTCCCCGAGCGCGAGGTCGTCGGGGTGGACGCCCGGACCCTCCTGCTCCAGGCCGGCTCGATCCACTGCGCCACCCTGCAGCTCCCCCGCGGCACCCTGGCCGTGGAGCCCGTAGCGGAGATCCCGAGCGGCTAGGCGACCGACCGAGGGCACGCTACCATCCGGGTATGGAACGCGATCATTGGCACCTCGGCCTGGTCCAGGGGACCGGCCACGACGACCCCGAGGCGGCGCTGGCCGCCGTGGAGGCCGGCGCCCGCGAGGCGGCGGCCGGCGGGGCCGACCTGATCCTGCTGCCGGAGCTGCACAACGGCCCCTACTTCTGCCAGACCGAGGACCCGGCGGTCTTCGATCGCGCCGAGCCCGTTCCCGGCCCCACCACCGAGCGGCTGGGCGCCCTGGCGGCGGAGACCGGGGCGGTCATTGTCGGCTCCGTCTTCGAGCACCGCGCCCCGGGGCTGGCCCACAACACCGCGGTGGTCCTCGACCGCGATGGCCGCCTGGCCGGAACCTACCGCAAGATGCACATTCCCGACGATCCCGGCTACTACGAAAAGTTCTACTTCACCCCGGGTGATACCGGCTTCCGGGCGGTGGAGACCGCCGTGGGCCGGCTGGGGGTCCTGGTCTGCTGGGACCAGTGGTTCCCCGAGGCGGCGCGCCTCATGGCCATGGACGGCGCCGGGATCCTCCTCTATCCCACCGCCATCGGCGCCGACCCGCGCGATGACCGGGCCGAACAGGCCCGCCAGCTTGATGCCTGGCAGACGGTCCAGCGCGGCCACGCGGTGGCCAACGGCCTCCCCCTGGCCGCCTGCAACCGGACCGGCCACGAGCCCGATCCCGCTGGCGGCCCCGGCATCGCCTTCTGGGGGAACAGCTTCGTCTGCGGCCCCCAGGGGGAATGGCTGGACCGGCTGGACGCCGACGCGGCGGTCCGGGTGGTCCCGGTGAGCCGCCGCCGCACCGGGGAGGTGCGCCGGATGTGGCCCTTCTTCCGCGATCGCCGGGTCGATGCCTACGGCGATCTGGTGAAACGCTGGCGGGAACAGGATGTCTGAATCGTCACGGGGCTCCCGGGCCCCGTGTGGATGCCCAAGGAGAGAGAGGAGAACAACCATGAAAAGCGCAAACCGCACCGCTCGCACCCTGGCACTGCTGGCCGGCCTGCTCGTCGCCGGCGGCACCCAGGCTCAGGACGGACCCGCCCGCGCCATTGAGGCCAGCGGGGACGAGGAGAGCGACCTCGAGGTCGGGATCACCGGCGACGTCGGCGAGGTAGAGGTTTCCCACGACGGGGAGACGGTGACCATCCGCCGGGAGCAGGACACCGAGAATACGGTGGACGAGCGCTACGCCCTCACCTCCCGGGAGTGCCCCCCCTTCTGCATCCAGCCGGCCAGCCTCCACCCCGACGTGGAGACCATCGGCGAGCTGGAGGTTCTCAACTATCTCCAGCGCCGTTCCGAGGGGGAGGATTCGATCCTCATCGTTGACTCCCGCACCCCGGACTGGGTGGAAGAGGGCACCATCCCCGGCTCGGTAAACATCCCGTGGACGGACCTCTCCCAGCGCCAGGGCGCCGACCCCTTCACCATCCAGGACATCATGACCGGGCAGTTCGGTGCCCAAGAGCAGGAGGGGCTCTGGGACTTCAGTGACGCCAAGACCGTGGTGTTCTTCTGCAACGGCCCCTGGTGCGGCCAGTCCCCCGCCAACATCCAGACCCTGCTGCGCTACGGCTACCCGGCCAACCGCATCAAGTGGTACCGGGGCGGTATGCAGAACTGGGAGAACCTCGGTCTGACCACCGTCCAGGGCGAGTAGCGCTGGGCCGACCCGCTACCCGGCCGTCGGGCCGGGGCGAGCCCCACCCTCCCCGCGCAACTGCCGCAGGTAGCGGTAGAGGGTCCGCTCGCTGACCCCGAGCTGCTCGGCCGCCTGCCCGCGGTGGCCATTGCACGCCCGCAGGGCGGCCCGCACGGCCTCCACATCCACCCGGCCCCGCCGGCGCTCCAGGAGCCGATCCGGGCCACCGGCGGCGGTGGACGCTGACGGGCCCTCCGCGCGTCCGCCCTCCCCGGCGAACAGGTGCTCCGGCCGCATGGGGCCGTCGCCGGCCAGGATCACTGCCCGCTCCAGGATGTTGCGCAGCTCGCGCACATTGCCCGGGTAGTCGTGCACGAGGAGCGTCTCCAGGAGCTCCGGTCCCAGGGGGACGAAGCGGTCGCCTCCCTCCATACGGGCCAGGAAGTGGTCCGCCAGGGCGGGGATATCATCCTTGCGCTCGGCCAGATCGGGCACCTCCACCGGGAAGGCCGATAGCCGGTAATAGAGGTCGGCCCGGAAGGCCCCGGCCTCGACCATGGCGCCGAGGTCCCGGTTGGTGGCGGCCACCACCCGTACGTCCACCTGCTGGTAGTCATTCCCGCCCAGCCGGCGGATGGTACCGGTCTCCAGGGCGCGCAGGAGCTTGGTCTGCAGGGCCAGCGGCAGTTCACCGATCTCGTCGATGAACAGCGTCCCGCCGTGGGCCGCCTCGAAGAGCCCCTTCTTGCGCCCGGCGGCACCGGTAAAGGCCCCCTTCTCGTGGCCGAAGAGCTCGCTCTCGATGAGCGACTCCCCCAGCGTCCCGCAGTCCACCACCACGAAGGGCCCCTGGGCCCGGTCGGAGTGCTGGTGGAGGTAGTGGGCGACGCACTCCTTGCCCACGCCGCTGCCGCCCTGCAGCAGGACGGTGGTCCGGGTGGGCGCCACCCGCTGCAGCAGCCCCACCAGCCGCATCAGCGGCCGCGACCGCCCGACCAGCGGGGTACTCCGCGCCTCGGTCTCCGGCAGGGGCTGGACCACCTCGCCCATGTAGCGGATGTTGCCCGCCTCGTCGTGGATGGGGCTCGCCTGGAGGCGGACCCGCTCCTCCCGCCCGTCGGCATCG
>JBNJED010000059.1:0-8923 GCA_051745535.1 Pseudomonadota bacterium | reverse complement strand
CGGGTGGCTGGGGTCCTCGGGGGGCGGGATGGCTGAGGAGCTTCTCTTCGTCCTGATCCCGGCCCTGCCGCTGGTGTGGGGGCTGCTGGCCCTGTGGCCCCCGGCCCGGCGCCTGGTCGCCGCCGGCGGGGCGCTGCCGGCCTTTCCCGCGCTGGTGGCCGCGGTGGTGCTCCCGGCCGGGGCGATGGCCCATAGCCCCTGGCTGCTGCTGGGCACCGAATGGGCTCTGGAGCCCGGCATGCGCGCCCTGCTGGCCGTGTCGGCGCTGGTCTGGGCGGCAGCGGGGTTGTACGCCCGGGGCTACCTCGCGGGGCAGCCCGGGCGCTGGCGCTTCGATGCCTTCTTCCACCTCGCCATGGCGGGGAACCTGGGCCTCATCGTCGCCACCGATCCGGCTGCCTTCTACACCCTCTTCGCCCTCATGAGCCTGGCCAGCTACGGGCTGGTGGTCCATACCCGGACCGGGGCGGCGCGCCGGGCTGGGCGGGTCTATCTGATCCTGGCCATGGTCGGGGAGGTGGCCCTGCTGGCGGGGCTGGTGGGGATCGCGACCGGCCACGATGCCCTCTGGCCGGCGCTGGCCCTGGGACTGGCCATCAAGGCGGGGGTGATCCCGCTGCACGTCTGGCTGCCCCTGGCCCATCCGGTGGCCCCGGTGCCGGCGAGCGCGGTCCTCAGTGCCGCCATGATCAAGGCGGGGCTGGTGGGGTGGCTGCGCTTCCCGCCGCCAGCGGGCGAGGCCGCCTTCTGGGGAACCGTCCTGCTCACCCTGGGTATCGTCGGGGCCCTGGCGGCCGCCGCGGTGGGCCTGACCCAGCGCCGGCCCAAGGAGGTCCTGGCCTACTCCTCGGTGAGCCAGATGGGGGTGATGGTCGCCGCCCTGGGGACGGCCTGGGCCCATCCGGGTCTTGCCGGGCCGCTGCAGGCGGCGGTGATCGCCTATGCCGTCCACCACGCCCTGACCAAGGGGACCCTCTTCCTGGCGGTGGGCTGGCTGGACCGCGGTGGCGGGAGGGCCGCCCGGCTGGTCCTGGCGGCCGGTGCCCTGGTCATGGCCGGGCTGCCGGCCACCGGCGGGGCGGCGGCCAAGGCGCTGCTCAAGGAGCCGTTGAAGGGGCTGCCGGAGGGGGCGGGCCTGGCCGCGGCCCTGCTCACCGTCAGCGCCCTGGCGACGGCGATCCTGATGGTGCGGCTGTGGGTGGTGGCCCGTTCCTCCGCCCCGAAGGAGGGGAGCGGTCCGGCCCCGCGCCCGGTAGCGGTGGCCACGACGGTGGTGGCCGCGGCCATGATCGCTGCCCCCCTGGTCTGGGCGCCGCTGGCCGCCGGGGCGGCCGGCTCGCTCGGGGAGGGGCTGTTCGATGCGGCGGCCCCGCTGCTGCTGGCGGCAGTCCTGGGGGCCTGGCTGTTCCGGTGGCGCGGCGACGCCCCCTGGGGACCGGCCATCCCGGCGGGGGATCTCCTGGCCCTGGGGTCGTACTGGCGGCTCCGTGCGGGTGCCCGCCGGCACCGGGCGGGCCGGGGCGTGCCTCCCCGCCACCGGTTGTCGCGCGTTCTGGGGGCGGCCTCCGGCAGGCTGCGGCGCGCCGAGGCACGGCTGGCCGCCTGGGGTGGCCTGGGGATCGCCCTGGCCGTCGTGCTCGGCCTGCTGGCGGTTACCGCCCTGGGCGGCTGAGGCCGCCAGAAACCGGGTTCAGGGCAGGACGTGGACGAAGGGCTCGATCTCCACCCGGGCGTAGACGCCGGCGGCGACGTAGGGGTCGGCATCGGCCCAGGCGCGGGCCGCCTCCAGGGAATCGAACTCCGCGACCACCAGGCTGCCGGTGAAACCGGCCGGCCCCGGGTCGGGGCTGTCGATGGCCGGTAGCGGCCCGGCGAGGATCAGCCGGCCCTCCTCCTTCAATGCTTCCAGGCGGGCCAGGTGGTCGGCCCGGGCGGCCTTGCGGCCCTCCAGGCTGTCCTCGTTGTCGATACCGCGGATGGCGTAGAGCATGGGATCTCCCTCAGCGGTCGGTGGCGTCGCCCGCGGTGGCGTGGGCCTGGAGATCCTGCAGCCGGACCGCCTCCAGGGCGATGTCCTCGGTGGCCTCCAGGACCACCGGCGGGGCGACGCCGGCCTCCAGCGCCTCCTGCCAGCGCGCCGCGCAGAGGCACCAGCGGTCCCCCGCCGACAGGCCGGGGAAGGCGAGCTGCGGCACCGGCGCCCGCAGCTCGTTGCCGCGGGAGGCGCTAAAGCGCAGGAATTCGTCGGTCATCTCCGCACAGACGGAGTGATTGCCGGGATCGCCGTCCCGGGTCTCGCAGCGGCCGGTGCGGTAGAAGCCGGCCGAGAGCGCCGGGTTGCACGGCTCCAGCGGCGTTCCCAGGACGTTGCGGAAGGGGTTCTCGGACATATGGGGGCTCCCCTTTTCGAATGGGTCGGGGTTCAGGCGCTATCCGCTCGGACCTCGCCGGTCGTGTCGCGGATGATACCGCCGAAGGCGTGGGTGGTATACCGCCACAGTCGCGTCTCGGTCAGGGGGTAGTCAGCGGGCAGGCCGGCCTTGCGCCGTAGCTCGGCCAGGAAGCGCTGCGGCTCCGGGAGGCTCTCCCACACCGCCGGGAGGAAGGTGCCCCGATGGCGGGCCCCCGCCTCCAGGATGAGGCCGTCCACTCCCGGTTGCAGCTGGTCGAGGAGGTCGGTCTCGTCGTTGAAGGGGAGGGGCTCCGGCGCCGTGAGCACCGAGACCTCCACGTGCAGCCCCGGTAGCTCGGCCGGCTGCAGGGGCGGGAAGCGCGGGTCCCGGAAGGCGGCGGCCCGGGCGTTGGCGATGACGTCCTCGCCCAGGGGGCGATACGCCTCCAGGGAGCCGATGCAGCCGCGCAGGTCCCCGTCGTGCTGGAGGGTGACGAAGGCGGCCCCGGGCTCGGTCAGCGCCGGCGGCTCGGTGGGGGCGGCCGGGAGCGTCTCGTCAGCGGTTGCGGCGGCCAGCGTTCGGGCGGCCAGCTTCAGCAGGGCCTGGCCGGTGGTGGCATCGACGGTCTCTTCAGCCATGCGCGGCCTCCGGTTCGTGGAAGGCGAAGGCGCCGTAGCCCACCACCTGATCCCGGGGACCGGCGGTGTCGCCGGAGTTGCGCCGGTCCAGGACCTCGCCGGTGAGGCCGTGGTGGCGGGCGCTGGTGAGCAGGCCGCGCACCGGGTGGAAGCCGCAGGCGCCCTCGTGGTCCACCCGCTCCGGGTGGAGGGTGGCGATGGCCTGCGCCGTGGCCTCGTCGAGGCGGTTGGCGGTGGCGTAGTCGTGGAAGTGGGAGAGGTCGGAGCTGATGACGATGAGCGTCTCCGGCCCGCCCCACAGCCGCTCCAGCACGGCCGCCACCGTCTCGGGATCGGCGTCACCCACCACCAGCGGCACGATCCGGAAGTCCCCCAGGACCTCCTGCAGGAAGGGCAGCTGGACCTCCAGGCTGTGTTCGGCGGCGTGGGCGGCGTCGAGCATGCCGACCTCGGGGAGGTCGGCGATCTCGGCCAGGGCCTCGGCATCCACCGGGATGTCGCCCAGCGGGGTGCGCAATTGTTCGGCATCCGGTGCGGCCAGGCCGCGGAAGGGGACGCGGTGGGACGGCCCCAGCAGGACCACCCGGCGCACGGTCCCCTTGAGGGGCGCCACCGTGCGGTAGGCGGTGGCGGCCACCGGCCCGGAGTAGGGGAGGCCGGCGTGGGGGGCGATGATCGCCTTGGGTGGCTCGCCTTCCGGCGCGGGGGCCTCGGCCAGGTATTCCCGGACCATCGACCGGAGGGCGTCGGCCTCGGCCGGGTAGAACATGCCGGCGACCGCCGGTTGCCGGATCCGCGGTTCCGTACCCTTGTGCGCCATGGGTTGATCCTCCATATGTTCGGTAACGGCGACCGAACGGAATCGATCGCGATACCGCAAATATGGGATCGCCGACCGGCCCGGCCAAGGGGCGTTCCCCGAAATTCGAGAGGTGGACCATGACCGACGTGGGACTGGAAGGCGAGGAGACCGTACCGACCCAGTACTGGCATACCCTGGATGACGGCCGGGTGCAGTGCGATCTCTGCCCTCGCTTCTGCAAGCTGCACGAGGGCCAGCGAGGGCTGTGCTTCGTGCGCGCCAATCAGGGCGGCGAGGTGGTGCTGACCACCTACGGCCGCTCCAGCGGCTTCTGCATCGACCCCATCGAGAAGAAGCCGCTCAACCACTTCCTGCCGGGGACGTCGGTGCTCTCCTTCGGCACCGCCGGCTGCAACCTGGCCTGCAAGTACTGCCAGAACTGGGACATCAGCAAGTCCCGGGAGATCGACACCCTGGCCGACCGCGCCGATCCGGAGACGGTGGCGCGCACGGCGGAGGCCTACGGCTGCCGTAGCATCGCCTACACCTACAACGATCCCATCATCTTCCACGAGTACGCCATCGACATCGCCGCCGCCTGCGCCGAGCGGGGCATCAAGTCGGTGGCGGTGACCTCGGGCTACGTCTCGCCCGAGCCGCGGGCGGAGTTCTATCGCTACATGGACGCGGCCAACGTGGACCTGAAGTCCTTCTCCGAGGGCTTCTACCGCAAGCTCACCGGCGGCCACCTGGAGCCGGTGCTGGATACCCTGCGCTACCTCCACCACGAGACCGACGTCTGGCTGGAGATCACGACCCTGGTCATCCCCGGCCACAACGACAGCGACGAGGAGATCACGGCCATGTCGGAGTGGATCCGGGACGAGCTGGGGCCGGAGGTGCCCCTGCACCTCACGGCCTTCCACCCCGACTGGAAGATGAGCGATGTCCCGCCCACGCCGCCGGAGACCCTGCGCCACGCCCGGCAGCTGGCCCGCGATGCGGGGCTGCAGTACGTCTACATCGGAAATGTCATCGATGACGAGGGCGGGACCACCTGGTGCCCCGGCTGCGGGGCGGCGCTCATCGGCCGCCACGGCTACACCATCACCGCCTGGAATCTGGACGAGCACGGCCACTGCAAGCAGTGCGGCACCGCCATCCCCGGCGTCTTCGAGGCCGAGCCGGGCCACTGGGGCTCCCGCCGTCAGCCGGTGCGGCTGCAGCGGATGGCGGTTCCTGAATGAGGAAAGACTGGGGGAAACCAACGGGAATCGGCTAGACTGCCCGAGAGGCTTTCGGGAGCGGGATTGTGAGCGAAATGCACCGTATTACGATGGATCCGGAACAGTGCGGAGGACGTCCCTGTGTCCGGGGGATGAGGGTCCGCGTGCGAGACATCCTGGAGCTGCTGGCGGCCGGCGCCACGCGGGAAGAGATCCTGGAGGACTACCCGTACCTGGAGGCGGCCGATATCACGGCCGCCCTGGAGTTTGCCGCCAGGCAGAGTGACGGCCCGGGCATGCGGTTTGTCGTGGATGCCCCGCTACCGCCAGTACTGGCTCGCTGGCTGGAGTCCAGCGGCCACGAAGCCACCCGTGTCGCCGATGTCGGGCATCCTTGATGGCCCGGACTCGGCAATATGCCGGTACGCCCGGGAGGATGGGGCCGTCATACTCACCAAGGATGAGGATTTTGCCGTCTGGCGGAACGCGGCGGATGATCCCATGCCGCGGGTCGTGTGGCTGAGAGTGGGAAATACGCGCAAGAAGGAGCTGTTGCGCTGGTTCGAGCCCCTCTTGCCCCGGATCCTGTCAGCGCTGGAGTCGGGTGAGGGCCTTGTTGAAGTGACGTGAGTTCGCCCGGGCGGATGCACGGCATCCCCCCGATGGTGAACCTTTCGCGCTATCTCTATCCCGGGAGCGCTACTCTAAGCATTGCCCTGGGCGCTGAAGGCCTGGCCGGTCTGGCCGCGGCTGTCGGGGCCCAGGAGGTAGAGGTGGGCGGGGGTGATGTCTGCCGGCTGCAGGAGTTCGGTGGGGTCCTCGCCCGGGAAGGCGCGCTGGCGCAGGCCGGTGTTCACCGGGCCCGGGTCGAGGCTGTTGCAGCGGATCCCCTCGCCCTCCAGCTCCTCGGCGAAGACCTCCATGAGCCGCTCAGTGCCGGCCATGCTCACGGCGAAGGCGCCCCAGTAGGCCTTGCCCTGCCGGCCCACGTCGGCGGTGGTGAAGACCACCGAGGGGTCCTCGCTGGCCTGGAGCAGGGGCAGGCAGGCGCGGGTGAGCAGGTAGGGGGCGTTGAGGTTCACCTGCATCACCTTGGGCCACATCTCCAGGCTGTAGAGGTGCAGCGGCGTCAGCGAACCGAGGTTGGCCGCGTTGTGCAGGACTCCGTCCAGCCGGCCGAAGGCCTCGTCGAGCTTGACCGAGAGTTCGTCATAATCCTTGGGTGCGGCCCCCTCCAGGTTCATGGGGAATATGGCCGGCTGCGGTCCGCCCGCCTGCTCGATCCGATCGTAGACCTCCTCCAGCTTGCGGATGGTCCGGCCCAGCAGGACCACGGTGGCGCCGTGGGCGGCCAGGGCCTCCGCCGCGGCGGCGCCGATGCCGTCACCGGCGCCGGTGACCAGGATGACGCGGTCCCGGAAGAGGTCGGGGGCGGCCTGATAGTCGAGCATGTCGGGGGTTCCTCCTGAAAAGCGGGTTAGGCCGGGGTGGCCAGCAGGTCTTGCGCGCATTCTACGCCACTGCGAACCGCCCCTTCGAGGGTGGCGGGCAGGCCGGTGGCGGTGTAGTCGCCGGCCAGCCACAGGCCCGGGGGCCCGGCGTCCACGGCGGGGCGGCGGTCGTCCACACCCGGTGCGGGGTGGAAGGTGGCGCGGCGTTCGCGGATCACCCGGCTCTCCAGCGCCGGCGGCCAGTCCGGGCGCAGGGCGGCCAGGGTAGCGGCGGCCTCCCGCGCACAGGTGGCCCGGTCCCGCCCGGGGTCGTCGGCGCTGGTGACCACGGCCAGCCACCCCGGCTCGCCGGCGGTGCGCCGGTCCACGATCCAGGGGGAGGGCGGGGTGGCTGTGGCCCACAGCGGTGGGTC
Organism: Pseudomonadota bacterium; assembly: GCA_051745535.1. GTDB lineage: Bacteria > Pseudomonadota > Gammaproteobacteria > Thiohalospirales > Thiohalospiraceae > Thiohalospira. Next base: position 2,000 of record JBNJED010000059.1, on the reverse strand, counting down.
CAGGTGGACGTGGCGCGGGTAGCGCAGGTAGACGGTGGTGATGGCGCCGTGGCCGAGGCCGCGCAGTCGGTCGGCCAGCTCGCTCCCACCGGGGATCGGTTCCAGCAGTCCGGCGGCGTGCCAGGGGGCGGTGGCCAGGATGACCGGGCCGCTCCACCGTTCATGCCGGGTCGCGACGCCGGTGACCGCCCCCCCGTCGGTGGTCAGCGTGCGCACGCGCTGGCCGGTGCGGACCTCGCCGCCCCGGTCGCGGATGAAGGTGGCCGCCGGCTCCGGGAGGAGGGCGCCCAGGCCGCTTCGCGGGAACCAGAGCTCGGCGTTCCGGCGGTCGCCGCCGAAGGCGTCGGCGAGGACCCGCAGGAAGAGTCGGGCCGAGGCGTGCTCGGGGCGGGCGTTGAGGGTGGCCAGGCACAGCGGCGTCCAGAGCCGGCGCAGGGCGGTGGCCCCCTGGCGGTGGCGGGCGAGGAGTTCGGCCACGGTCCGGTCCCGGCGCAGGCGAAAGCCGCGCACCGCCATGGCCGCGGCGAAGGCCAGCGCCCGGCGGCGGCCGCCCGGGCCCAGGCCGCGGGCGTGGGCCAGGGCGCCCACGGCGTGGAGGGGGCCCGGAAGCCGGCTCCCGGTGAGCGCCAGGGCCTCGTCGCCGTCGGCCACATGGAGCGCGAGGGGTTCGCGGTGGAAGGCGGTGTCGATGTCCACGCCGATCCGGTTGAGGAGTCGTTCCACCCCGGTGTAGGCGCCGATGAGCAGGTGCTGACCGTTGTCGCGCCCCTCGGCCAGGCTCCGCGCCCGGCCGCCGGGGCGGGGGGCCGCCTCCAGGACCACAGGGGCGCGGCCGGCGGCGGCCAGCTCCACGCCGGTGGCCAGGCCGGCCCAGCCGGCCCCGACGATGATCGGCGTCATCACTTCCCGGCCTTGCGCGCCCGCTTCGCCTCCCGCCGGGCGGTGCGCCAGGCCACCCAGAGCTTGGTCCACGGCGGCAGCCGGTAGCGCCGGGTCATGACCCGGTAGCCGTCGCTGGCCATGCGCTGGAGCAGGCGCTGGTAGATGGCCGCCATGATCACGCCGCTGCGCTGGGCGTAGCGGTCCTCCTCGGGCAGCCCCTCCAGGGCACGGCGGTAATAGTCCCGGGCCCGGTCGGCCTCGAAGGCGAACAGGGCACGCATGGCATCCGTCTCCCGGGCCATGAGCAGGTCCTCGCGGCTGACACCATAGGCCTCGCGGTCCTCGGCGGGGAGGTAGATCCGGCCGCGCTGGGCATCCTCGTGCACGTCCCGGAGGATGTTGGTGAGCTGGAAGGCCATGCCGAGGTCATTGGCGTACTGCCGGGTCTGGCGATTCTGGTAGCCGAAGATCTCGGCGGCCATGAGGCCTACCACGGCGGCCACCCGGTAGCAGTAGAGGGAGAGGGTCCGGAAATCCGGGTAGTCGTGGATGTCCAGGTCCATCTCCATGCCGTCGATGATCTCCTGGAAATGCTCCCGGGGCAGGTCGAAACGCTCCAGCCAGGGGGCCAGGGCCTGGGCCACCGGGTGCTGCGGCTGGCCGTCGAAGAGTCGCTCCACCTCCTGGCGCCACCACTCCAGCTTGATCCGGGCCACGCTGGGCTCGCTGCACTCGTCCACGACGTCATCCACCTCGCGGCAGAAGGCGTAGAGGGCGGTAATGGCCCGACGCCGGTCGTCGTCGAGGAAGAGGAAGCTGTAGTAGAAGGAGGAGCCGCTGGCGGCGGTTTTCTCCTGGCAGTATTCGTCGGGGGTCATGGATCCCTCAACCCGGGTGGAGGCATAGGCTTGTGCGTTGCGTGTGCGTATCATATCAGGGATACGGGATAACAGGCTGTCACCGAATGGTCATCCCGCTGTCATAGAGTGGGCCCGGCCTCACGGCTCGACCAAGGAGCGCCATGCATCCGACGAATGTCATCGCCGCGCTGGGACCGGCCCGCCTGGGAAGACTGGCGGAGACGCTGGCCGAGGCGTTGCTGGTGGTGGCCATTGCGG
>JBNJED010000058.1:0-9039 GCA_051745535.1 Pseudomonadota bacterium | reverse complement strand
CGCGGCGGCCGGAACCTTCGGCGTTTTACCTTTCGCCAGCATGATCCCGGCCTTCCAGTGCCCGGAACTGAGGAAGCATTCCGGGGTGGGTCTCAACGACCTGTTGCAAACGGAGCGGATTGGTTACCGCTCTCCCTGGTCAACCCAGCCTGCTTTCACAAGCTCCGCCCTTCAGGGCGGGGTAGTTGACGGTGCTCCCGTCCTTCGACATCACCCCTGTATGATAGGCCCCATGGCGGCCCGACAGAATCATCCCGACGCGACCAACGCGGACCCCGACGCCCTGGTGGACCGCCTGCGCGCCCGCGGCCGGGAGCTGGGCTTCACCGCCGTGGGCATCACCGATACCGACCTCGCCGCCGCGGAGCGCTACCTCTTCGACTGGCTGGCCGACGGCCGCCACGGCGAGATGGAGTGGATGGCCCGCCACGGGACGCTGCGTTCCCGCCCGGCGGAGCTGGAGCCGGGGACGGTGCGGGTGGTCAGCGCCCGCATGGACTACCTCCCCGAGCCGGCGGCGGAGCCCTGGTCGGTCCTGGCCGACGGCGAGCTGGGCTACGTATCCCGCTACGCCCTGGGCCGGGACTACCATCGCCTCATGCGCCGGCGGCTGCAGCACCTGGCGCGCTGGCTGGAGGCGGAGGCCGGCCCCCTGGGCTATCGCGTCTTCACCGATTCCGCGCCGGTGCTGGAGAAACCCCTGGCGGAGAAGGCGGGGCTGGGCTGGATCGGCAAGCACACCAACCTGCTCTCCCGGGAGGGGGGATCCTGGTTCTTCCTGGGGGAGATCTACACCGATCTGCCCCTGCCCGTGGACGAGCCGGCCACCGCCCACTGCGGCAGCTGCCGCGCCTGTATCGACGCCTGCCCCACCGGCGCCATCACCGCCGAGGGGGAGCTGGATGCCCGGCTGTGCATCAGCTACCTGACCATCGAACACCCCGGCCCTATCCCGAAAGAACTGCGACCGCTGATGGGCAACCGGATCTACGGCTGCGACGACTGCCAGCTGGTCTGCCCCTTCAACCGCGAGGCGAATGCCACCGCCGAGACCGACTTCCACCCCCGCCAGGGGCTTGACGCCCCGCGGCTGGTGGAGCTGTTCGCCTGGGACGAGGCGACCTTCCTGGCGCGCACCGAGGGCAGCGCCATCCGGCGCATCGGCCACGCGCGCTGGCTGCGCAACCTCGCCGTGGCCCTGGGCAATGCGCCCACCACCGGCGAGGTCGTGGCGGCCCTGCACGCCCGGGCCGACGACCCCGAGCCCCTGGTCCGCGAGCACGTGGCCTGGGCCCTGGCCCGCCACGACCTCGGCTGAACCGGCAAGGAGCGAGCATGGCGACCATCCTCACCGTGGGCATCGCCGCCCTGGACATCATCAACACCGTGGAGGCCTACCCCGCCGAGGACGAGGAGGTCCGCGCCACGGGCCAGCGCATCGCCCGCGGCGGCAACGCGGCGAATACCGCCGAGGTCCTGGCGCGGCTGGGTCACGCCACTCGCTGGGCCGGCACCCTGGGCGACGACGCCGACAGCGACCGGATCCGCGCCAGCTTCCGGGCCGCCGGTGTGGACTTCGCCGGCGCCCGGACCGTGCCCGGCGGCCGCGTCCCCACTTCCTACATCACCGCCAGCCGCGCCACCGGCTCGCGGACCATCGTCCACCATCGCGACCTGCCGGAGCTGGACGCCGCCCACTTCGCGGGACTGGAACTCGCCGACCTGGACTGGCTCCACTTCGAGGGGCGCAACGTCGACGAACTCGCCGCCATGGTCGCCCATGCGCGGCAGCAGCGGCCGGATCTACCCGTCTCCATCGAGGCGGAGAAGCCGCGGCCGGGGCTGGAGGCGGTGCTGGAACGGGGGGACGTGGTCTTCTTCAGCCGCCCCTGGGCGGAGGCCGCCGGTTATACCGACCCGGCGGCCTTCCTGGCGGCCACCCTGCCCCACCGGGCCCGAACGGTGACCTGGGGAGGCGAGGGCGCCCTCGCCGCCGGTCCGGAGGAGGCCCCGCACCACCACCCGGCGGCCCCGCCGGAAGCGGTGGTGGACACCATCGGGGCGGGAGATGCCTTCAACGCCGGCGCCCTCCACGCCCTGGCCGGGGGCGGCGACATCCACGCCGCCGCCCGCTCGGGCAACCGGGTCGCCGGGCTCAAGTGCGGGGTCGAGGGGTTCGAGCTTCCACCACCCTCTGGCTGATGAGCCAGAAGCACGGGCCGTGGCCTCGGCACTGTCGCTCAAGGCATGGGGCGACTACGGATGCGATCCGCAGCCAGAACGATGTACCTCCCCACAAGCTTGTCACTCGTCCATTGGCGCAGATCGTGGAAGCGGCGGTGACGCTCCTGCCAGCTTGAGCCCGACAACCGAATCAAGACCACGCCCGGCACGCCTCGTTGCAAACGAAAAACCAGGTCGCCGAAATCCTTGTCTTCGGTCACCAGGACGCGATGCTCATCAATGGCGAGCTGAAGCACCTCTCCATCAGTGATCCCGCTACTGCTCTCGGCAATGTAACGGACATCGACGCCTTCATCCCGCCATGCGCTAACCAAGGGGGCGTGGATATTCTCATCGGCCAGCAGGCGGAACATCCCTTGCGGTCCGGGCTCGATCAGCCCACCAGCACTTCGTCATCCGCCAGGTAGTCGGCGGCAAATTGCTCGGCCGCCCGGATATCTTCCAGGCTCAACCGAGGATGATTCTCCAGGAGTTCGTGCATCTCCAGCCCGTCCCCCAGCTCGCGGAGAACCTGCTCTACCGTGATGCGGGTTCCCTTGATGACGGGCTTGCCGAACATGACCTCCGGATTGGTCTCGATGCGCGGATGCGGTTTCATGGCTCCCCTCCAGCAATCATGTACAGCGTGGTCCGCCTATTCAGAATCTTCAACAGGGGGCGGCCCCGAGATAGGAGCTACCCGGCCCATTCTCGCTTCAGCCGCTCCCGATTGAGGGCCAGCCACTGGAGGCCGATGATGGGGGCGGCGGAGTCGATGCGGCCGGCGTCCAGCAGGTCCCAGGCCTCGTTGAAGGAGCAGCTGAAGACCCGGATGTCCTCGTCCTCGGCATCCAGCCCGTGGATGCCGCCGGCGCCGCGGCTGTCCACCTCGCCGCAGTAGACGTGGATGGTCTCGGAGTTGCCGCCGGGGCTGACGTAGTAGTCCCGCACGAAGGCCACGCGCCCCACCGCGAGGCCCGCCTCTTCCATCGCCTCCCGGCGGGCGACCTCCTCCGGCGCCTCCCCCGCCTCGACCATGCCGGCGACGAACTCCAGCAGCCACGGGCCGGAGGGATCCTCCAGCGCCCCCACCCGGAACTGCTCGATGAGGACCACGCGGTCGAGTACCGGGTCCCAGGGGATGAGGACCACGGCGTGGCCGCGCTCGAAGCGCTCGCGCGAGAGCGTCTCCGTCCAGCCGCCGGCGAAGAGGCGGTGGCGAAGATGGTACCGTGTCAGCCGGAAGAAGCCGTCGTGGGTGATCTCGCGATCGAGGATCTCCACGTCATCGGGGCCCAGCATGGGGCGGGCGTCGGCGGGTCCGGAGCTCTCGTCCATGGCGCGGTGACCTTGCAGGCGGCGGTTGTCGTCCCCATGGATCCTACACCCGTTTCCATCCGCTAGGAGAGAGCATGGCCGAAACCGAACACCCGGAGCCCGAGGGCGAACCGCTGGACGAGGAGGCCATCGACGAGGGCAGCCCCGGCGGCCTGGAGGTCGCCTCGCGCATGCTGCCCACCCGCATGCTGCTGCTGCCGGTCACCGACCGCCCCTTCTTCCCCGCCCAGACCATGCCGGTGGTCATGGACGAGGGGCCGTGGCTGGAGACGGTCCACCGGGTGGGTCAGTCCCCCCACCATCTGGTGGGGCTGCTCATGGTGGATGCCGAGGACTCCACCGCGGCCGGCCCGGAGGACTTCTTCGACACCGGCACGGTGGCCCGGATCCACCACCCCTCCCGGGACCAGGACAAGATCCAGTTCATCGCCGAAGGGGTCCGCCGCTTCCAGATCGAGCGCTGGATCACGCGGGAGCCGCCCTACGAGGTGGAAGTCAGCTACCCCACCGATACCCCGGCGGTCGACCAGGCCGACGAGATCAAGGCGTACGCGGTGGCCATCATCAACTCCCTCAAGGAGCTGATGCCGCTGAATCCGCTCTACAACGAGGAGCTGAAGTTCTTCCTCAACCGCTTCAGCCCCAATGAGCCCTCCCCCCTGGCCGACTTCGCCGCGGCACTCACCACCGCCGACCGGGAGTCCCTCCAGGACATCCTGGCCACCGTGGACCTGCGCAAGCGCATGGAGAAGGTCCTGCTCCTGGTGAAGAAGGAGGTGGAGGTGGCCCAGCTCCAGGCGCAGATCCACCAGCAGGTGGAGGAGCGCATGTCGGAGCAGCAGCGCCAGTTCTTCCTCAAGGAGCAGCTCAAGGAGATCCAGAAGGAGCTGGGGATCGCCAAGGACGATCGGACCGCCGACATCGAGCGCTTCCAGTCCCGGCTGGAGGGGCTGACCGTCCCCGAGGAGGCACAGACCCGCATCGACGAGGAGATCCAGAAGATGCAGGTCCTGGAGTCGGGCTCGCCGGAGTACTCGGTGACCCGCAACTACCTGGACTGGATCACCAGCCTGCCGTGGGGTGTCTATTCCGAGGACCAGCTGGACATCCCCCGGGCCCGCAGGATCCTCGACCGCGACCACGACGGCCTGGAGGACGTGAAGCGCCGGATCATCGAGTTCCTGGCCGTAGGCACCACCCGCGGCGACATCGGCGGCTCCATCCTGCTGCTGGTGGGCCCACCCGGGGTGGGCAAGACCTCCATCGGCCGCTCCGTGGCCGAGGCGGTGGGCCGGGAGTTCTACCGCTTCTCCGTGGGGGGCATGCGCGACGAGGCCGAGATCAAGGGGCATCGGCGTACTTACGTGGGCGCCATGCCCGGCAAGTTCATCCAGGCGGTGAAGGACGTGGGCACCGCCAACCCGGTGATCATGCTCGACGAGGTGGACAAGATCGGCATGTCCTTCCAGGGCGATCCCGCCTCCGCCCTGCTGGAGGTCCTGGATCCGGAGCAGAACCGCGACTTCCTGGACCACTACCTGGACGTGCGCTTCGACCTCTCCCGCAGCCTGTTCGTCTGCACCGCCAACCAGCTGGACACCATCCCCTCGGCCCTGCTCGACCGCATGGAGGTCATCCACCTGGCCGGCTACATCACCGAGGAGAAGGTCGCCATCGCCAAGCACCACCTCTGGCCGCGCCAGGTGGAGCGGGCCGGCCTCAAGCGCGGCCAGATCCCCCTCACCGACGCGGCCCTGCGCCACGTCATCGACGGCTACGCCCGGGAGGCGGGGGTCCGCAACCTGGAGAAGCAGCTCGGCCGGCTGGTGCGCAAGGCCGCCGTGGATCTGCTCGAGGGGAGCGAGGCGCCCATCCGCCTGAACCAGAAGCAGGTGGAGGCCTACCTGGGAAAGCCGCCCTTCCAGCGGGAGCGACCGCTGGAGGGGATCGGCGTGGTCACCGGCCTGGCCTGGACCGCCATGGGCGGTACCACCCTCTCGGTGGAGGCGACCCGGGTCCACACCCAGCAGCGCGGCTTCAAGCTCACCGGCCAGCTCGGCGACGTCATGCAGGAGTCGGCGAGCATCGCCCACAGCTACATCTCGTCCCACCTGGACGAGTACCGGGGGGACCCGAGCTTCTTCGACGAGTCCTTCATCCATCTGCACGTGCCGGAGGGGGCGACGCCCAAGGACGGCCCCAGCGCCGGGGTGACCATGGCCACCGCCCTGCTCTCCCTCGCCCGCAACCAGGCGCCGATCCGGCCCCTGGCCATGACCGGCGAGCTCACCCTCTCCGGCCACGTCTACCCGGTGGGCGGGATCCGGGAGAAGATCATCGCCGCCAAGCGGGCCAAGATCACCGAGATCATCCTCCCCGAGGGCAACCGACGGGACTTCGACGAACTTCCCGAGCACGTCCGCGCCGGGATCACCGTCCACTTCGCCGAGCGCTACCAGGACGTGATGCCCCTGGTCTTCGGCGAACGACCCCGGCGGCGCCGGTCCGGCTGACCCGCCCCGCGAAGGCGGTCCGGACACCGAGGCGGCGACTGGTACAATGGGCGCCCACAACGGAGGAACCGCCTTGGAGCCACGCACCGCCTACCGCGAATGCCGCCGCCGGGCGCGGCGGCACTACGAGAACTTCCCGGTGGCCAGCCTCGCCCTGCCGCGGCGGCTGCGCGACCCTGTGGCGGCCATCTACGCCTTCGCCCGGGAGGCCGACGACCTGGCCGACGAGGGAGAGATGGCCGCCGAGGAACGGCTGGCCGCGCTGGACGAGCGGGAGCGGCGGCTGGAGGCGGCGGTGGCCGGCACCCCGGACCCGGCGGACCCGGTCCAGGTGGCCCTGGCCGATGCCATCCCGCGCTACGGCCTCCCGGTCCAGCCCTTCCGCGACCTGCTATCGGCCTTCCGCCAGGATGTGACCAAGAGCCGCTACGCCGACTTCGGCGAGGTCATGGACTACTGCCGGCGCTCGGCCAACCCGGTGGGGCGGCTCCTGCTCGCCCTCTACGGGGTGGAGGACGAGCGGACCATCGCCCACTCGGACGCCCTGTGCAGCGGCCTGCAGCTCATCAACTTCCTCCAGGACATCCGCCAGGACATCGACGAGAGCGACCGGATCTACCTGCCGGCGGCGGACATGGAGCGCCACGGCGTCACCGAGCGCCACCTGCGCGATGGTGTAAGCGACCCGGCCATGCGCGGCCTGCTGCGCGAGCAGATCGAGCGCGCCCGGCGACTGCTCCGGGGCGGGGCCCAGCTGGGCAAGCGCCTCCCCGGCCGGGCCGGCTTCGAGGCGCGGCTCATCCTCTACGGCGGCGTACGGACCCTGAATCGCCTCCACGACCAGAAGGACGACCTCTTCAGCCGCCCGCGGCTGCGGGCCCGGGACAAGGCCTGGGTCTTCTGGCGCGCCCTGCGGCCCCGCTGACCGGCGCTCGAATCACGGCAACGCCCAACGCGCCTTCAAGGGCTCCAGATTGACGTCGAGTTGCCTGCGCCCTAACCTGACAGGAAACCTGTCACTGAGACAAGAAGCCATGGATACCATTAGCTATACCGAGGCGCGCAACCGCCTGAAGGAACTCCTCGACAGAGTCGAAACCGACCATGCCCCGGTGCGAATCGAACGCCGGGGCGGAAGCGCCGCGGTCATCATGGCCGAGGAAGACTTCAATGGCCTGCAGGAGACTCTCTACCTGCTCGGGAATCCGGCGAATGCAGAACGCCTGCTCCAGGCTCGTGCTCGGGGCGAGGATGATGCGCTCTCGCTGGAAGAAGCTCGAGAAAAGCTGACCCAATGAGGCAGGTCCTCCTGGACCCGGCTGCACTGGAAGACCTGCAGTGGTGGCTCCAGAAGGACCGCCGTACTGCGACCAAGATCCTGGACCTGATCGAGGAAGCAGCCCGTGATCCCTTTCAGGGACGAGGCCGCCCCGAGGCCCTGAAATTCGAGCTATCCGGCTGCTGGTCCCGACGTATCAACCTTGAACACCGCCTGGTATACGAGGTCGGCGAAGATATCCTGCGGGTTCTCTCCTGCCGCTTCCACTACCGATAGTCCCCTCTCTCACCTCTAGAAGGACGGCAGGGTGATCCGCCCGCTGTAGCGCAGACGGTAGCCGCCGTCGTCCCCCTCCTCGGCCATCATGGCCAGGCTGCGGCCCAGGACGCTCTCGGGCTCGGTCGCCTCGACCACGGCGTCCACCTGCCAGCGCCCCGCCGGGGAGAGGCTCACGGTGCCGTCCGCCTCCAGGGGGCCCTCGCCCAGGTCCACCACCTTGCCCTCGGTGCCGCCCCCCTCCGGCGTCTTCAGGGTCAGCTCCAGATCACCCAGCTCGGCACGCTGGGCGACCGTGACGGCGGCATCCCGCCAGGTAATCCGACCATCGGCCTGCTGCAGACCGCCATCGGCCAGGGTCGCCTCCAACGACCGGATGAAGACCTCGCCCTCGGCGCGGGGGTGACGCCAGCGAGTCTGCCCCTGAAGGGGCGGGATGGCCGCCCTTCCCCGGGCAACGGCCACTCGCAGGGTCCCGTCGAATTCCCGCTCCACGGTGCCATCCAGCTCCAGGTGTTGGTCATCCACGACCAGCCCCAGCCTGAGCCGGCCGGCCAGCAGGTCCGCGGCATGCACCTCCCAGGTGAGGCCGTGTAGCCGCACGCCGGCGGCATCCAGAGCCGTGGCTCGCCCTTCCCAGAGGCTGCCCCGGACCCCGTAGAGGGCCACCCCCTCCGGCAGCCGGGGCTCGACCAGGGCATAGATCCGATCGGCCGGCGCCCGCGCCGCCAGGAAGGCGAGGAAGGCGCCGATTCCCAGCAGGATGAGCCCGGCCAGCTTCCATTTGCCGTGGCGCCGAGTACTTTCCGCCATCTCAGCGCTCCTCCAGGATGAGGCGGCCATCCACGCGACCCGGTTCATCGGCGCGCTCCAGGCGGACCCGGACCGGACGGATGGACTGGCGGCGCTCCAGGCCCTGGAGCCAGATCATGGTGCGACGGAAGGTCGCGTCGTCGAGCTCGGCCCGGATCCGTCCGTCTCCTTCGGCACTCAATCGGGACAACGCGTCCCTCAGACCGGCCTCCTCCGCGGCGGATTCCACTCGGTCGTTGAGCGGCCCGGAGGGGACCGCACCGCCGCGGGCCTCACGCAGCGCGCGGGCCTCCGCCGCCGAGCTGCGCAGCCAGGCCACCAGATCCTGGCGCGACGCCACCTCGGCTTCCAGCTCCGCCCGGGAGTCCGCCATTGGCCGCCAGAGCCCGAGATAGATCAACGTCAGGAGCAGCAGACCGCCCCCCACACCGAGGAGCCAGCGCTCCCGGGGCTCCCGTGCCGCCCAGAACGCGTCGGCGGCCTCCCGGATCGCGGTGAGGTTCATGTTGCCTCCTCGAGCTGGAGCCGCACCCGCTCGTCTCGTTCCTTGGTGATCTCCATCGCGATCCCGGCCTCATCCAGTTCGGTCCGCAGGGC
>JBNJED010000057.1:0-9140 GCA_051745535.1 Pseudomonadota bacterium | reverse complement strand
CAGCCCCAGCAGCTCGGCGAGCTCGGCATCGGGCCGGGCGCCGGCGATGCGGACCCGCTTGTCCCGGCCGCTCTCGCCGCTGATCAGCGTGACATCCCGGCGGTGGACGCCGAGGCGTTTCGCCAGGAAGCGGACCAGGTGGTCGTTGGCCTTGCCCTCCACCGGCGGTGCCGTGATCCGGACCCGGATGGCGTCGCCGTGGGGGCCGACGATGGCGTCATTCTTGGCCCGCGGCTGGACCCGGAGCGTGAGCACCAGGTCGTCGCCGTCCCACTGGGCGGCGGCCACGGCTCAGCCTCGCATGAGCACCAGGCCGAGATCGCGGACCGGTGCCACCATCAGGATGTTGAACAGCTGCAGGACGATGATGACCACCAGGGGCGAGAGGTCCAGCCCGCCCATGTCGGGCAGGATGGCCCGGGCCGGGCGCAGCAGCGGGGCGGTGAGCTCGTCCAGCAGGGCGAAGACCGGGTTGTAGCCCATGCCGCCGCCGGCGGCGATCCAGCTCAGGACCGCCGCGACGATGATGGCGATGGTCCAGACCTGGATGGCCAGGGCGAGGAGCTGGCCGATGGCCAGGACCACCAGCCCCTCGGGGGTCCAGGCGCCGCCCCCGGTGAGGCTCAGCAGCCCGATCTCCAGGGCCTGGATGACCAGCATGGCGACGATGGCCGCCAGGCTGACCCGGCCCACCTCCGGCAGCAGGGTGCGCAGGGGGCGCAGGACCGGGTCGGTGGCCCGGATGAGGAAGTGGGTGACCGGGTTGCGCGGGTCGGCGCGCACCGCCTGGAGGACGGTGCGCAGGAAGAGCGCCATCAGGTAGAGCCCGAACAGGGTCTGGATCAGGAAGGCGGCGGCGTTGTTGGTATACGGCTCGGCCATGGTGTCAGTTTTCCCCCAGCAGGTCGGCCAGTTCGCCGGCCCGCTCCCGGGCGGCGGCGGTGGCGTCATTGACGAGATCGCGCATGCCCCCGGCCTCCAGGACCTCCAGGGCGCGCTCGGTGGTGCCGCCCGGCGAGGTCACCCGCTCGCGCAGCGTCCCCGGGTCGTCCGGGCTCTCCAGGGCCATCTTGGCGGCGCCGAAGGCGGTCTGCACCGCCAGCAGTCGCGCCTGCTCCCGGTTCAGCCCCAGCCGCTCGCCGGCGTCCTCCAGGGCCTCCATGAAGGCGAAGAAGTAGGCGGGGCCGCTGCCGGAGATGGCGGTGATGGCGTCCAGCTTCGCCTCCTCGTCCACCCAGAGGGTCAGCCCCACTGCTCGCAGGATGGCCTCGGCCGCCTCGCGCTGCTGCTCGGTGGTGTGGGCGTTGCCGAACAGGCCGGTGGCGCCGCTCTGAACCAGGGCCGGGGTGTTGGGCATGGCCCGGACCAGCGGCGTGCCCGCACCCAGCCAGCGCTCGATGTCGGCGGTGCGGACGCCGGCGGCCACGGAGAGGAAGAGCCGGTCGCCGGGGCCGGCCAGCTCCGCCAGGCCGGTGGTGACCTCGTGGAGGACCTGGGGCTTCACCGCCAGGACGACCACGTCCGCGGCCGCGGCCACGATGGTGTTGTCGTGGCGGGTGGCCACGCCGAACTCGGCGGTGAGCGCCCGGCAGTGGCCCTCGTCGGGATCGGCCACCATGATGTTCTCGGCGGCGATGCCGTCGGCGATGAGGCCGCCGACGAGGCTGTGCGCCATGTTGCCGCCGCCGATGAAGCCGATGGTCAGGTCCTGCATGCCGTCTCCTCCTGGTTGCGGTTCGGGTCGCCCCGGTTCATTCCCGGGGGCCGAAGATATCGGTGCCCACGCGCACGTGGGTGGCGCCCTCGGCGATGGCAGCCTCCAGGTCGCCGGACATCCCCATGGAGAGGGTGTCCAGCGCCAGCCCGCGCGCCTGCAGGTCCTCCTGCAGCTCCCGCAGGGCGGCGAAGGGGCGGCGCTGCTCGCCGACGTCGGCGGCCCGGGCCGGGATGGCCATGAGGCCGCGCAGCGCCAGGCCGGGCAGCTCGGCCACCGCCGCCGCCAGCTCGGGGACCTCGGCGGGGTCGGCGCCGGACTTGCTCGCCTCGCCGGAGATGTTCACCTGCAGGCAGACCGGCAGCGGTCCGAGTTCCGCCGGCCGCTGCTCCGAGAGCCGGCGGGCGATCTTCAGCCGGTCCACGCCGTGGATGAAGTCGAAGTGCTCGGCCACCGCGCGGGTCTTGTTCGATTGCAGGGGCCCGATGAAGTGCCAGGTGGCGGCCGGTTCGGCCACCTCGGCGCGCTTGGCCACCCCCTCGTCGGCGTAGCTCTCGCCCAGGTCGTGGCAGCCGGCGGCGATGGCGGCGCGCACCGCGCTGGCGGGGTGGTACTTGCTCACCGCCACCAGGGTGATGGTCGCCGGATCGCGGCCGGCCGCCCGGGCCGCGGCCTCGATCCGCTGGCGCACGTGAGCCACGTTGGCGCCCACATCGACCATCGTTGCCTCCCTCCGCCGGCCCGGTGTAGCGTAATCATACTAGTCGCCCGGAAGTCGTGGCGACCTCCGGCGCCAGGATGGCGCCCGTACCCCGTTCGCGGCCGATTCAGGGAGGAACCAGGCCATGGAACTCGAAGAACTCCTAGCGCTCGTCGTGCGCCAGGGCGCCTCCGATCTCCACCTCTCCGCCGGCATGCCGCCGCTTCTGCGTATCGACGGCGACCTGCGCCGGGTGAATACCCCGGAGCTGGATGACCGCACCGTTCAGGGGCTGGTCCAGGGCATCATGTCCGAGCGTCAGCGCCGCACCTACGAGGAGGAGCTGGAACTCGACTTCGCCGTGGAGCTCTCGGGCCTGGGCCGCTTCCGCGTCAACGCCTTCCAGCAGAACCGGGGCGCCGGGGCCTCCTTCCGCCACATCCCCGGGACGATCCTGGATCTGGAGCAGCTCGGCGCCCCCGGGGTGCTGCGCGAGCTGGCCGCCCTGCGCACCGGCCTGGTCCTGGTCACCGGCCCCACCGGCTCGGGCAAGTCCACTACCCTGGCCGCCATGGTCGACCACAAGAACCGTAACGAGGCCGGCCACATCCTCACTATCGAGGATCCCATCGAATTCGTCCACGCCTCCCGGCGCGGTTTGGTCAATCAGCGCGAGATCCATCGCGATACCAACCATTTCGGCACCGCTCTGCGCTCGGCGCTGCGTGAGGACCCGGACACCATCCTGGTGGGGGAGCTGCGCGACCTGGAGACCATCCGCCTGGCGCTCACCGCCGCCGAGACCGGCCACCTGGTCTTCGGCACCCTGCACACCAGCTCCGCGGCCAAGACGGTGGACCGCATCATCGATGTCTTCCCGGCGGCGGAGAAGGACATGATCCGCTCCATGCTGGCGGAGTCCCTGCGCGGGGTCATCGCCCAGGTCCTGCTCAAGGCCAGCGGCGGCGGCCGGGTGGCGGCCCACGAGATCCTCGTGGGGACCTCGGCGGTGCGCAACCTCATCCGCGAGGACAAGGTCGCCCAGCTCTACTCCACCATGCAGACCGGCCACAACGCCGGCATGAGCACCCTGGACCAGTCCCTGCAGGACCTGGTCGCCCGCGGCTCGGTCTCCCTGGAGGAGGCGCGCCGCTTCGCCTTCCACCGGGAGTCGGTCCAGTGAGCAGGCTGGGCGATCTCAATCCCGTCCTCCAGCTCATGGTCCGGCGCCAGGCGTCGGACCTCTTCGTCACCGCCGGCCTGCCGCCGAGCGTGCGGGTCCAGGGGACCATCCACGCCCTCTCCCGGGAGGCGCTGGACCCCGAGGGGGTGGAGGAGACGGTCTGCTCCACCATGACCGAGGCGCAACGCCAGGCCTTCGAGGCTGAGGGGGAGGCCAACTTCGCGCTCAGCTGCAGCGGTATCGGCCGCTTCCGGGTGAGCGCCTTCCGCCAGCGCGGGCAGGCCGGGATGGTGGTCCGGCGCATCGAGTCCCGGGTGCCCACCGTGGAAGAGTTGGGACTGCCGCCGGTGGTGGCCGACTGGTGCGGCCTGCGCCGGGGGCTGGTCCTGGTGGTGGGCGGGGCCGGGGCCGGCAAGTCCACGAGCCTGGCGGCCATGGTGGAGCACCGCAACCAGAACGGTCGCGGCCATATCCTCACCGTGGAGGACCCCATCGAGTACATCCACCGCCACGGCGCCAGCGTGGTGACCCAGCGGGAGGTGGGGCTGGATACCGAGGACTACCCCACGGCGCTGCGCAATGCCCTGCGCCAGTCCCCGGACGTGGTGGTCATCGGCGAGATCCGCTCCCCGGAGGTCATGGACTACGCCCTGGGCTTCGCCGAGACCGGCCACCTCTGCCTGGCCACGCTCCACGCCAACACCGCCGACCAGGCCCTGGAGCGGATCCTCAACTTCTTCCCGGAGAAGCGCCACCGCCAGGTGCGCATGGACCTGGCCATGAACCTCCACGCCGTCCTCGCTCAGCAGCTGGTCCCCACCCGGGACGGGGAGGGCCGGGTCCCGGCCACCGAGGCCCTGATGCGCAACCCCCGGGTGGCGGACCTCATCCGCCGGGGGCAGCTCGACGAGCTCAAGGGGGTCATGGCCCGGCTCAACCAGGAGGGGATGCACACCTTCGACGATGCCCTGCTGGCGCTCTACCGCGAGGGGACCATCTCCGGCCGGATGGCCCTGGCCCACGCCGACTCCCCCCACGACCTGCGGCTGTCCATGCGGCTGGAGGGGGGCGACGAGACCCTGGGCGAGGGGCTGGAGGTGGACGACGGGGCGGAGTAGGCGCCTACCCCGGCTGGGGGGCGCCGGTAACGGGGCCCCCCACGGCCGCCTCCACGGCGGCGATGGTCGCCGGCCGCCCCAGCACCACCACCGGCCGTGGCCGGTTGGCCACGGCGATGGCGGCCAGCTCCGCCAGGGAGTCCTCCCAGGCCGCCGGGTGGTCCGGCAGGGCCAGCCGGCTGGCGATCCCGCGGTCCTCGAGCAGCGGCGCGGCGGCGATGAGGTGCGCCGGCAGCTCCGGGGTGATAAAGCGCGACGGCCGCGGCGTGAAGGGGGGCTCGTCCAGGCCCAGGAGGGCCAGTGCCGGCGGGTGGTCGCCCCCGGCGCAGAAGAGCAGGGGGGCGAGGCCGGCGGCGTCCGCCACCGCCAGCCAGCCGGCCGCCGGCGCCAGCGCCTCGCCGGCCACTGCCACGGCGGTGATGGGCGCGGGGACCGGACCGGCGGTCAGCACCCGGACCTCGCCGCCGCTGGCGGCCATCACCGGCAGGCCGGTGCCGTCCTCGATGGTGAGGTACTGCCCCGGCCGCGGCGCGGCCTCGGTGATCAGCCGGATCTCGGTGAAGCCGCCGGGGTGGTCGGTGCGCCCCGCCTCGGTGGCGGCGAGCACCCCTAGCCCTCGGCGCGGTGGACGGTGCGGCCGTCCACCAGGGTCCGCGCCACCCGGCCGGGGAGGAACCAGCCGCCGTAGGGGGAGTTGTGGCCCCGGCTGGCGAAGGCGGCCGGATCCACCTCCCCGTCCGCGTCGGGGTCGAAGAGGCAGATATCGGCCGCCGCCCCCGGCGTCAGGGTGCCGCCGGCCAGGCCCAGCGCCTCGGCGGGGTCGTGGGTGACCCGGGCGAGGGCGGTGGGCAGGTCCAGCAGGCCGTCGCGGACCAGGCGCAGGGTCAGGCCCAGCAGCGTCTCCAGCCCGGAGATCCCGGGGGCGCTCTCGCCGAAGGGGGCGAGCTTGGCGTCGGCGTCGTGGGGCTGGTGGTCGGAGCAGATGGCCTGGACGGTGCCGTCGGCCACCGCCCGGCGCAGCAGATCGCGGTCGCGCTGGGTCCGCAGGGGCGGGCGGACGTGGTAGAGGGTGTTGAAGTCGCCGATCTCCATCTCCGTGAGGTGGAGCTGGTTGATGGAGACGTTGGCGGTCACCGGCAGGCCGTCGGCCCGGGCGCGGCGGAGGAGCTCCACGCCGGCGCCGCTGGAGACCTTGCAGTAGTGGGCGCGCACCCCGGTCTGCTCCACCAGCGCCAGGGTGCGGGCGATCTCCACCGTCTCCGCGGAGACCGGGATCCCCGGCAGCCCCAGCCGGGAGGCCACCTCGCCGTCGTGGGCGCAGCCGGTCTCGGCCAGCCAGGGGTCCTCGGCGTGGATGAGGACGGTGAGATCGCAGGTGGCCGCGTACTCCATGGCGCGGCGCAGCACCTGGGTGTTGGTGATGGGGTAGCGGTTGTTGGAGAAGGCGACGCAGCCGGCGCGGTGGAGGTTCACCATCTCGCTGATGTGCTCGCCGGCCAGGCCGGCGGTGAGCGCCCCCACCGGCAGCACCCGGCTGGCGCCCACGTCCTTCGCCCGCTCGATGAGCAGGCTGGCCACCGCCGGGGTGTCGATGGGCGGGTCGGTGTCCGGCGGCGCACAGAGGGTGGTGATCCCGCCCCGGATGGCCGCCCGGGTCTCGCTGGTGATGTCGCCCTTGTACTCCTGCCCGGGCTCGCGCAGCCGCGCCTGGAGGTCCACCAGGCCGGGGGCGACCACCAGGCCGGCGGCGTCCACGGTCTCGTCGGCGGTAAAGCCCTCCGGCGGCGTATCGCCCACGGCGACGATACGGCCGTCGGCGATGAAGAGATCGGTGGTGGCGTCGGTGTCGTTGGCGGGGTCGATGACCCGGCCGCCGCGGATGTGGGTCCTCATGCGCGCGCCTCCCCGTCCTTGCCCGGTTGCTGGCCCATGACCAGGGACATGGCGGCCATGCGGATGGCGATGCCGTGGGTGACCTGCTCCAGGATCACCGAGTGGTCGCCGTCGGCCACGTCGGAGTCGATCTCCACGCCCCGGTTGATGGGGCCGGGGTGGAGGACGATGGCGTCATCCGCGGCGCGCGCCAGCCGTTCGGCGGTGATCCCGTAGAGGTGGAAGTACTCCCGCTCGCTGGGCAGCAGGGCCGCGCCCATGCGCTCGTTCTGCAGCCGCAGGACGATGACCACGTCCACCCCCTCCAGGCCGGCCTCCAGATCGTGGTAGATGTGCACCCCCAGCCCGCGCAGGGTCTCCGGGACCAGGGTCCTGGGGCCGATGACCCGCACCTCTGGCGCGCCCAGGGTGGTCAGGGCGTGGATCTGGGAGCGCGCCACCCGGGAGTGGCCCACGTCGCCGACGATGGCCACCCGCAGGTTGTGGAACTCGCCCTTGTGGCGGCGGATGGTGAACATGTCCAGCATCGCCTGGGTGGGGTGGGCGTGCTGGCCATCGCCGGCGTTGACCACGGCGATGGAGTCGCCGACGTTGCGGGCGATGAAGTTCGCCGCCCCCGACTCCGCGTGGCGTACCACGAACATGTCGCACTGCATCGCCTCCAGGTTGTGGAGCATGTCCAGCAGGCTCTCGCCCTTGCTGGTGGAGGAGGCGGAGATGTTCATGTTCAGGCTGTCGGCGGAGAGCCGCTTGGCCGCCAGCTCGAAGGTGGTGCGCGTGCGGGTGGAGGGCTCGAAGAAGAGATTGACGATGGTCTTGCCGCGCAGCAGCGGCACCTTCTTCACGTTCTGGGACGCCGCGCTGGCCAGGGACTCGGCGGTGTCCAGGATCTCGGTGAGCGTGGTCCGTGGCAGCCCCTCCACCGAGAGGAAGTGGCGCAGGCGGCCCTGGTCGTCCAGCTGGATATTGTTGCGTCTCATGCCAGGTCGTGGAGGGTGAGGGTGAGCGGGTCCGGCCCCTGGACCTTCACCTGCCGCTGCGCGGGCAGGTCCCAGCGGGCCCCGGCGATCTCGGCGGCGATGGGCAGCTCCCGGCCGGGCCGGTCCACCAGGACCGCCAGGGTGACCGAGGCCGGCCGGCCGTAGTCGAAGATCTCGTTGAGCGCCGCGCGCACGGTGCGCCCGGTCTGCAGGACGTCGTCCACCAGCAGGATGGGGCGGTCCTCCACCGTCACCGGGAGGTGGGAGGGCTTCACCTGCGGGTGGACGCCGATGCGCGAGAAGTCGTCGCGGTAGAAGGAGATGTCCAGCGTGCCCAGCGGCTCGTCCACGCCCAGGCGGCGGTGGAGCTCCTCCGCCACCCAGGCGCCGCCGGTGTGGATCCCCACCAGCAGCGGGCGCTGGCCGTCGTGGGCGTCCAGCCACTGCCGCGCGCCCTCGGTGAGCGCGTCCAGCAGCGGCGCGGTGTCCACCTGCTCGTCGGCGGTCATGCGTCCCCCGTTCGGGTCTCGTTGCGGCGCAGCCAGTCCTCGAGGATGAGGCGGGCCGCCACCTGGTCGATGCGTTCCGGGGCCGGGTCCCCCTCGCCGCGCTCGCGCAGTTCCGCGCGCGCCTCCCGGGAGGTCAGCCGCTCGTCCACCGTCGCCACCGGCAGGCCGAAGCGGCCGTGGAGCCGGCGGCCGAAGCGTCGGGCCGCCTCGGTCACGTCCTGGGTCTCGCCCTCCAGGGTGAGCGGGTCGCCCACCACCAGCAGATCCGGCTCGTGCTCGGCCAGCAGGTCGGCCACCGCCTGCCAGTCGGGGATGCCCTCACGGGCGGCCAGCGTCGTCAGCTCCCGCCCGGTGGACAGGTCCTCGTGGCCGGCGGCCACGCCGATGCGCCTGAGGCCGAAGTCGAAGGCCAGCAGCCGGCGGCCGCTCACGCGTGGCCCGCCTCCTTGGAGAGCAGCGCCAGGTCCACGCCCAGGGTGCTGGCCGCGGCCTGCCAGCGCTGCTCCGCCGGCGTGCGGAAGAGGACCTCGCGGCTGGCGGGGACGCTGAGCCAGGTGTTCTGGCCCAGCTCCTGCTCGAGCTGGCCGGCATCCCAGCCGGCGTAGCCCAGGGCCAGCAGGCTCTCCTCCGGCCCCTCGCCCTTCGCCATGGCCTCCAGGATGTCCCGGGAGGTGGTGATGCCGATGTCGTCGGAGACCGGCAGGGTCGCATCCCAGTCGCCCAGCGGCGCGTGGAGGACGAAGCCGCGCTCCGTGTCCACCGGCCCGCCGGAGTAGACCGTCTGTGCCCCGATCTCCGGCGTCGCCGCGCGCAGGTCCATCTGGGAGAAGATCTCCTCGAGGGTCACCTCGGCGGGCCGGTTGATGACGATCCCGAAGGCCCCCTCCGCGTTGTGCTGGGCCACGAAGGCCACCGCCTGCGCGAAGTTGGGGTCCGACAGGGCCGGCATCGCGATGAGGAACTGGTTGGTGAGGTCGGTACCGTGCGCATGCATACGCACAGTATCGGGGACGGGACGGGGTGAGGCAACCGAGAGCGCGCCG
>JBNJED010000056.1:0-9219 GCA_051745535.1 Pseudomonadota bacterium | reverse complement strand
GCGAATGGCGTCGAGCATGTCCGCTTAGATGCGGAACCGCCCCACCAGTTCCTGCAGCTCCCGGGTGATCCGGGCGAGCTCGTCCCCGGCCTCGCTGCTGCGCTGGGCGTGGGAGGCGTTCTCGTCGGCGGTGTCGTTGATGGTGGAGACGTTCTGGTTGATCTCCTCGGCCACCGCGCTCTGCTCCTCGGCGGCGGAGGCGATCTGGGTGTTCATGTCGGAGATGGTG
The DNA here is from genome assembly GCA_051745535.1 of Pseudomonadota bacterium. Classification (GTDB taxonomy): domain Bacteria; phylum Pseudomonadota; class Gammaproteobacteria; order Thiohalospirales; family Thiohalospiraceae; genus Thiohalospira. Next base: position 8,990 of record JBNJED010000056.1, on the reverse strand, counting down.
GAGACCGACTCGGTGATGGCGCGCAGGGCCTCGCCGGCGGCCTCGGCCTGCTCCACCGTGGTGGTGGCCTGCTGCCGCGACTGCTCCATGACGCTCACCGCCTCCCGGATCCCGCTCTGCAGCGCCGCCACGTGGCCATCGATCTCGTGGGTGGACTGCTCGCTGCGCTGGGCGAGGTTGCGCACCTCGTCGGCGACCACCGCGAAGCCGCGACCGGCCTCCCCGGCCCGTGCCGCCTCGATGGCGGCGTTGAGGGCCAGGAGATTGGTCTGCTCGGCGATCTCGCGGATCATCTCCATGACCCGTCCGATATCACTGCTCTTGGCCTCCAGGTCGGAGATGGCCTCGGCCCCCTTGCGGACCTCGTCGGCCAGGCCCTCGATGCGCTGGACCGTCTCGCGCACCACCTCGGCGCCCTGGTCGGCGTTGGTGTTGGCCTGGCTGGCGGCATCCGCGGCCTGCTGGGCATTCCGGGCCACCTCCTGGACGGAGCTGGTCATCTCCGTGGTGGCGGTGGCCGCCTGGTCGGTCTGGGTGCGCTGCTTGCTCCCGGTCTCCTGGGTGGCATGGGCGGCGTGGCCCAGCTCGTCGGAGGCCGAGCCCAGCCGCTCCACCGCCGTGGTCACCCGGGAGACCAGGTCGCGGAAGGTCTGCATGACCCGGTTGAAGGCGGCCGAGGCCTCCCCGATCTCGTCCTCGCCCCGCACCGGCAACCGGTGGGTCAGATCGCCCTCGCCGGAGGCGATCTCGTCCATACCCCGGGTCATCTCCTTGAGCGGGTTGGTGACAAAGCGGGTAATGAAGAACCAGACCGCCGCGATGAGCGGAAGGCTGATGAGGATGGCGACGATGAAGATATCGCGGGTGAAGTCGAAGACCGCCCCGTTCACGTCGGAGAGATCCATGCGCATGGCCACCGCCCCCAGGACCTCGCCCTCCTCGGCCTGGGTATGGCACTGGGTGCAGTTCTTCCCCAGGTAGTCCTCGCGGTTGTAGGCGGGAATCACGGCGCGCAGGCTGGCGCCGTCGTCGGCCTCGGCAATCCAGGACTCACCGCTCTCTAGGACTTCCGCCTCGATGTCATCTTGGGGCTGCTCATCCTCGGCCCCTTCGCCGTACTGGCGGGCCACACCTTCCCCGCGCAATACGCGCAGGTCCCGGATGGAGCCGAGTTCCTGCACCTGCTCCAGGTAGTGGTCGCGCTTCTCCATCTGCCCGGTGATCATCAACGTGGTGAGGCCGGCCAGGGTGCTCTGGTGGAGGCTGTGGGCGAAGCCCTCCGCCTGCTCCACGGCGGTATCCCGCTGCTCGAAGGCTGCCCAGACGATCATGCCGGTCCAGGCCACCGCCAGCAGGAGCCAGATCAGAACCCCGAGGCGGACCCAGATCCGGACGTTGTAGAAATACGAGACCACCCTGCCCATGGATTGCCCACCCCTGTGCCAGCCTGTTCAGTGATTGTCACGGTAGCACTCTGGCGGGGCATTGCCCACGATCAAACCCAGAGTTCCAGGGGGGCCGAATGGATGAGCGTCCGGAGGATGTCCTCGCGGGTAATGATCCCGCGCAGGTCCCCGTTAATGGTGACGATGGGCAGGGCACCGATGTGCTGCTCGTACATCACCCGGGCGACGTCCCGGATATTCGTGTCCGGGGTGGCAGTGAGGACCCGCTCGGCGATGAGGTCGTCGATGGCGCCCTGGGGATCGCCGTGGATGGCCGCGGCCTGGCGCAGCAGGTCCCGGTCAGAGAGCATCCCCACCAGATTGCCGGCATCGTCGAGGAGGGGGAGGTGGCGGAAGCCGCGCCGACGAAAGAACTCCCAAGCGTCGGCCACCGAGGCGTCCCGGTTCAGGGTCACCACCGGCGAGGACATGATCTCGGCGGCGGTCTGCACCCGCTCCGGCTCCGAGGTGGGGTGTTCCGCCTCGCTGTAGGCGGCCCGCGCCTGCTGCCCGCGGGAGCGCTGTCGGGGTGGCAGCGGCCAGCCCTCGGTCCCGTCGTCGGCCTCCTCGGAGCCGTGGATCCGCGGGAAGGGCGACACCTCCTCCACATCCTCCACCCCCTGGGCCGGGAAGAGCTGGCGGGCGGACATGGAGGCCTGAACACCGGGACCGAAGACGGTAAAGGGCATGGGACGACTCTCGCTGGGCCTGTGTCAGGGGTATAGCACGTCCCGCCGGAACACGCCCGGTCCCGCACTCACCCGCCCCGCGGGGACCTCATGACCGGCCGCCCTCGGCCCGCTCCAGCTCGGCGCGGAAGCGCGCCCAGTCGAAGGCCGGCCCCGGATCGGTCTTGCGCCCGGGGGCGATGTCGGCATGGCCGGCGATGCGCTCCGGCGTAATGGCGGGGCAGGCGGCCCGCACCGCCGCCGCCGTCGCCCCCAGCCGCCGGTACTGCGCCGGCGTGTAGGGGTGGGTATCGGTGCCCTCCAGCTCGATCCCCACCGAGAAGTCGTTGCAGCACTCGCGACCGGCAAAGACCGACTTCCCGGCGTGCCAGGCGCGCCGGTGCAGGGGGACGAACTGGAAGAGCGTCCCGTCCCGGCGGATGAACAGGTGGGCCGAGACCCGCAGCCCCTGGATCTCCGCGAAGAAGGGATGCCCTGCCGGATCCAGCCGGTTGGTGAAGAGCCGCTCCACCCCCTCGCCGCCGAACGCGCCGGGGGGCAGGCTGATGGCATGGATCACCAGCAGGTCCACCGCCTCACCGGCCGGCCGCTCGTCGCAGTTGGGCGAGGGACACCGATGGGCGCCCTCCAGCCACCCCTCGGTCACCGGCGACCCGCCGCTCACGGCACCAGGCGGCGCACGGCGTCGAAGCCCGGCGGCTGCCCGCGCTCCACCCCCAGGGCGTAGAGGGCGGCGACCCGCTGCGCCTTGCGCGCCGGCGGCATCGCCTCGCCGCTCTCCGCCAGCACCCCCTCCACCTGCTCCAGGGTGCGCGCCAGCAGGTCCGTGTCCATGGTGGCCTCGCCGGGCCCCACACCGTCCCCGGTGAGCAGCCAGTCCAGGGAGACGCCGGCGTGCTCGCGGATACGCAGCAGCAGCTCCGGGCTGGGGATGGTCCCCTCCCGCCAGATCCGGGTGAAGGCCCCCTTGGAGATGCCCACGCGTGCCGCCCAGGAATAGGGCCGCTCCTGTCCCACCAGTTGCCGGAGCCGGCTGTGAAAATCGGGATTGCGCAGCTCACCCTCCATGATTCCCCCCTGCGGCCCTTCCCGCCGCCGACTGCGATTTTTCCACACCCGCCACACGGCGGACCGAGCCTCCTGCAAAAACGCACTCTCGGTTCATGATTCACTGCCTCGCCGGGTTGCACTGTCCTTTTTTTGTCGCCCGCGGGCCCGGCCCCACGAGCGCCTTTCCGGGCCTTCTGGAACCCGTTACCCTAGCCGGGAGCCTGCGGGGCGAGCGCCCCGCCAGAGCCAAGCCGGACCGCGCAGAATACCACCCGCGATGGCACACGCAATTGCGCGCGTCACAACTCCGGCAGATCACCGACTTCCGGTGCTATGCCCCACCCGGGGGCTCTGCAATAATGACCCCATGAACCGGCCAAGCCCCTCGGAGCCCTCGAGCCGTCTCGGGCTCGGGATGATCGTCGCCGCCTGGGTGCTGGCCCTGGGCCTGCTGGCCTTTGCCTTCGAACACCACCTCTCCGGCCGTTCCAATCCCAATCAGAATCTCCAGGGTCGGGTCTCCGAGGACGGCGCCCGGGAGGTGGTGCTCAGCCGCAACAGCGGCGGCCACTACGTCGCCCCTGGCCACATCAACGGCGAACCGGTCACCTTTGTCATCGATACCGGCGCCAGCGATGTCTCCATACCCGCCCACCTGGGCGAGGAGCTGGGCCTGGAGCCGGGGGCGAGCCTGGTCTACCGCACCGCCAACGGCCGCATCCAGGCCCATGCCACGCGAGTGGAGAGACTGAGCCTGGGACCGCTGGAACTCCGGGGCGTTCGCGCCAGTCTTAATCCGGCGATGGAAGACCGCGAGGTCCTGCTGGGCATGAGCGCCCTGGAGGCGCTGGAACTGGAGCAGCGCGACGGCCGCCTGACCCTGCGCCAGCCAGCCCAATAGCGCCTGCGATGCCGGTTTACCCTCCCGCAGCGGCGGGGGATACTATGGGTTCCGAGAGGCGGCCGCGGCCGCGAACACGCCTCGGGGTACGCCCCGATAGGGATGGATCATGCTGTTAGCCCTGGTAGCGACCCCCTTCCTGGGAGCCCTGCTGCCGCTTCTCTTCGCCCGCGCCGGGCGGCTGTGGCCGGCCTGGCTGGCCGGGGCCACCACGGTGGTGGGCCTGCTCCTGCTGGCCGGCCTCTGGGGCCGGGTCTTCGCCGGCGAGGTCATCGTCGAGCGCTGGCAGTGGCTACCGGCGGCGGGGCTGGAGCTGGCCCTGCGCATGGACGGCCTGGGGCTGCTCTTCACCACCCTGATCCTCGGCATCGGCCTGCTGGTGGTCCTCTACGCCCGCTACTACCTCCCGGCCGACCGCCCCCTGGGCCGCTTCTACACCCTGCTGCTGGTCTTCATGGGGGCCATGCTCGGCGTGGTCCTGTCGGAGAACCTGCTGGTGATGCTGGTCTTCTGGGAGCTGACCAGCCTCAGCTCCTTCTTCCTCATCAGCTACTACCACGGCGATTTCCATGCCCGGCGCTCGGCCCGCATGGCGCTGACGGTCACCGGGGCCGGCGGGCTGGCCCTGCTGGGCGGGATCCTGCTGCTGGGCGAGATGGTGGGCAGCTACGATGTCTCCGCGGTCATCGCCGCCGGCGACCTCATCCGTGGCCATGACCTCTACATCCCGGCGCTGCTGCTGGTCCTGCTGGGGGTCTTCACCAAGTCGGCGCAGTTCCCCTTCCACTTCTGGCTGCCCCGGGCCATGGCCGCGCCCACGCCGGTCTCCGCCTATCTCCATTCGGCGACCATGGTGAAGGCGGGGGTCTTCCTCCTGGCCCGGCTGCACCCCGCACTGGCCGGGACCGATACCTGGTTCTTCCTGGTGGGCGGTGCGGGCCTGCTCACCTTCACCTACGGCGCCTTCACCGCCATCTTCCAGCACGACATCAAGGGGCTGCTGGCCTACTCCACCATCAGCCACCTGGGGCTCATTACCCTGCTCTTCGGCTTCGGCACGCCGCTGGGCGCCGTGGCCGGGATCTTCCACATCATCAACCACGCCACCTTCAAGGCGTCACTGTTCATGGCCGCCGGGATCATCGACCACGAGACCGGCAGCCGGGACATGCGGCGCATCAACGGGCTATTCCGCTACATGCCGCACACCGCCGTGCTGGCCATGGTGGCGGCGCTGGCCATGGCCGGGGTGCCGCTGCTCAACGGCTTCCTCTCCAAGGAGATGTTCTTTGCCGAGACCCTCCACCAGGAGTGGCTGGGGCAGTGGAGCATCCTCCTGCCGGTGGTCGCCACCGCCGCCGGGATCTTCTCCATGGCCTACTCCCTGCGCTTCATCCACGACGTCTTCTTCAACGGCGAGCCCATCAACCTGGACCGCACCCCCCACGAGCCGCCGCGCTGGATGAAGATCCCGGTGGAGGTCCTGGTGGGCCTCTGCCTGCTGGTCGGCGTCCTGCCGGCGGTGGTCGTCGGCCCGCTACTGGCCGTCTCCGCCGGGGCGGTGATCCCCTCGGGGCTCCCCGACTACAGCCTGGCCATCTGGCACGGCCTGAACTTCCCGCTTTTAATGAGCATCATCGCCATGCTCGGCGGTCTGACGCTCTACGCCCTGCGCTTCCGGCTCTTCGCCCTCTACGACCGGATGCCCCACGGCGACGGCGAGGCCGCCTTCGAGGCGACGGTCAACGGCATCGCCCGGGTCGCCCGGACCATCGTCGACGGCGGCGACGGCGGCGGCCTGCAGCGCTACCTCTTCGTCTTCTTCGCCGCTGCCACGGCGGCGGGGCTGGCGGCGGCCGCCCTGGCGCCCCCGGCGCTGTTCGGCGGCCGCGAGCTGCTGCCGGTGGACGCCGCCGGCATCGCCGCCGTGGCGGCCCTGGCCCTGGGGGCGGCGGCCACCGTCTTCCTCCACCGGCGGCGGCTCACCGCCATCGTGGTCATCGGCATCGTGGGGCTGGTGGTCTCGCTGCTCTTCGTCCGCTTCTCCGCCCCCGACCTGGCGCTCACCCAGCTCTCGGTGGAGGTCGTCACCATCATCCTGCTGCTGCTGGCGCTCTACTTCCTGCCCCAGGAGACCCGGCCGGAGAGCCCGGCCTGGCAGCGCGGCCGGGACGCCGTTCTGGCCCTGGGCGCCGGACTGGCGGCGACCCTGGCGGCGCTGGCGGTGCTCACCGGCACCGGTGAGCCCATCTCCGGCTACTTCCTGGAGAACGCGGTCCCCGGCGGCGGCGGCCACAACGCCGTGAACGTCATCCTGGTGGACTTCCGCGGCTTCGACACCTTCGGCGAGATCCTGGTGCTGGCCATCGCCGCCCTGGGGATCCACGCCATGCTCCAGGGCGTCCACCTCCGGGTGCCGGCCACCGGCCCCGGCGGGCGGCCCTGGTCGGCCGAGCGCCACCCCCTCTTCCTGGCGACCCTGGCGCGGCCGCTGCTACCCCTGGCGCTGCTGGTGGCGGTCTACCTCTTCCTGCGCGGCCACAACGCCCCCGGCGGCGGCTTCATCGCCGGCCTGGTGGCGGCCATCGCCCTGGTGCTGCAGCACCTGGCCAACGGCCTGGAGTGGACCCGGCGGCGGGTGGAGATGGACTACCACCGCCTCTTCGCCCTGGGCGCGGCCCTGGCGGCGGGGACGGGGCTGGCCTCCTGGGCCTTCGGCTACCCCTTCCTGACCAGCACCTTCAAGCACGTCCACCTCCCCTGGGGCGAGGACGTGGAGCTGGCCTCGGCGCTGGTCTTCGACCTGGGCGTCTTCATCACCGTCATCGCGGCGGTCCTGCTCATCCTCGCCGAGCTGGGCCGCCTCGGCGACGAGGATGCCCCGGCCCACCACACCATCGGCCAGGAGGGCTGACATGGAGATCCTCGTCGCCATCGCCATCGGCTGCCTGGTCGCCAGCGGCATCTACCTCATGCTGCGCGGTCGGACCTTCCCCGTGGTCCTGGGGCTGACCCTGCTCTCCTACGGGGTCAACCTCTTCCTCTTCGCCGCCGGCCGGCTCACCGAGGATGCCCCGGCGCTCATCCACGGCGACGGCCCCTACGCCGACCCGCTACCCCAGGCGCTGGTGCTCACCGCCATCGTCATCGGCTTCGGCATGACCGCCTTCCTGGTGATCCTCTCCATCCGCGCCTACGGCGACCACGGCAGCGACCGCGTGGACGGCCGGGAGGAGGACCAATGAGCCATCTCCCCATCCTGCCCATCCTCATCCCGCTGGCCGGCGCGCTGCTCCTGCTGGCCTGGCATCCCCGGTCCGTGGTCACCCAGCGGGCCATCGGCGTGGGCAGCACCCTCGCCCTGGTCGCCAGCCTCTTCTGGCTGCTGCCGGCGGCCCGCCAGCCGCAGACCTACGCCCTGGGCAACTGGGAGGCGCCCTTCGGCATCCTCCTGGTCCTCGACCCGCTGGCGGCGGTGATGGTGGCCACCACCGCCGTGCTGGGGCTGGCGGCGCTGCTCCACGCCGCCCGCGGCGACGACGACCGGGGGCTGAACTTCCACGCCCTGTTCCAGTTCCAGCTCATGGGGCTCAACGGCGCCTTCCTCACCGGCGACCTGTTCAACCTCTTCGTCTTCTTCGAGATCCTGCTCATCGCCTCCTACGGCCTGCTCATCCACGGCGGCGGCGGGGTGCGCAGCCGCGCGGCGATCCACTACGTCATCCTCAACCTGGCCGGCTCGGCGGCCTTCCTCCTGGGGCTGGGCATGGTCTACGCCAGCCTGGGCACCCTGAACATGGCCGACGCCGGTCGCGCCATGGCGGCCCTGGGCCCCGACGAGGGCGGCCTGGCGGCCATGGCGGTGCTGCTGCTGGTGGTGGTCTTCGGGCTCAAGGCGGCCATGATCCCGCTGCACTTCTGGCTCACCCGCGCCTACACCGCCGCCACGCCGGCGGTGGCCGCGCTGTTCGCGGTCATGACCAAGGTGGGCGTCTACGCCCTGCTGCGGCTCACCGACGCGGTGGGCGCCCCGGCGGCCCTGGATCCGCTGCTGCGCGACGGCCTCCTGGTCCTGGGGCTGGTGACCCTGGCCCACGGCGCCCTGGGCGCCCTGGGCTCCACCCGGCTGGCCTCGCTGGTGGCCCGGCTGGTCATCGCCTCGGTGGGGACGCTGCTCATCGGCATCGGGATCGGCGGCGCCGAGGCGCTCACCGCCGCCGTCTACTACCTGGTCCACAGCACCTGGGCCGCCGGCGCCCTCTTCCTCCTGGCCGGCCTCATCGCCGAGGCGCGCGGCCCACGGGGTGATCGCATCGGCGCCGGGCCGCCGGGGGTCCTGGGGACGGGGGCCGGGCTGCTCTTCGTGGTCGCCGCGGTAGGCATGGTGGGGCTGCCGCCCCTGGGCGGCTTCCTGGGCAAGGTGCTGCTGCTGCAGGCGGCGGCCGACCATGCCTGGCAGGCGACCATCTGGTCGGTGGTCCTGGCCACGGGGCTGGTGATGATCATCGCCGCCGCCCGCGCCGGCTCCATCCTCTTCTGGCGGGAGGAGCCCACCGCGGAACCCGGGCAGGCGGTCTCCCGCGCCGCCTTCGCCCCGGCGGGCCTGCTCATCGTCGGCATGGTGGCCTGGGCCCTTGCGGCCGCCCCGGCGGCGGAGTATGCCGGCGCCGCCGCCGACTGGCTCACCCGGGGCGACGCCTGGCGCGCGGCGGTGCTACCGTGACTCGAGGAGGAGAGGCCGTGACCCGACCGCTGCTGCCCCATCCGCTGCTGACCGTGGTGCTGGCGGCCACCTGGCTGCTGGTGGCGAACACCGTGACCATCGGCCACCTGCTGCTGGCCGCGGCCCTGGGGCTGGCCATCCCCTGGATCACCTGGCGCTTCTGGCCCGACCGGCCGCGCCTG
>JBNJED010000055.1:0-9366 GCA_051745535.1 Pseudomonadota bacterium | reverse complement strand
GCCGGGATCGCGCCCTCCGGCGGCCAGGTGTAGCCCATCCCGTCGAAGCGCTCGGCCAGCTCCGCCGCCGGCATGGTGGGGAGGGTGCGCAGCTGCGCCGTCCCCTCCCAGGGGGCGGGCTGGCGGGTGCCGGCGATGAGCCAGGCGGCGATGAGCACCGCCAGGACCAGGGCGGCGCCCAGCCCCAGCCAGGTGCTGCGGGGGTCGGGGTTCTCGTGGGATTCACTCATGGGATTCGGGCTCCTGATCGGGGATCGGTGGCTAACCCACCCAGTGTCGGGCGTTGCGGAAGATCCGCAACCACGGTCCGGTCTCGTCCCACCCGTCCGGGTGCCAGGAGAACTGGAGCGTGCGCCAGACCCGCTCGGGGTGGGGCATCATGGCGGTAAAGCGGCCGTCGGCGGTGGTCAGGCCGGTGAGGCCGCCGGGGGAGCCGTTGGGGTTGGCCGGGTAGGCCTCGGTGGGGTTGCCGCGGTTGTCCACGTAGCGCAGGGCCGCGCGGCCGTCGCCCAGCAGGCCCTCGACGCCGGCCGGATCCAGCTCCGCCCGGCCCTCGCCGTGGGCCACGGCCACCGGGATCCGGGAGCCGGCCATGCCGGCCAGGAAGAGCGAGGGCGACTCCAGCACCTCCACCGTGGACAGGCGCGCCTCGAACTGGCCGGAGGTGTTCCGGCCGAAGCGCGGCCAGCCCTCGGCGCCGGGGATGAGGTCGGAGAGCGAGGCGAGCATCTGGCAGCCGTTGCACACCCCAAGGCCGAAGGTATCCCCGCGCTGGAAGAAGGCCTCGAAGGCGGCCCGGCCGCGGTCGTTGTAGCGGATGGACTTGGCCCAGCCCTGCCCGGCGCCCAGGACGTCGCCGTGGGAGAAGCCGCCGCAGGCGGCGAGGCCGTTGAAGTCGGCCAGGTCCCGGCGGCCCTCCAGGAGGTCGGACATGTGGACGTCCACCGGCTCGAAGCCGGCGGCGTCGAAGGCGGCGGCCATCTCCAGCTGCCCGTTCACCCCCTGGTCGCGGAGGACGGCCACCCGCGGCCGGGCGCCGCGGCCGACGAAGGGCGCGGCCGGGTCGTGTTCGGGGTCGAAGGAGAGCTGCGGCGACAGGCCGGGGTCGTCATCGTCGGCCACCGCCACCAGCTCCTGATCGGCGCAGTCGGGGTTGTCGCGCAGGGCCTGGACGGCGTGGCTCACCTGGCTCCAGTGGGTCTGCAGGTCGGCGCGCTCGGCGTCGATAACCGCCCGCCCCCCGTGGCGCAGGACCAGGCGCTGGTGCTCGGCCACCGGCCGGCCGATGACGTGGCTCACCCGGCCCAGGCCCGCCTCGCGCAGGGTGGCCAGGACCTCGTCGGTATCGGTATGGCGCACCTGGATAACGGCCCCCAGCTCCTCGGCGAAGAGGACGGACAGCGGGTCGTCCCCCAGGCCGTCCAGGCTCGCCTCCACCCCGCAGCGGCCGGCGAAGGCCATCTCCGCCAGGGTGGTGGCCAGGCCGCCGTCGGAGCGGTCGTGGTAGGCGAGGATACGCTCGTCGTGGAGCAGCTCCTGGATGGTATCGAAGAAGCGGCGCACCGCCTCGGGGTCGTCCAGGTCCGGCGGGTGGTGGCCCACCTGGTCGTGGACCTGCGCCAGCGCGGAGGCGCCCAGCCGGTTGGCCCCCTTGCCCAGGTCCACCAGGATGAGGTCGCCGCCGAGGTCGGGCCGCAGCTGCGGCGTGGCGGTGCGGCGGACGTCGGCCACCGGGGCGAAGGCGGAGACGATGAGGGTCAGCGGCGAGGTGACGCGCTGCTCCTCGCCCCCCTCCTGCCAGACGGTGCGCATGGAGAGGCTGTCCTTGCCCACCGGGATGGGGATCCCCAGCGCCGGGCAGAGCTCGGCGCCCACGGCGCGCACGGCGTCGAAGAGGCCGGCATCCTCCCCCGGCGTGCCCACCGCCGCCATCCAGTTGGCCGACAGGGCCACCTCGGAAAGGCGCTCCACGTGGGCCGATGCCAGGTTGGTGAGCGCTTCCCCCACCGCCATGCGGGCGGAGGCGGCGGCGTGCAGGACGGCCACCGGCGAGCGCTCGCCCACCGCCATGGCCTCGCCGGTGTAGCCGCTGTAATCGGCGGCGGTGACGGCGGCGTCGGCCACCGGCACCTGCCAGGGGCCGACCATCTGGTCCCGGGCCACCTGGCCGGTGATGGTGCGGTCGCCGATGGTGATGAGGAAGGACTTGGAGGCCACCGCCGGCAGGCGCAGGACCCGCTCCAGGGCCTCCGCCGGCTCGATGCCCGCCGTCTCCAGCGCCGGCTTGGGGAAGGGGTGGTGGTGGACCTCCCGGCGCATGCGCGGCGGCTTGCCCAGGAGCAGGTCCAGGGGCATGTCCACCGCCGGCTCCTCGAAGTGGCCGTCGCCGACGTAGAGCTGGCGCTCGTCGGTGGCCTCCCCCACCACGGCCCAGGGGCAGCGCTCGCGCTCGCACAGGGCGGCGAAGTCGTCCAGCCGCTCCGGGGCCACGGCCATGACGTAGCGCTCCTGGGCCTCGTTGCACCAGATGGCCAGGGGCGACATGCCGGGGTCGTCGCTGTGGATGGCGCGCAGCTCGAAGCGGCCGCCGCGCTCGGCATCGTCCACCAGCTCCGGCAGGGCGTTGGAGAGGCCGCCGGCGCCCACGTCGTGGATGGAGAGGATGGGGCTGTCGCTGCCCTGGGCCCAGCAGCGGTCGATGACCTCCTGGGCGCGGCGCTGCATCTCCGGGTTGCCGCGCTGCACAGAGGCGAAGTCCAGCTCCGCGTCGGCATCGCCGCCGGTGCGGCTGGAGGCGGCGCCGCCGCCCAGGCCGATGGGCATGCCGGGGCCGCCCAGGACCACCAACGGCGCCCCGGCGGGGATGGCCCCCTTCTCCACCAGCTCCCGGCGGATGTGGCCCATGCCGCCGGCGAGCATCACCGGCTTGTGGTAGCCGCGCACGCCCACGCCCTCGGGGCCGGGGGCATCCTGCTCGTAGGTGCGGAAGTAGCCGGCCAGGTTGGGCCGGCCGAATTCGTTGTTGAAGGCCGCGGCGCCGATGGGGCCGCGGATCATGATGTCCAGGGGCGAGGCGATGCGCTCCGGCCGGCCGTGGTCGCGCTCCCAGGGCTCCTCCTTGCCGGGGATGCGCAGGTCGGAGACGGTGAAGCCGGTGAGCCCCGCCTTGGTCCGGGAGCCGCGGCCGGTGGCCGCCTCGTCGCGGATCTCGCCGCCGGCGCCGGTGGCCGCCCCGGGATGGGGGGCGATGGCGGTGGGGTGGTTGTGGGTCTCCACCTTCATGAGCAGGTCGGCCGGCTCGTCCCGCCAGCGGTAGGCGCCGTCCGGGTCGGCCATGAGCCGCCGCGCCGGGTGGCCGGCCATGACGGCGGCGTTGTCCTTGTAGGCGGAGAGGATGCCGCCGGGGCTGGCCTGGTAGCTCTCCCGGATCATGGAGAAGAGGGTCGTCTGCTGGTCCACGCCGTCGATGACCCAGTCGGCGTTGAAGACCTTGTGCCGGCAGTGCTCGGAGTTCGCCTGAGCGAACATCATCAGCTCGGCATCGGTGGGATTGCGGCCCAGATCGCGGAAGTTCTCCACGAGATAGTCCATCTCGTCGTCGGCCAGGGCGAGCCCCAGCTCGGCGTCCGCCGCCGCCAGCGCCGCGCGCCCGCCACCGAGCAGGTCCACCCGGGACAGCGGCACGGGGTGGGCGTCCTGGAAGAGGCCGGCCCCGGCGGTATCCGGGTCCCACGGCTCGATGACCTCCATCATGCGGTCGTGGAGCAGGCCGGCGACGGCGGCGACCATGTGGTCGTCCAGCTCGCCGCCGGTGCGCTCCAGCCAGAAGAGCCGGCCGCGCTCCAGCCGCCGCAGGTTGTGCAGGTCGCAGAGCCGGGCGATCTCGGTGGCCCGGGAGGACCAGGGGGAGATGGTCCCCGGCCGCGGGGTGACCAGCAGGGCCATCCCGCCCTCGTGGGCGGTGCTGCCGCCGGGCTCGTCGGCCACCAGGTCGTCCAGCCGCTGGATGGCCGCCTCGTCGGGCGTCACCTCGAAGTCGGCGAAGTAGACGTGGCGCGCGCCCAGCCCCTGCAGGTCGGGGATCACCGCCTGCAGGGCGGCGAAGAGGCGGCGGTGCTCGTGGTCGGGGAGGGCCGGGTTTCCGAGTCGTGTCAGCATCGCTTGTCCGGGTTCGCGGGCGCCGACGGGCGCGGGGTGCACAGGGTACTCCAGCCGGGGCGGTCCATGCAGCCTCGCCGGCCATCGACCGTGGTAGGATCCCGGCCATGTCCGAATCACTGCCCCCCGCCACCCTGCTCACCCGCTCCATGGCCGTCCTCTACGACAGCATGGTCGGGCTCGCCATCCTCTTCATCGGCACGGCCGTGGTCCTGCCGCTGAACCAGGGGGAGGCCTTCTCGGCCAACAACCCCTTCTACGCCACCTGGATCTTCGGCCTGCTCTTCGCCTACTTCGGCTTCTTCTGGACGCGGGCCGGCCAGACCCTGGGGATGCGCGCCTGGCGCCTGCGGTTGGAGGCGGTAGCCGGCGGCGGCATGAGCTGGCTGCAGGTGATCCTGCGCTTCTTCTCCGCCCTGCCGGCCTGGGCCGTCCTGGGCGCCGGCGTCATCAAGATGCTGGCGCCGGAGGACCTCTTCCTCCCGGCCATCCCCGGCGACCTCCTGGCCCTGGTCGGGCTCGCCTGGGTCGTCCTCGACCAGTGGCCCGGCGGCTGGCGGGACCGCTTCTCGGAGACGCGGGTGGTCCGCCTGCCCAAGGGGAACCCCCGCTCCCCGGTCTGACCGGCCCCTCTGACCGGCGCCCGCCCGACCCCGGCAGCCCCTACCGCCGGACCCGCCAGGCCATGGCCCCGGCGGCGGCGAAGACCACCAGGGTGGGGAAGCCGGCGCCCAGCAGCGGCGACAGGCCGTAGACCACCGCCAGGTTCCCGAAGCTGTTGTTGAACAGGAAGAAGACGATCCCCGCCAGGGTCCCGACGAAGACCCGGGTCCCCACGCTCACCGTGCGCAGGGAGCCGAGGACGAAGGGCAGCGCCAGCAGCAGCATGCCGGCGGTGGTCAGGGGGCTGATGAGCTTGCGCCACAGGGCCAGGCGGGCGGCGTCGCTGTTGAGGTCGTTGGCCTCCAGGTAGTCCACGTAGCCCCAGAGGTCGGTGATGGCCAGCAGCCGGGGCTCGGTGGCCACCAGGTCCATGAGGGCCGGGTCCGGCCCCCCCTCCCACGCCAGCCTCGCCGGTGCCTCCATGGTGAGCCGCTCGCCGCCGAAGCGGGTGAGCGCGACGTCGTGGAAGGTCCAGCCGGCCTCGCTGTGGCGCACCGACTCGGCCCGGGCCATGGCGGTAAGCTCCCCCTCGCCGGCGTAGCGATAGGCGGTGACCTCGCGCAGATGGCTGCGATTCACCACCCGGTCGGCGTGCACCACCCAGGCCCCGGCCCGCAGCCAGACGGCCCCCGCCGGCAGGCGCAGGGCGCCGCCCCCGCCCCCCGACTCCAGCCGCTGGGCCTCGGCGCTGGCGTGGGGGGCGATCCCCTCGGCCACCACCAGGACGCCCACCACCAGCACCAGGCCGCCGGCGAAGACGGCGCGGGTGATCCGCACCATGGACATCCCCGCCGCCCGCATCACCGTGAGCTCGCTGGAGCCGGCCAGCCGCCCCAGCCCCATGAGGCCGCCCAGCAGGGCGGCCACCGGGAAGAGCTCGCCGGTCCAGCGCGGCACCGTGAGCAGGGTGTACCAGAGGGCGTGCAGGGCCCCCTCGTCGCCCACCTCCTCGACGAAGGTGATGAAGATGTAGAGCGCCAGCAGCACCGCCAGGGCGGTGAGGGAGGAGCCGATGACGGTGGCGGCGATGTACCGCTCCAGGCGCTTCATGCCGGCCTCCGGCGCCATTTCTGCCGGGGTTGTCGCAGCCGCTGGCCCGCCGCCAGCATCACCGCCGCCAGCACCAGCACCAGGCCGTGGACCCACCACAGTCCCACCGCCTCCGGGACCCGGCCGGTCTCCACCCAGTCCCGGGCGATCCCCATGAGGTTGCCGTAGAGCATGAACAGCAGCAGCGCGGTGAACAGCCGCGAATAGCGCCCCTGCCGCGGCGAGGTGCGCGCCAGCGGGACCGCCAGCAGGGCCAGAGGCAGGGTGGAGAGGGGGATGGCCAGCCGCCAGTGGAATTCGGCGCGGTATTCCGGGTCATCGCTGGCCAGCAGGGCCGACGTGGGCAGGGTGGCCAGGTCGTCCACCACCACCGGATCCGGCGCCGGCAGATGGACCCGCTGGCGCTCGAAGGTGGTCACGCGGAAGGCCCCGCTACCCGGCTCCCCCTCGTAGCGGGCGCCCGCTTCCAGCTCCAGGAAGCGCCGGCCGCTGTTGCCATCGCGGAACTGGCGCCCCGCCGAGGCCACCACCACCGACTCCCCGCCCTCCGCGTCCGGGATGCGGATGAAGACGCCGCTGAGCTCGCCGGTATCGCGCTCCACGCCCTCCGCGTAGAGCACCCCCCGGCCGTCCCGGGTGGAGAACTGGTTGAAGGCGCCCGGCGTCAGGCCGCCGACCCCGGTGGTCCGCGAGGCGGCCTCCCAGGTCTGCTGGAAGGAGCGCTCCGCCCAGGGCGCCCCCCAGAGGCCCCAGACGAGACTCAGAACGGTCACCACCAGGGCGAAGGTGCCCACGGTGCGCGCCACCTGCAGCTCGCCGTAGCCGCAGGCGGCCATGGCCGCCATCTCGCTGTCGCGGTAGAGGCGGCCGATCCCGAGCAGGATGGCGAGATAGAGGGCGAAGGGGAGCAGAATCGTGAGATTGCCCAGCAGGGTGTATCCGACCAGGTCCAGGACCACCGGCCCCTTGAGCTGGCCGCTGACCACCCGATCCAGGATGCGGACCACCTGCTGACCGGCGAAGATGAGGGTCAGAACCAGCGCCGCCCCCACCCAGTTCTCGCCGATCTCGCGGGCGAGATAGCGGCCCAGGATCACGCCGCACCCCGCCGGCCCGGAGCCGTCGCGTAACTACCCCTCGACCGACGGCGCACAGCACGCGTTGGCCTACCAAGACTTAGTAAATCTGGCCGTCTGAGGTACACTGGGGGAATCCGAACCGTTTTCTGCCCGCTAAGGCAGTGTACGCCAACGCCACTCACCGAAGGAAGCGGGCATCGCAGGAGAGGGAGACCCCCATGGAATTCACCGTCAAGAGCGGCAACCCGGAAAAGCAGCGCTCGGCCTGTGTAGTGGTCGGGGTCTTCGAACCGCGCCGCCTCTCTGCCGCCGGACAGCGCCTGGATGACGCCTCCGGGGGCTATATCTCCGCCCTCATCCGGCGCGGCGACATGGAGGGCCGGCTGGGCCAGACCCTGCTCCTGCACAACGTCAGCGGCACCCTCTGCGACCGCATCCTCCTGGTGGGCTGCGGTCGCGAGCGCGAGCTGGCCGACAGCCAGTATCGCAAGCTCACCACCACGGCGGTGAAGACCCTGGACGAGACCGGCTCCATGGAGGCGGTGAGCTACCTCACCGAGCTCCCGGTGAAGGGCCGCGACCTCGCCTGGCGGGTGAACCAGGCGGTGCGCACTGCCCACCACGCCCTCTACCGCTTCGACGACTACAAGAGCCGCAGCGAGAGCACCCGCCGGCCCCTGCGCAAGATCACCCTGGCCGTGCCCAACCGGCGCGACCTCGCCGTGGGCGAGCGCGCCGTGGCCACCGGCCGCGCCATCGCCGAGGGCGTCCACCTGGCGCGGGATCTCGGCAACACCCCCGGCAACGTCTGCACCCCGGCCTGGCTGGCCGAGCAGGCGCGGGAGCTGGGCAACCGCTACCCGGGCCTGAGCGTCAGCACCCTGGACCGCCCGGCCATGGAGCGCGAGGGCATGGGCGCCCTGCTCGCCGTGGCCCGGGGCAGCGCCCAGGAGCCGCAGCTCATCACCGTGGAGTACAACGGCGGCGGCGACAGCCGGCCGGTGGTCCTGGTGGGCAAGGGGGTCACCTTCGACTCCGGCGGCATCTCCATCAAGCCCGGCCAGGGCATGGACGAGATGAAGTACGACATGATGGGCGCCGCCGGCGTCCTGGGCACCCTGGCGGCGGTGGCCGAGCTGGAGCTGCCGCTGAACGTCGTCGGCATCGTCCCCGCCGTGGAGAACATGCCCGACGGCAACGCGGTGAAGCCCGGCGACGTGGTGACCACCCTCTCCGGCCAGACCGTGGAGATCCTCAACACCGACGCCGAGGGCCGTCTCATCCTGGCCGACGCCCTGACCTGGGCGGAGCGCTACGACCCCGAGGCGGTGGTGGACCTGGCCACCCTCACCGGTGCCTGCCTGGTCGCCCTGGGCCGGGAGGCCTCGGCGGTGCTGGGCAACCACCCGCCGCTGGTCAACGACCTCCTGGATGCCGGCCGCGACAGCGGCGACCGCGCCTGGGAGCTTCCGCTGTGGGAGGAGTACCAGGAGGCGCTCAAGAGCAACTTCGCCGACATGGCCAACGTGGGCGGCCGCGAGGCCGGCACCATCACCGCCGGCTGCTTCCTCTCCCGCTACACGCGGAAGATGCGCTGGGCCCATCTGGATATCGCCGGCTCCGCCTGGGTGACCGGCAGCGAGAAGGGGGCCACCGGCCGGCCGGTACCCCTGCTCACCCACTACCTCGTGGAACGCAGCGGCGGCTGAGGCCATGACGCGGGTCGACTTCTACATCCTGGCCGACGCCGACCCCGGCCGGCGCGACCACTACACCTGCCGCCTGGTGGAGAAGGCCTGGCGGCGCGGCCTGCGCATCTTCGTGAACGGGGCCGACGAGGCCGACGCCGCCCACCTGGACGGCCTGCTGTGGACCTTCCGCGACCGCGCCTTCATCCCCCACGAGCGCGGCCCCGGTAGCGACGATGTCGCCGTGGTCCTCGGCAGCGGCGAACAGCCCCCGACGACCTTCGACCTGCTGGTGAACCGGGCCCCGGAGCCGCCGCTCTTCTTCAGCCAGTTCGAGCGGGTGGCAGAGGTCGTCAATCAGGATCCGGCGGTCCGCGACCCCGGTCGGCGACGCTTCGCCTTCTACCGGGACCGCGGCTACCCCCTCCACCACCACCGCATCGAGGAGGCAGCGGCGTGAGCGACGAGCGCGACCCGGAACGCGAACCGGAAGCCGGCGACAACCCGGTGGAGGCGGCCGAGCAGGCAGCCAGCCAGGGGGACGGCGGCGAGGCCTACGCCGACCCCGCCGCCCTGGAGCAGGATCTGGCCGATCTCATCGGCGGCGGCCACGAGGAGCCCGAGCCTGCGCCCGCCGAGGCCGTGGAGCTGGCCGAGGAAGAAGCCCCCGCCGAGGGCCCCTCCCCCTCGGAGGGCGGCGCCCTGGGCGACCCCTCGGCGGAGCCCGA
>JBNJED010000054.1:0-9831 GCA_051745535.1 Pseudomonadota bacterium | reverse complement strand
GCGGCCGCCACAGGGCCGGATGGTTGCCCAGCCACGGCAGTCGCGACAGCCAGGTGGCGGGATCGTCCCGCCGGGCGTTGTAGCGCTGGTAGAGGTGGGCCGGGGTGAAGTCGGGGTCGACGCCCAGGTGGGCGAAGACCTGCCGCAGGGTCTCGGCCTTGTGCTCGTCCGCCAGCTCCCGCTCGTGGGAGAGCACCAGTAGCTGCTCCCGGGGAAAGCGCTCCAGCCACGGCGCCAGGTGGTGGGCGTAGAGCCCCTTGTCCAGGATCCCCAGCTCCGGTGGGGCCGTGAAGGGATCGGTATCGACCGGGATCCGCCCCTTGCGCTGATGGTGGTGGAGGGCGGAGAGGGCGCGCTCCACCGGGTCCCGCAGGCAGACCACCAGCCGGACCCCGGGGAACCACTGGCGGATCGTCTCCGCCACCGGGATGGTCTCCCCGGCCGGGCCCCCCTCGGTGGCGTAGAGGTAGTCCGGCGTGAACTCCCCCAGCGCCCGGATCCCCGGCGGGCGCCGGAATTGCCGGCGATAGCCCTCCAGCCCCTCTGTCCGGTGGGCGGGGATGTTGAAGAAGTGCAATTCCTTGCGCTCCCCGGTGCCCACCTGCGGATGCTGGCTGACCATCTCGGCCAGCCAGGTGGTCCCGCACTTCTGACCCCCGATGACGAGGAATGTGGGATCCACCGGCGGGTCCACCGCCGGCGATGATCGGGTCCCCATGACGCCCTCCCGAGCCTGCTCGATGCCAGCCTGATCCCTACCACATCGTCCTGGCCGCAACTGTTTGGAAGCTGCGCAATCGCGACGGAAGGCGACCGAATGCCCGATTTTTGCGTAGGGGAAAGGCCTCCGCATGACGTACGCTTGCGGGGCAGCGGTCGCGGAGGTGTGCATGCTGGGAGTCAGGGAGTCGAGGACCGGCAGTCCGGTCGGGGAGAAGGGGTCGCAAACGGTAACCGGGAGCGCGGAAACGGCACTCCTGAAGCCGGAGATCCACCGGGGCCGGGCCGGCCTCGAGCGTATCCGCGTCGAGTGGAACGCACTGGCTCGGAGCGATCCCCGCGCCCATTACTACCACTATCCGGGCTGGATGGCCGCCAGCCTGGAGCACCTCTACCTCCAGACCGGGGACCCCTGGTTCTTCCTGTTTCGTGACCCCGCCGGGCGTGCCCGGGCCCTCATCGCGCTGGTCCGCCAGCGGCCGGGGGAGTGGCGCGCCCCCCGCAATGACCAGACGAGCTACGTGGATCTGGTGGCCACCGACGATGACGCCGCCCGCTCCGCCCTGCGTGAGTTGCCCGGCGTCGTTGGCCGCCACGGCGGGGCGCGTCTGGTCTTCGACCGCGTCCTGGGCGGGAGCAACCTCCTGGTGCCGGGGAGCGGTGCCCGCGTGGACTCCCTCCCCGGGAAGCGCAGTGACTGGCTGGATCTGAAAGGGGGCAGCGACGTCTTCCTGGACGGCCTGGGGCGCCACTTCCGCAAGGAGCTGCGCCGCAAGCGGCGCCGCGCCGAGGATCGGGGCCCTCTGGCATTCCGGATCGCTGCAGCCGGTCAGGCGGATGCCGCCGAACAGGACGAGGCCTTCGCCGATTTCCTGCGCTTGGAGGCCGCCGGCTGGAAGGGGACGGAGGGCACCGGCACGGCCATCGCCCTCCACCCGGAGCTGCGCGCCTTCTATGCCGGACTCCGGGAGGCGTTCACCAGCGAACCGCGCTGGCGGGTCCACCGCCTGTTCATCGGGGAGGTGTGCGTCGCCGCGCAGCTCGCCGTGGAGAGCGGCGGCACCGTCTACCTGCTCAAGATCGCCTTCGACGAGGGGTATGCCGGAGCGAGCCCGGGCCTGCTGGCGGTAGCCGCCCTCATCGAGGCGCTGGATGCCGAGCCGGCGGTGGAGCGGGTGACGTTCGTCACCGGTAATCGCTATCAGGATGTCTGGCGGCCCCGCCAGCGCGCGGTCTACCGCGTGACCCTCTACGCCCCCGGCCCCGCCGGCTGGGCGGCGCGGCTGAGTGACGGGGCGAGGACCGGCGCCCGCCGGTTGCGTGCCGCGGTGGCCGCTCTCCGGCAGGCCCGGAGCAGGGACGACACGACCAAGAAAACGGGAGCAGGGAACTAAAGATGGTCATCCTGGGACTGAACTACGCCTTTCACGACTCCACCGCCTGCCTGGTCCGCGACGGGGAACTGGTCATCGCCATCGAGGAGGAGCGGCTGACCCGCGACAAGCACACCGCCGCCTTCCCCCAGCGCGCCATCGATCGATGCCTCCAGGAGGCAGGACTGGATTACGGGGACATCGACCACGTGGCCGTCGCCTTCGACCCCCGCCTGGACCTGGTCCGCAAGGCGCTCTATCCCCTTCGCCATCCCCGTGCCCTCAAGGGCTTTGCCGCCCACGAGTGGCGCACCGTGGTGCAGAAGCCGCGCTACCTGCGCCGCTGGATGGCGCGGACCTGGCCGAAGGCGGAGCAGCGCCCCCGGCTGCACACCGTGGGCCACCACATGGCCCACGTGGCCGGCAGCTTTTTCATCTGCCCCTGGGAGGAGGCGGCGCTGCTCTCCCTGGACGGCTCCGGGGAGTGGGCCACCGGCCTCATCGGCCAGGGGCGGGGTACCGACGTGGAGGTCTTCCGGGAGAGCTACTTCCCCATGTCCCTGGGCAGTGTCTACGAGGCGGCCACGGAGTTCTGCGGCTTCCAGCCCAACTACGACGAGGGCAAGACCATGGGGCTCGCCCCCCTGGGGGACCCGGAGCGCTTCATCGATGCCGCCCGGGATACCGTGCGGGTGGAGCCCGACGGTGGCGTCCACGTGGACCTGAACTGGTTCGACTACCCCGACTGGGGTGGTCATCGCTACGGCGAGAAGTTCGTCCGCACCTTCGGCCCGCCCCGGCGCAAGGGGGAGGCGTTCCAGCAGCACCACCTGGACGTGGCCGCCGCCTTCCAGCAGGTCATGGAGGAGCGCGGCCTGGAGCTGGCCGGGATCCTCCGGCGGCGCACCGACCACCGCCACCTGGTGGTGGCCGGCGGTGTCGCCCTGAACTCGGTGATGAACGGCCGGCTGGTGCGCGAGGCCGGCTTCGACGACCTCTACGTCATGCCGGCCGCCGGGGACAACGGCACCGCCATCGGTGCGGCCTACTGGGTCTGGAACCGGGAGCTGGGGCAGCCGCGGGGCTTCGTCCACATGGACCCCTACATCGGCAACGGCTACGACGACGCCGCCATCCAGGCGGTCCTGGCCGAGTGCAAGCTGCCGGCGGAGCGCGATGAGGACGTGGTGGGCACCGCCGCGCGCCTGCTCCACGAGGGGAAGATCATCGGCTGGTTCCAGGGCCGCATGGAGATCGGACCGCGCGCCCTGGGCAACCGCAGCATCCTCGCCGACCCCACCCGGGCGGAGATGAAGGACCGGGTCAACGCCGAGGTGAAGCACCGCGAGGCCTACCGGCCCTTCGCCCCCTCCGTGCCGGCGGAACACAAGGAGAAGTGGTTCGAGACCGAGGTGGAGGCCCCCTTCATGCTCAAGGTCTGCGATGTCCGGCCCGAGGCACGGGCGCAGATCCCGGCGGTAACCCACGTGGACGGCAGCGCCCGGCTGCAGACGGTGCGCCGGGAGACCAATCCGCGCTACCACGAGCTACTGGAGCGCTTCGGCGAGCTATCCGGTATCCCGGTCCTGCTCAACACCAGCTTCAACATCATGGGCGAGCCCATGGTGGAGTCGCCCTGGGACGCCATCCGCTGTTTCTACTCCACCGGGCTCGACGTCTTGGTGCTCGGCGATTACGTGCTGACCAAATGAAGGGGAGCCAACCATGCAACGGCAGATGACCCTCACGCGCACCCTGGCGGTCTGGCTGGCCGCCCTCCTGCTCTCCTGGCCCCTGGTGACCGCCGGGGTGATCCTGGTGGACGAACTCGTCGGCGATGGCCTCTTTCGTTACCGATTGCTGCACAGCGGCTGGCACGGCCTGCTGGGGGCGATGATCGCCGATTATCTCCACGCCCTGCCGTGGCTGGCCGGCCTCCAGCTCCTTCATGCCGTGGTCATGGCCTGGCTGGCGCCGCTGCCGTCGCTGGTGGTGGTGCTTCTAGCCGCGGCGGCGGCCGGCTGGGGGCTGGGCGGCATTGCCGCCGCCACGGCCCTGCTGCTCCTCACCCTGGTCATGGTCCTGCTTACCCGGGCGGGGGGAATCGTGCAGGGGGTCCGTGCATGAGGTGGACGGGGTTGCTGGCGCTGCTGGGCGGCCTGGTAGCGGGGACGGCCGCCGCCGCGGATCGGATCTGGCTGGTGGGCGGTGGTCCCGACGCCGCCGGCTCCCAGGTCTCCATCGAACTCAATACCCGCTGGATCGCCGACTGGCTGCGGGAAGAGGGGCTTGGCGAGGGGCTGCGAGTCCGCTACAACGACGGCGACGCCCCCGGGGCGGACGTCAAGCTGCGCCCTCGGGGGGAGGACACCGGTGAAGGACCCGACCTCACCCCCCTGGTCTACGTCTTCGGCGCCCCCGCCATGGCGGGCGAACGGTATCGCAACCACCGAGTGCGTGGAGTGGAGGGCCCCACGGCCGTGGGGCCCCTGGTCGCGGCCCTGGAGGCGGACTTCCAGGAGCTGGAACCCGGCGACGACCTCTGGTTCCTCTACCAGGGCCACGGCCTCCAGGATACCGACGATCATTCCCGCAACACCCTCCGCCTCTGGAATGACACGGAGCTCTCCGTGCGCCGCTTCGAGGGGCTGCTGGACAGGGTGGCCTCCGGGGTGACCACCCGCTTCTTCTTTCCCCAGTGCTATTCCGGCGGCTTCGCCCGACTGATGTACGACGACCCGGTCGATCCCGGCGCGCTGGCCGGGGGGCGCTGCGGCTTCCTGGCCCAGGCGCCGGATCGCCAGTCCGAGGGCTGTACCTCCAGCATCGAGGCCGGGGAGTACCGCGACTACTCCACGTACTTCTTCGCCGCCCTGACCGGCCAGCGACGCACCGGCGAGGCGCTGGAGCGGGACCCCGACCGGGACGGCGACGGCCGGGTGAGCCTGCGCGAGGCGCACCTGCACGCCCTGGCCACTGCCGAGAGTGCCGATCTGTCCCGCGCCACCAGCGAGGTCTTCCTGGAGGACTGGGAGCCCTGGTGGCTGCGCTGGGTGGGCACCCGCGGCGTGCCGGACAATACCTACGGCGAGCTGGCCGCGACCGTGGCCCGGCGGCAGGGGCTCGACCCGGTGGATCCGGTGCCGGCCATCCACCAGGGACTGGACCGGACCAAGCGCGCGTGGGAGCGCCTGCGCCGGGAGCTGGATACCGTCCGGGACCGGGTGGGCAAGCTGCAGCGGGCCGTGCGGGAGCGTGCGGAGGAGCGCTGGCCGGCGCTGGCCAGCCGCTACTCCACCGCCGCCCTGGAACAACTCGGGAACGACCCGGAGCCGGTGCTGGAGGGGCTGCGCGCCGATCCCGACTACCCGGCGCTGGTGGAGGCCATCGACCGGCAGCACGCCCTGGAGGCGGAGGAGCTCGCCGTCCAGCGCGAGCGCGCCGGTTACGAGCGGGTGCTGCGCCTGCGTCGCCTGGCGCGGCTCCAGGAGAAGTTCCAGCGCTTCGCCGACGAGGAGGCGCGGGCGGCCTACCGGGACCTGGTGGCCTGCGAATCCTGGGCGCCGGGAGAGGCCTCGACTAGTCCATCCCGGCGATGACCGCCAGGAACTCGTCGGCCCAGAGGGTGAGCTTGTGTTCACCCACGCCGGGCAGGTCGGCGAAGTCGGCCGGGCCGGCGGGGCGCTGGCGGACCATCTCGGCCAGGGTCCGGTCGGGGAAGATGACGTAGGGCGGGATCGCCTGCTCCTCGGCCAGCTCCCGGCGGCGCCGGCGCAGGGCCTGCCAGAGCGCCTCGTCCTCGGGGGTCTCGAAGGCCACGGTGCTGCCGCCACGGCTGCCGCTGCGGCTCCGGTTGCCCTCTTCCCGGCGCAGGTGTACGACCTCCTCGCCGCGCAGGACGGGGCGGGCGGTCTCGGTGAGCCGGAGGCCGCCGTGGCCCTCGGGGTCCACGGCGAGCATGCCGCGGGCGATGAGCTGGCGGTAGACCGCCTTCCACTGGTTGGCGGTGAGCTCGGCACCGATGCCGAAGGTGGAGACGCGGTCGTGGCCCAGGCGCCGGATGCGGTCGTCGGCCCGGCCGCGCAGGACCTCCACCAGGTGGGAGACGCCGAAGCGCTGGCCGGTGCGCCAGACGCAGGAGAGCGCCTTGCGGCTCGCCTCGGTGGCGTCCCAGGTGGCCGGCGGCTCCAGGCAGTTGTCGCAGTTGCCGCACGGCCCGTCGGGGTCGTCGCCGAAGTAGCGCAACACCGCCTGGCGGCGGCAGGCGGTGATCTCGGCCAGCCCCAGCATGGCCTCGAGCTTGTGCCGCTCCACCTGCTTGCGGGCGGCGTCGGCGGCCGATTCGTCGACCATGCGGCGCAGGGTGATGACGTCCTGGAGGCCGAAGTGGAGCCAGGCATCCGCCGGCTCCCCGTCGCGGCCGGCGCGGCCGGTCTCCTGGTAGTAGGCCTCGATGCTTCGCGGGAGGTTGAGATGGGCGACGAAGCGGACATCCGGCTTGTCGATCCCCATGCCGAAGGCGATGGTGGCGACCACCACCACCCCCTCCTCGTGGATGAAGCGGCGCTGGTTCATGGCCCGCTCGGCCTGGCTCATCCCCGCGTGGTAGGGCAGGGCGGTGAGGCCGCGATCGGCCAGCCAGGCGGCGGTCTCCTCCACCTTGCGCCGGGAGAGGCAGTAGACGATCCCCGCCTCGCCGGGGTGGCGCTGCCGGATGAAATCCAGCAGCCGCTGGCGGCCATCGCCCCCCTGGGTGAGGTGGTAGCGGATGTTGGGCCGGTCGAAGCCACCGATGAAGGTCCCGCCCCCGGCCAGCGCCAGGCGGTCGATGATCTCCGCCCGGGTGGGTTCGTCGGCGGTGGCGGTGAGCGCCATCCGCGGCACCGCCGGGAAGCGCTCGGCCAGCGCCCCCAGTCCGGCGTAGTCGGGGCGGAAGTCGTGGCCCCACTGGGAGACGCAGTGGGCCTCGTCGATGGCGAACAGCGCGATGTCCACCCGCCGCAGGAGGGCGAGGAAGCGCTCGGTGAGCAGCCGCTCCGGGGCCACGTAGACCAGGTCGTACTCGCCGGCCATGAGCCCCTGCTCCACCGCCCGGGCCGCCTCCGGATCCAGGGTGGAGTTGAGCGCCGCGGCGCGCACGCCGGCCTGCTCCAGGGCCGCCACCTGGTCGCCCATCAGCGCGATGAGGGGGCTGACCACCACGGCCGTGCCGGTCCGGGCCAGCGCCGGGACCTGGTAGCAGAGCGACTTGCCGCCGCCGGTGGGCAGGACCACCAGGGCGTGCCGGCCGGCGGTGACCGCCTCCACCACCTCCCCCTGCAGCGGGCGGAAGGCGTCGAAGCCGAAGACCTCGCGCAGGATGCGGTGGGGGTCGCCGTGGCTGGGGCGGCTCATCGCAACTCCGTTCGCATCCGGGAAAGCGCACGTTCTACACGTCCCCACCGACCCGGGGCAAGTCCGGCGGGGAAACCACGGCAGCGGCAGGAGGGCATGGCATGAATGAGCATCCGGAAGAGGGGGTCCAGCTGCTCTGGACCGGCGGCTGGGACTCCACCTTTCAGCTGTTGCGATTGCTCCTCCGGGACGAGGTCTCGGTGACCCCCTGGTACGTGATCGATGCCGAGCGCCGGTCCACCGGGCGGGAGCTGGATACCATGCGCCGGATCCGGGCGGAGCTGGGCCGGCGATTCCCGGCGGCCCGCCAGCGGTTGCGTCCCCAGCACTACCGGGCGGTGGAGGATATCCCGCCGGATCCCGGCGCCACCGCCGACTGGGAGTGCGTCGCCCATCGCTACGGCATCGGCGGCCAGTACGACTGGCTGGCCCGGCTCTGTCGGCAGGAGGGGGTGGAGTCACTGCAATTGAGCATCCACCGCGAGGATCGCGCCCACGGCGTCGTCGTGGCCGCCCGCGAGGGGGATGACGAGGTCAGCCGCGCCGCGCGGCGACTCCTTGCACCCTTTACCTTTCCCCTGCTGGAGACCACCAAACTGGAGATGGCGGCGGAGGCGGAGCGGGCCGGCTGGCAGGGCCTCATGGAGATGACCTGGTTCTGCCACAGTCCCACGTTCGGGGGCCGGCCGTGCGGGCGTTGCAATCCCTGCCGCTATGCGGCGGAGGAGGGCCTGGGCCGGCGCATCCCCTGGTGGAATCGAGGACTGGCGGTGCCCGAGCGGTATCTCCTCCGGCCGCTGATGCGCGTGGCCGCCGCCGGGCTCCGGCGCTCGCGCCGGGCGCCTGCACGCTGACCGGATTTCGTCCATTCGGTGACGTTGCCGACCAGCCATCTCCGGATGGCGACAGGAAGTGGACCAGTTGGTTATCCCGGATCTGGTCCGGCGGGGGCGGGGATGCCACTCTTCCGGATACCGCCTGGTCACGGGCGGCAGGGGAAGAGACGGGAGTGGAGAGCAATGGAGTACCAGACCCCCTTGATGACCCGGGCACGCCTGGCCGGGGCCCTGTTCCTGGCCCCGGAGACCATGGATGAGCTGGAACGACTCGGTCTGCTGCCACGGCCGGTGGCACGGGCGGATGATGGCGAGCCGCTATTCCATACCGGGGCTCTGCTGGTGGTGGAGTGTGTGGTCCGGGCCCGGGATGCCGGCCTCGATATATCCGGGGTCCGGCGTCTTCTGGCCGCCTATGAGCTGCTGGGTACGACCACGGAGTGCTGGGGCGAACGGGCGCTCATCCATGCCCTGGCCGTGCATGCGGAATCGGGCCATCCACCCGTCGCCAGACCGGATGATCCGGCGAGTGGGCGTGCCGGCGGGCTGCGCGGACTCCCCTCCCGGCCGGGGCCTTCTGGCCGACACGGGATCGTTCGCCACTAGGTTCCGTGTATGCGACACCCGTTCAAAGGAGGAAACGAGCATGGGAATCAGTATGTTGCTAATGACGGAGGCCCGCGACTGGGTCGAGTCCATGATGCTGGCGGTGGCCGACGAGGCGGTGCTGGACGGGGTCTATATCTGCCGGGACGCCGCCAGCGCCCTCCGCCTGGGTTCGCACCACGATCCGGATGTCGTCATCGTCGACGCCCGGTTCGGCGAGGTGGTCGCCACCGATGTCATCCGGGAGCTCCGCCGGGAGCTGACCCCCGGCCTGTATCTGCTGTTGACCGACGAGCATGGTTCTCTGGCGCGGCGCCAGGCCCTGTCCGCCGGGGCGCGGGACTACCTCGCCCACGACCTGACCCCG
This sequence comes from Pseudomonadota bacterium, assembly GCA_051745535.1. Classification (GTDB taxonomy): domain Bacteria; phylum Pseudomonadota; class Gammaproteobacteria; order Thiohalospirales; family Thiohalospiraceae; genus Thiohalospira. The sequence continues at coordinate 535 of JBNJED010000054.1, read as the reverse complement.
GAGCAGGTGAGCCGGTTCATCGGCCATCTCGGCGCGTTCACGATGCGGACCCGGACCGCTCGGACGCATCCCGTCTTCGCGGATCCTGCCCCTGCGACCGAGGTGGCCGTCAGCGGCTGAACGAGTCGCTGCCCCGGATGGCAGCCGGGGTGCATGGCCAGATCCGGAACCCCGCCAGTCACGGGCCGGCCCTTAGAAGGTGGCTAAGCCCGTCGCCCCACCTTCGCTGAGGTAGCGCAAGGCACCCCCGTCGGCGGGATAGCAAACCGGTTGACCTGCAGGGCCGACGTGGGCACCATTCTCCGCCTGGTACCGGATGGGCGGGGTACCGCGCTGAGGCCGGTATCCCGGCCACGGATCCGGCGGAGAGTGGCCGAAGAGTTATTCCTCTGCCACTACTCCATTCGGGCCGTGTTCCCTTGCATGAGCGGCGGACCAATGGAATAATAATTGCTTACGCGCTGGTAGCTCAGTTGGATAGAGCGTCTGGCTACGAACCAGAAGGTCGGGGGTTCGAATCCTCCCCAGCGCGCCA
>JBNJED010000053.1:0-9833 GCA_051745535.1 Pseudomonadota bacterium | reverse complement strand
TCCGCGACCGGTTTGCAGGTACCGGAGACGCGGACAAACGCGGCAGGTACGTCGATCGCCCGGCGGGATAGAATGCGGGGGCGATCCTCGACAAACGCCCCTACTCTACCACGTTCCCGCCCGGAAGACGAATGGCGAAAGGCGCGCTGCTGGCTACCGTGCGGGCCGGGCGCTAGACTCGGCGCCGATGGATTACCACACGCTGGACAGTCTGCGCCGCCACCACCCCGCCTGGCGGCTCCTCGCCGCCGACAGCGCCCCGCTGGTGCTGGGCTTCCTGCACCACGCCTTCGTCGCCCCCAACCTGCGCGCCCGACCTCAGGGCGAGCTGGTCAACGCCCTGGACGATTACCTGCACGCGCTGCGCGATGAGCTGGGGGCGGACGCCTATCCCAAGGCGGCGGGGGAGTACCTCAACGACTGGGCGGCGGACGAGCGCGGCTGGCTGCGCAAGTTCTATCCGCCGAGCACCGACGAGTCCCACTTCGACCTGACCCCGGCCACGGAGACCGCCCTGGGCTGGCTGGACGAGCTGCAGGAGCGGCAGTTCGTGGGGGCGGAGTCGCGCCTGATGACGGTGTTCGAGCTACTGCGGCAGATGGTGCACGGTGCCGAGACCGATCCGGAAGCGCGCGTTGCCGAGCTGGAGCGCCGCCGCGGCGAGATCGACGCCGAGATCGAGGCCATCCGTGACGGCCGCATGGCCTTCATGGACGGCACCCAGCTCAAGGAGCGCTTCTACCAGGTGGAGCGCACCGCTCGCGGCCTGCTGGCGGACTTCCGGCAGGTGGAGGCCAACTTCCGCGAGCTGGACCGCGAGGTGCGCGAGCGCATCACCACCTGGGGCGGTGGCAAGGGCGAGCTGCTCGAGGAGGTCTTCGGCGAGGCGGACGCCATCGCCGACTCGGACCAGGGCAAGAGCTTCCGCGCCTTCTGGGACTTCCTCATGTCCCCGGCGCGCCAGGAGGAGCTCGGCGAGCTGCTGGAGCGCATCCTGGAGCTGGATCCGGTGCAGGAGGTGGCCCCGGACCGCCGACTCGCCCGGGTCCACTACGACTGGCTGGATGCCGGCGAGGATACCCAGCGCACCGTGGCCCGGCTGTCCACCCAGCTACGCAAGTTCCTCGACGACCAGGCCTGGCTGGAGAACCGCCGTATCATGGACCTCATCCAGGGCGTGGAGCAGCACGCCCTGGCCGTGCGTGACACCCCGCCGGCCGGCGACTTCATGGCCGTGGACGAGCCCGCCCCCAGCGTGGAGCTGCCCATGGAGCGCCGCCTGTTCACCCCGCCCGTCCAGCCGACCATCGAGCAGACCGTGGTGGAGGAGGCCGAGGGCGACGTCGATACCCAGGCCCTGTTCGAGCAGGTCTACGTGGACAAGGCCGAATTGTCGGGCCGCATCCGCCGCGCCCTGCAGACCCGCGATCAGATCGCCCTCCCCGAGCTTCTCGCCGAGCACCCCCTGGAGCTGGGCCTGGCGGAGCTGGTGGCCTACCTGAGCCTGGCCGCTGGCGACGAGCGCGCCGTGTTCGACGAGGAGGCCAGCGAGGCCGTGACCTGGACGGACGAGGAGGGCCGACAGCGGCGGGCGCAGGTGCCGCGAGTCATCTTCAGCCGGTAGGGTGTGCGCAGGGCTTCCGCGGGCATTGGCGCCGGGGGCGAGTCTCCCTACAATCCGGAGCAAGGGTTGCCAGTATCGGAGGAGCCGTCATGGGCCTGCCCGTCCGCGACAATGAGCACCACACCTACGGCGATTACCGGACCTGGGACGACGACACCCGCTATGAGCTCATCGACGGCGTCGCCTACGCCATGGCCCCGGCGCCCCTGCGCATCCACCAGGAGGTGGCCGGGGAGATCTATCGCCAGGCGGCCAATGCCCTGGAGGGCGCCCGTTGCCGAGCGCTGATCGCCCCCCTGGACGTCCGCCTGCCCCGGGCCGGCGAGGCGGATGAGGGAGTGGATACGGTGCTCCAGCCGGATGTCCTCGCCGTCTGCGATCCGGACAAGCTCGACGAGCGCGGTGTGCGCGGCGCGCCGGACTGGGTGGTGGAGGTGCTCTCCCCCGGAACCGCCGGCCACGACCAGATCCACAAACGCCGGGTCTACGAGCACCACGGCGTCGCCGAGCTGTGGCTGGTCCACCCCACCGACCGGCTGCTCACCATCTACCGCCTGGAAGAGGGCGAATACGGCAAGCCGGAGATCGTGGAGCTGGCGGGCGAGACCGCCGTGGGTGTGATGCCGGAAGTGGTCATCCAGTGGGACGGCCTGGCGGACCGGCTGCCGGAGGTAGCACCGTGAGCCGGAGGACTACGAGATGAAGACCTCGCCCCGCGAGAACGAGGATTCACCTTGACCGAACCCGAGATCGAATCCCCCGACCTCTCCCGCGTGCTCGTCCCGCTCCTGCAGGGCATCATCTATCAGGACCAGAAGCCGGAGCTGTGGCAGGCCCTGCTCGATCTCCAGGCCCGCGTGCGCGACTACGTCGCCGTGCTGGGCCTGGATCTGGTGCTGGACGAGGCCGAGGGCTACGCCTATCTGGCCCAGCGTGAGCCCGAGGAGGGCGAGGCGGAGCTGCCGCGGCTGGTGCGGCGGCGCCAGCTCTCCTTCCCCGTCTCCCTGCTGCTGGCCCTGCTGCGCAAGCGCCTCGCCGAGCACGACGCCACCGCCGGCGACCCGCGCCTGGTGCTGTCCCGCGAGCAGATCGTGGATCTGGTGCGGGTATTCATGCCGGACACGGCCAACGAGGCCAGGCTCCTGGACAGGATCAACAGCCACATCAAGCGGGTGGAGGAGCTGGGCTTCCTGCGCCGGCTCAAGCACGAGGAGGACTGCTTCGAGGTGCGGCGCATCCTCAAGGCCTTCGTGGATGCCCAGTGGCTGGCGGAATTCGACGAGCGGCTGGCGGCGTATCGAAGCCACCTGGCCGAGGAGACGGAGTAGCGCATGGAGACGGAACTCTTCGACTTCTCCGGCGAGGCCGGCGGCGGCTTCCGCCTTCAACGCCTGGAGGTGCTCAACTGGGGCACCTTCCACGACAAGGTGTACACCCTGCGCCCCGAGGGCGCCAATGCCCTGCTCACCGGCGACATCGGGTCCGGCAAGTCCACCCTGGTGGATGCCGTGACCACCCTGCTGGTGCCGCCGAGACGCCTGGCCTTCAACAAGGCCGCCGGGGCGGAGGCCTCCGAGCGCAGCCTGCGCTCCTACGTCCTGGGCCACTACAAGACCGAGCGGGGCGAGGAGGGCCTGGCCAGCCGCTCGGTGGCCCTGCGCGGCCCCGGCCATTACACCGTGGTGCTGGCGGTCTTCCACAACCCGGGCATGGAGCACACCGTTACCCTGGCCCAGGTGCTGTGGCTGCGCGATCCCCAGGGCAGCCCGGAGCGGCTGTACGTGGTGGCGGACCAGGACCTGGCCATCGCCCGGAATTTCGCCGACTTCGGCAGCGATATCAACGATCTCAAGAAGCGCCTGCGCGGCATGGCGAACGTGGAGACCTTCGACGCCTTCAGCCGCTACGAGGGCGCCTTCCGCCGCCGCTTCGGCATCGACAGCGAGCAGGCCCTGGAGCTGTTCAGCCAGACCGTCTCCATGAAGTCCGTGGGCAATCTCACCGAGTTCGTGCGCGCTCACATGCTCGAGGCCTTCCCCGTTCAGGAGCGCATCGACGCCCTCATCCAGCACTTCGAGGATCTGAACCGCGCCCACGACGCCGTCCGCACCGCCCGCGAGCAGATCGAGGCCCTGGAGCCGCTGGTGGGCGACTGCGATCGCCATGCCGGGCTGACCACGGAGATCGCCGAGCTGCGCGCCGCCCGCGAGGCGTTGGCCGCCTGGTTCGCCGGCATCAAGGGCGAGCTGCTGGACAAGCGCCTGGCCAACCTCGACGCCGACATCGCCCGCCTGGACGACAAGGTGACGCGGCTGGACGCCACCTACCGCGAGCAGCAGGCCCAGCGCGACGAGCTCAAGCAGGCCATCGCCGACAACGGCGGCGACCGCCTGGAGCGGCTCAAGGCCGATATCCAGCGCAAGACAGAAGAGAAGGACCGCCGCAGCCAGGCCGCCGAGAAGTACAACGAACTGGCGCACAAGCTGGAGCTGCCGGCGGCGGCGTCCGCCGAGACCTTCCGCGCCAACCAGCAGGCCGCCGCCGAGGCGCGGGAGGCCGCGGACGAGGCCCTGAACCGGCTGCAGAACGAGCGCACCGAGGCGGAGGTGGCCCTGCGCGACCTGCGCAGCGAGCACGACACCGTGGCCGCCGAGCTGGAATCCCTGCGCCGGCGCCGCTCCAACATCCCGGCGCGCATGCTGGAGCTGCGCGAGCGGCTGTGCGGTGAGCTGGGGCTGGGAGAGGGGAAGGTGCCCTTCGCCGGCGAGCTGCTCCAGGTCCACGACGACGAGAAGGACTGGGAGGGCGCCATTGAGCGCCTTTTGCACAACTTCGGCCTCTCCCTGCTGGTGCCCGAGGACCGCTACTCCGCCGTGGCCGGCTGGGTGGACCGCAGCCACTTGAAGGGTCGGCTGGTCTACTACCGCGTGCGCCAACCCCGGACCGCCGAGCTGCCTCGCCTGCACCCGGATTCCCTGGTGCGCAAGGTGGCCATCAAACCGGAATCGGATTTCTACACCTGGCTGGAGCAGGAGCTGGGCCGGCGCTTCGACTACGCCTGCACCCGCGAACTGGAGGACTTCCGCCGCGAGGAGCGGGCCATCACGCCGGCGGGGCAGATCAAGTCCGGCGGCGATCGCCACGAGAAGGACGACCGCCACCGTATCGACGACCGCTCCCGCTTCGTCCTGGGCTGGTCCAACGAGGCCAAGATCGCCGCCCTGGCCGAGCAGCTGAGCGGCCTGGAGACGCGCATCCAGGCGGCCGCCGACGAGTTGAGCCGGGTGCAGGCGGAGCAGACGCGCTGGCAGGAGCACAGCCAGACCGTCACCCGCCTGGAGCACTACTCCGACTTTGCCGAGCTGGACTGGCAGTCCCTGGCCAGGGAAATCGAGGAGCTGGACGCCCAGCGGCGCAGACTGGAGGAGGAGTCCGACACCCTGCGCGCCCTGGAGGCGCAGCTCGTCGAGCTGGACGAGGCCCTGAAGGGGACCGACGAGGAGCGGCAAGCGGCCCGCGCCGAGCACGCCCGGACCGCGGAGAAGCGCGAGCGGGCCGCCGAGGCGCGGGAGCAGGCCCGCACCACCCGGCAGTCCCTGGCCGACGAGGATGCTGCGACCGCCTTCCCGCGCCTGGATGAGTGGTTCGCCGACGCTCTGGGCGAGCCCACCCTGACGGTGGAGTCCTGTGACAACCGCGAACAGGACTATCGCAAGTGGCTCACCGACACCATCGACAACCGCGACAAGCAGGCGAACCGCCTGGCCCAGTCCATCACCCGGCGTATGAGCGAGTACGCGGCGGCCTATCCGCAGGAGACGCGGGAGGTGGATGTCCACGTGGATTCGGCCGATGAGTTCCGCCGCATGCTGGCGGCGCTGAAGGGGGACGATTTGCCGCGCTTCGAGGCGCGCTTCAAGGAGCTACTGAACGAGAACACCATCCGCGAGGTGGCCAACTTCCAGGCCCAGCTCAACAAGGAGCGCAACGACATCCGGGAGCGCATCGCCACCATCAACCGCTCCCTGCACGACATCGACTACAATCCCGGCCGCTACATCGAGCTGGTGGCCGATGCCGCTACCGACGCCGACATCCGCGACTTCCGCGAGAGGCTGCGCGCCTGTACCGAGGACACCGTCACCGGCTCCGAGGGTGAGCAGTACAACGAGCGCAAGTTCCTGCAGGTCAGGGAGATCATCGAGCGCTTCCAGGGCCGCGAGGGCACCGCCGAGCTGGACCGGCGCTGGACCCGCAAGGTCACCGACGTGCGCAACTGGTTCACCTTCTCCGCCGCCGAGCGCTGGCGCGAGGACGGCACCGAGTACGAGCACTACTCCGATTCCGGCGGCAAATCCGGTGGGCAGAAGGAGAAGCTGGCCTATACCGTGCTCGCGGCGAGCCTGGCCTACCAGTTCGGCCTGGAGACCGGCGGCCGCAGCCGCTCGCGCTCCTTCCGCTTCGTCACCATCGACGAGGCCTTCGGTCGCGGCTCCGACGAATCCGCCCGCTTCGGCCTGGAGCTGTTCGACCGTCTGGGCCTCCAGCTCCTCATCGTCACGCCGTTGCAGAAGATCCACGTCATCGAGCCCTACGTCTCCAGTGTGGGCTTCGTCCACGGCGAGGGCGACCGCTATTCCCTGCTGCGGCACCTCACCATCGAGGAGTACCAGGCCGAGAAGGCGCGGCGGCGGGCCGAGGGTCCGGCGCCGGAGGTGGAGCCCGAGCCATGACCATTGAGCATCCTACCCTCCACGCGTGCCTGGAACAGCTGAAGGCCGAAGGTTTCCCCGAGGCCCTGCCGGCAACCCTGCCCGATCCCTGCCATGGTCTGCTGGTGGATCCCGAAGCCATCCGCGAGCTGGTGGCGGCCGTCGCAACCCGGGATGTGCCCGTGGAGGAGGCCATGGGGCCGGAAACGTTCCTGCTGGGGCGACTGCTGGACGAGGCGCGCCAGGGCATGGAGAACGGCAAGGCCCACGGCGAAGACCTGCTCGCGGCGGCGGCCGAGGCCATGGAGGCGCACAACGGCCAGGCCACTCATGCCGGTGTGCTGGCCCTGGCACGGGCCTACACCCACGCCGATCGGGAACCACCCGAGGCCTTGCTGCATCTGCGCGATGCCCTCGGCCCGCCGGCCGGGCCAATGGCGGGCGCGGAAGCGCCAACCGACCCCACCGAGGGCCTGCGCGACCTCCTTCAGGAAGGGCGGGAGGACCCCCACGGCCTCTACATGAGCCTGAGCGAGGTGCTGGCCACCCAGTCCCGGGAGGAGCGGCACGGGGTGGTGTACGGGCTGGCCTCCCTGGACGAAGGGGCGACCGGGGAACTGGCCCTGTACTGGCTCCTGGACCGGGACCCCGCCATCCGCCGGGCGGCGGCCCAGGGGCTCCTGGATCGGGCGCGCGGGGGTACCCTGGATTCCCGCACGGCGGCCCGGCTGCCGCTGCTGCGCTCCTGGCTACCCGCCGACGAGGCGCGCGGGCTAGTGGATTCGGCCTTACGGGAGGCCCGGCGCGCCAACCTCGGTGGCGAGCCGTTCCCGGAGGCGGGGATGGTGGATGAGGGCGCCGCGCTGCTGCCCGACGGGGTGGGCACCCTGTATCTGATGATGCCGGTGACCGCCCCGGACGGTACCCCGATGGTGGCCATGGTGCTGACCCGGGCCGGCCACGGCCTCAAGGATGCCCATCTCATGCCGGACACCACTCTGGCCGATATGCGGGCCCATCTCGCGGATATGCCCGGTGGGGCGGAGAGCCTGGTCCCCCTGAACAGGGACACCTTCCGGGAGCTGACCGCCGCCGCGCTGGGCGAGGGCCTGGCAGCCGACCGCCCGCCGGCGCCCACGCTAATGGACGTGGTCGCCGCCCTGGGTCTGGCCGACCTGCGGCCCGCTTCCGGGGTGCCGGAAGACTGGTTGGCAAGGGTGGATCCGGAAGGCGAGCTGGCCGGGCTGACGCCCCAGAAGCGCGGGCGGCTCATCAATCGAAGCCGCGAGTGGCCGCGGTGGCATCCCATGCTGACCACCTGGTTCGAGGACACGCCCGAGGTTCGCGAGATCCTGGCGGCCGGACAGGGGCACCGTCATGAACAAAGACAGCTCCGGCAATATCTGGAGACCCGGCGTGCCTTCTGGGCCGAGCAGTGCCTCAAAACGGCCCGCATCCTGAAAGACACCGCCGCCCCGGACCACTGGCGCAGCTTCGCCGCCGCCGGCGCTGCCCTGCTGGAGGGACGGGATCTGAAACGGGTGCCCATCATGGAGGAGGTCCTGGTCTACACCCGGGAAGCCCACGGCGGCGGTGCGGAGGAAGCCCATACCGAGGAGGCGTCCGGATTCCTGCCGGGGGTCGGAGATGTACCGCTGGACCTGGTCTTCGGAGATGAGCCCGAACCCGCTGATTTGAGCGGGCTGGGCTGGTCCGAGGAGCAGGTGGTCTGGGTGGAAGGGTTCCTCATGGCCGTGGTGACCGCACCCCGGCGAGGCAATATCCGCAAGTGGATGTCGGTGCTTTTGGCCGCTCTGCCGGAGCCGGAGGACGAGGCCGAGGGGGAGGCCGTGCTGGATGAGCTACAGGCCTGTCTGGACGATCTGCAGGTGCTGATCGGACCGGACAGCGAGGAGAGCCCGGCCCTGCCCGCCGAGGATACGCTCATGCGCCATTGGGCGGCTGGCTTCCACCATGCCGTGCAGTCCGGGACGGCCGGCTGGATCGGCCGGAAGTATCAGCGAGAAGACCGGCGGATGCTGGAGGTCATCAAGGAACTGGCCAATGGACAAAGCCCGTACACCAATGCCGCGAGCCTGGTCCGGCAATGGCTGGCGGCCCGGTCGGGGTTGTGAGGGCGCTGGAGCAAGCCGGGATGCCCTGGACCACCCCCGCCGAGCTGCGCGATCAGGTCCGCAAGCGCTGGGATCGCGGCGAGATCCTGGCGGTGCGGATCACCGGCGAGCCCCTGTTTCCCCTGAAGCTGCGCCTGAAACGCCCCGGCTCCCGTGAGCTGGCGGAGGACTTCGACGGCGTGCGCCGCTGGGTGCAGGAGCTGGCGGCGGCCGACCGGGCCCGGCGCGGCTACGGCTTCGCGATCCAGTGGCAGTCGGTCAACCACCGCGTCCACGGCCGCAACGAGCTACCCGCCGGGGCCGAGGTGCCCACTGCGGAGGACGCCCTGCGCCTCATCGGCCGGAAGGGCGAGGCGGAGCGCTTCGATCGCCTGAGCGGCGATACGCTGGCCCGGTTCCCGGAGCTTGCCCGTTGGCTCGCCCGCCGGCCGCTGACCCTGCTGGAGAACGCGGACGACTGGGAGCGGATGCTGGCCGTCCTGGACTGGTTCCGCGCCCACCCGCGTCCCGGCATCTACCTGCGTCAGCTGGACATCCCCGGCGTGGACACCAAGTTCATCGAGGGCCGGCGCGGCCTGCTCACGGAGCTGCTGGACGCCGTCCTCCCCGAGTGGGCCGTGGACCGCGAGGTTACCGGGGTGAAGCGCTTCGACGAGCGCTACGGGCTGCTGCGCGAACCAGCGCTGGTGCGCTTTCGCGTGCTCGATCCCGATTGCGCCGTCGCGGGCCTCACCGACCTCTCCGTCCCCGCCGAGCAGTTCCGGGCGCTGGTCCCGGAGGTGGACACGGTCTTCATCACCGAGAACCGGACCAACGGCCTGGCCTTCCCCGACCATCCCCGCGCCTGGGTGATCTTCGGCCTGGGGTACGGACTGGAGCGGCTGGCCGAGGCGCCCTGGCTGCACCGGGTCCGGGTCGTCTACTGGGGCGACCTCGACACCCACGGCTTCGCCATGCTCCACCGCCTCCGCCAGCGGCTGCCCCATGCCGAGTCCCTGCTCATGGACCGAGCCACCCTGGAGGCGCACGCAGAACTCTGGACGGAGGAGCCGGCCAACCACCGCTTCCAGGACGACCTGGAGCGGCTGACGACGGCCGAGCGGGCGCTGTTCGATGACCTGCGTGCCGATCGGTTGGGCCAGCGGGTGCGGCTGGAGCAGGAGCGGGTGGGCTACGGCTGGCTCCGAGAGCGGCTGGGCCTCTGCTGACCTACCAAATAGCACCGCAGTGCTCCGCACTATAGCCGCGTAGCGAGAGGTTGGTGAAGCAGCGAATGGCGCGTAGCGCCATCAGTCCGGGCATCTGGCGGCGCTGCACCCACCGACAACAGGGCCCAGCTTCCCCGCTGAACTCGGCCAACGA
>JBNJED010000052.1:0-9853 GCA_051745535.1 Pseudomonadota bacterium | reverse complement strand
GCCCGCCGAGGCCGTGGAGCTGGCCGAGGAAGAAGCCCCCGCCGAGGGCCCCTCCCCCTCGGAGGGCGGCGCCCTGGGCGACCCCTCGGCGGAGCCCGAGACCGCAACGGAACCCGAAACCGCGACGGAGCCGGAGACAGCACCCACCACCGGGAGCGACGGCGTCCCGGTGGTGGACGATGTCGTCGACCCCTCCGTGGCCCCGGCCACCGGGCTCTCCGACGCGGAGATCCAGCGCCTGGCCGACCACCTGGCGGCGGACGTGGAGTCGCGCCTGGACGGCATCGTCGTTGAGGCGGTGGACCACGAGATGGAGCGCGTCTCCACGGCGCTGAAGAACGCCATCCACCGCCGGCTCAAGGCGCGCCTGCCCGACATCATCGCCGAATTCATCAGCGAGAGCCGCTCCGGCAAGTAGCCGGGGCCCTCCCCCTTCACATCCGACTGGCGGAGACATGGAGAAGACCTACGACCCCCGTTCCATCGAGCAGACCCTCTACCAGTGGTGGGAGGAGCGCGGCGACTTCCAGCCCCACGGCGACGGCGACCCCTTCTGCATCATGATCCCGCCGCCCAATGTCACCGGCAGCCTGCACATGGGCCACGCCTTCCAGGACACCCTCATGGATGCCCTGGTGCGCCAGCACCGCATGGCCGGCGACCGGACGCTGTGGCAGCCGGGCACCGACCATGCCGGGATCGCCACCCAGATGGTGGTGGAGCGCCGGCTGGAGAGCGAGGGCACCCACCGCCACGCGCTGGGCCGGGAGACCTTCGTGGAGAAGGTCTGGGAATGGAAGGCGGAATCCGGCGGCCACATCACCCGCCAGCTCCGCCGCCTGGGCGCCTCCCCGGACTGGTCCCGGGAGCGCTTCACCATGGACGAGGGGCTCTCCGAGGCGGTCACCGCCGTCTTCGTCCGCCTCTACAACGAGGGGCTCATCTATCGCGGCAAGCGCCTGGTCAACTGGGACCCGGTGCTGCAGACCGCCGTCTCCGACCTGGAGGTGGTCTCCGAGGAGGAGGCCGGCCACATCTGGCACATGCGCTACCCCATGGCGGACAGCGACGACCACCTCACCGTCGCCACCACCCGGCCGGAGACCCTGCTGGGCGACACCGCCGTGGCCGTCCACCCGGATGACGAGCGCTACGCCCACCTGGTGGGCCGCTTCGTGGAGCTGCCCCTGGTGGGGCGCCGGATCCCGGTGGTCGCCGACGAGTACGTCGACCCGGAGTTCGGCAGCGGCTGCGTGAAGATCACCCCCGCCCACGACTTCAACGACGCCGCCGTGGGCGCGCGCCACGGCCTGCCCCGGCTCAACGCCTTCACCCCGGCGGCGACCATCCGCGACGCCTTCGAGCGCGTGGAGCCGGAGGTCGCCGGCGAGGTGGACGCCGCCCGCATCGAGACCGGCACCGTCCCGGAGCGCTACCGCGGCCTGGACCGCTACGCCGCCCGCGAGGCCCTGGTGGCCGACCTGGACGCCGCCGGCCTGCTGGCGGAGACCGAGGACCACACCCTCACCGTCCCCCGCGGCGACCGCTCCGGCGCGGTCATCGAGCCCTTCCTCACCGATCAGTGGTTCGTGGACCTGACCCGGCAGACCACCGCCGACGGCCAGCCCGGCGGCCACGCCCGGATCACCGAGCCGGCCATCAACGCCGTGCGCAACGGCGACATCCAGTTCGTCCCCGGCAACTGGGACCGCACCTACTACAACTGGCTGGAGAACATCCAGGACTGGTGCATCTCCCGCCAGCTCTGGTGGGGCCACCGCATCCCCGCCTGGTACGACGCCGCCGGCAACCTCTACGTCGGCCACGATGAGGCGGCGGTGCGCGCCGAGCACGGCCTGGGCGAGGACGTGGTCCTGACCCGCGACGAGGACGTCCTGGATACCTGGTTCTCCTCGGCGCTGTGGCCCTTCTCCACCCTGGGCTGGCCGGAGGAGACCCCGGACCTGGCGACCTTCTACCCCACCTCGGTGCTGGTCACCGGCTTCGACATCATCTTCTTCTGGGTCGCCCGGATGATCATGATGGGCGTCTACTTCATGGGCGACGTCCCCTTCCGGGAGGTCTACATCCACGGCCTGGTGCGCGACGCCCACGGCCAGAAGATGTCCAAGTCCAAGGGCAACGTCCTCGACCCCATCGACCTCATCGACGGCATCGACCTCGATTCCCTGGTGGAAAAGCGCACCTACGGCCTCATGCAGCCGGAGAAGGCCGCCGCCATCGAGCGCGCCACCCGGGAGGAGTTCCCCGACGGGATCCCCGCCTTCGGCACCGACGCCCTGCGCTTCACCTTCGCCGCCCTGGCCTCCCGCGGGCGGGACATCAACTTCGACCTGGGCCGGGTCCAGGGCTACCGCAACTTCTGCAACAAGCTCTGGAACGCCGCCCGCTTCGTCCTCATGAACACCGAGGACCGGGACTGCGGCGCCGCCGGCGGCGAGGTGGAGCTCTCGCCAGCGGACCGCTGGATCGCCAGCCGCCTCCAGGCCACCGAGGCCGCCGTGGACGAGGCCCTGGCGGCCTACCGCTTCGACCACATGGCGGAGGCCGTCTACGACTTCATCTGGCACGAGTACTGCGACTGGTACCTGGAGCTGGCCAAGGTGGTCCTCAACGACCCCGAGGCCAGCGAGGCGGCCCAGCGCGGCACCCGCCGCACCCTGGTCCGGGTCCTGGAGGCGATCCTGCGACTCGCCCACCCGCTCATGCCCTTCATCACCGAGTCCATCTGGCAGTCCGTGGCGCCGGTGGCCGGCATCCCCGGGGAGACCATCCAGTACCGGCCCTGGCCGGAGCCCGACGCCGACCGGCGCGACCCCGAGGCGGAGGCCGACCTGGACTGGCTGCAGCGGGTGATCCTCGGGATCCGCCAGATCCGCTCCGGCATGGACATCGCCCCCGGGAAGCCACTGCCGGTGGTCCTGGCCGACGGCGACGCCACCGACCGCGAGCGCATGGAGCGCCACGCCGCCGCCATCCGGGGCGTGGCGCGGGTGGAGTCGCTGACCTGGCTGGCCGAGGGCGAGGAGCAGCCGGAGTCGGCCACCGCCCTGGTGGGGGATCTGAAGATCCTTGTGCCCATGGCCGGCCTCATCGACCGCGACGCCGAGCTCGCCCGGCTGGACAAGGCCATCGAGAAGGCGGACAAGGACCTGGGCCGCGCCCGCGGCAAGCTGGAGAACCCCAGCTTCGTGGAGAAGGCCCCCGCCGAGGTGGTGGAGAAGGAGCGGGAGAAGGTCGCCGAGATGGAGAACAACCTGGCCGGGCTGCGCGAGCAGCGCGACCGGGTGGCCCGGCTGGCCGGCTAGAAGATTTCGTTCCGGATGGCACGCAAGTGCCAGTCCGGAACGTTCAGTACTTCTTGGCGGGCTTGAGGCTGTCGAAGAAGGCGTCCCACTGCTTGGAGACGTCGTCGTTCTTGCGCTGCTCGCCGGTGGCGGCGACCTTGAGGATCTCCGGGTACTCGGTGATGACCACGTAGGTAACGTCGTCACTGCCGTACTTGGCGTGGGAGTCGTTCTTGACCTTCTTCACCGTGAAGCCCATATCCCGAAAGGCGTCCCGGATGGCGCTGTGCAGCGACTTCTGGTTCAGCGGCTCGCGGGCGGTCATGGCGCCGTAGCCCGACTGCCACTCCGTCCACTCGTTGTACTCGATCCCCGCCGGGGTGCCGGAGATGACGATGTGGAACTCCAGCTCCCGGTTGTTGAGCTCCTTCACCGAGAAGCCGGTATCGCCGAAGGCCTCCGGGTTCACCAGGCCGTTGATGATCCGCTTGGTATCCTCGCCGTGGCGCGGCAGACCGTGTTCGGCCAGCTTGCGGGCGATCTCGCGCATGAGCGCTACGCCGGGCTCTTCGCCCTCCGAATAGATGGGCGGCAGGCCCATCAGACCACCGTCGTTCCCGTCGCTCATCAGCCTCTACCTCCTCGTTCCCGGGCGGTCGGGGCCGCCCCTCAAAGATCGCTCCTGCCTTCCAGCGCCCGTGCCTGGCGGCGCGCCGCCGGCTCGTCCACCCGGCGCAGCAGCAGCCAGCCCACCACGAACAGCAGGCCGACGACCAGCATCCCCGCACGGGGCGAGCCGGTCACAAGGCCCACGCCGCCCATGAGGGCCGGCCCCAGGACGGCGGCGAACTTGCCGAGCATATTATAGAAGCCGAAGAATTCCGCCGTCCTGTCCCGCGGTATGATGCGGGCATAGAGCGATCGGCTCAATGACTGGATGCCGCCCTGGACCAGTCCCACCGCCGCGGCCAGGAGGTAGAACTCCAGCGCCGAGTCCAGATAGGCCGCCCAGGCGACCACCCCGAGATAGACGGCAATGGCGATCTCGATCCCCCGCCGGGGACCCAGACGGGTACCCAGCCGGCCGAAGGCCAGCGCTGCCGGGAAGCCCACCGCCTGGGTAAGCAGCAGGGCGAGGATGAGGTCACTGGTCTCCAGGCCGATGGAGAGCCCGTAGTCCACCGCCATGCGCACGATGGTGTCCACGCCGTCGATGTAGAACCAGTAGGCGGCCAGGAAGAGGACCACCGGCCGCAACCGCCCCACCCGCCCCAGCGTCGCCTTCAGCTCCGCCAGGCCGGCGAGGATGCCGCCGCCGCGGGGCCCGAGCATGGGCTCCGGCACCCGGCGCAGCAGGGGCAGGGTGAAGGCCGCCCACCAGACCGCGGTGATCAGGAAGGCCAGGCGCACCGCCGTGGCCTCGTCGGCCAGGCCGAACCAGCCCGGCTGCAGGGTCATGACCACGGTGAAGGCGAACAGCAGCCCGCCGCCCAGGTAGCCCAGGGCGTACCCCAGGGCGGAGACGGCATCGAAGTGGCGCTCCCGGCAGACGGCCAGGAGCATGGCATCGTAGAAGACCATGCTCCCGGAGAAGCCGATGGCCGCCAGGGTGTAGAGGACCGCGGCCACCGGCCATGCCCCGGCCGGCACCAGGTAGAGGGCGGCGGTGGCCACCACGCCCAGGCCGGTAAAGGCGGCCAGGAAGCGCTTGCGCCCGCCCCCGCCGTCGGCCATGGCGCCGAGCAGCGGGGCGCTGGCCAGGATGAGCAGGCTGGCCACGGAGTTGGCCGCCCCCAGCCAGAAGGTGCTCTCGGTGGCCGGGAGGTCGCCGCTCCAGTACTCCTTGAAGAAGATGGGGAAGAACCCCGCCATCACCACGGTGGCGAAGGCGGAGTTGCCCACGTCGTAGAGCGCCCAGGCGTAGACGCGGGCCCGGCGCCGGTTCATGGCCGCTCCGCCGGGGTCAGCGTCTCGGACGGCCGGCCGGTATGGAAGCCCTGAGCCAGGTCGATGCCGGTCCCGGCCACCGCCTCGAGCACCTCCTGGCTCTCCACGAACTCCGCGATGGTCCGGATCCCGAGTTCCTGGGCGAGGTTGGTGATATTGCGCACGAAGGCGCGATCCCGATGGTCGGTGAGCATGTTGACGATGAAGTCACCCTCGATCTTCACGTAATCCACCGGGAAGCGCTTGATGTAGTGGTAGGAGGAGAAGCCGGAGCCGAAGTCGTCGATGGCGAACTTGAAGCCCTCCAGCTTGAGATCGTTGACGAAGTCCTCCAGCACCTGGAAGTTGCGCACGGTGTCCCGCTCGGTGAGCTCGAAGACCACCCGGCCCGGGTCGATCCCGTAGAACTCCACCAGCCGGCTGGTCTCGCGCAGGAACTCGCCCAGGACCAGCACGCGCGGGGAGAGGTTGATGAAGAGCAGCCCCTGGTAGTCGGTCTCCGCCATGCGGGCGAAGGCCTTCTCCATCATCAGGTGGTCGAGCTTGTGGATGATCCCCATGCGCTCGGCCACCTCCACAAACTCCCCGGCGCCCATGAGGGTCCCGTCCTCCCGACGGATGCGACTGAGGGTCTCGTGGGCCACCACGCGGCCGGTGGACGCCTCCACGATGGGCTGGAAGACCGGGACCACGTGGTCGGCGTCCAGGGCCTGCTGGACCACCCGGCTCTTCTCGCCGATGGCGCGGAAGACCTCCACCACATCCTCGTCGGTGGGGTAGCCGATACGGTTCTTACCCTCGGTCTTGGCCTTGTACATCATGTTGTCGGCGAACATGAACAGGTCCTTGAGCTCCGTGGCGTGCTCCGGATAGAAGGCCACCCCGATGGAGATGGTGGCGTGGACCTCGCGGCCGTCCGGCGCGGTGAGTGCGACATTGCTGGCCGCCTCGCGGATGCGCTCGGCCACCTGGTAGGGGGTCCCCTCGTCGCCCTCGCCGAGGATGGCGACGAACTCGTCCCCGCCATACCGGGAGAGGACATCCCCCTGGCGCACCGAGGCGCGCAGGGTGTCGGCGAAGGCGGCCAGGAAGCGGTCACCGAAGCCGTGCCCGTAGCTATCGTTGATGGCCTTGAAGTTGTCCAGGTCGATGACCAGCACGGCGAAGCCGTAGTCGCCCCGCTCGGCCCGGCCCATCTCGTACTCCAGCAGCTCCCAGAAGACGCGCTGATTGTAGAGGTCGGTGAGCGGGTCGCGGGTGGCGTAGTACTCCAGGTCCCGGGTGTACTTGTAGATGGCCTTCACCGAGCCGACCACGTTGAGCAGGGTGGAGAGGATGCTCTCCACCACCAGCATGCGCATGTCGTCGCGGACGATGTCGGCCTGGACGCCGATGCCGACGATCCCGCCGATCTTGGGCGTCTCCACCAGCAGGGACTTGGTCTGGACCTCGATGGCCTCGGGGTCGATGGCCTCGATGGTGCAGCCGGTCTCGGCCACGTGGTGGTGGACCTGGATCTCCGGCATGGGCTGGAAGTGGGGCTCCTCCGCCATGGCCCGGAAGACGGCATCCTCGAAGGTCCGGCGCACCTCCTCCGGGGGGTGGCAGCGCCAGAAGACCTCCAGGTCGAAGACCTCTTCGTCCACCTTGAAGACGGAGAAGAGGCTGTAGGCGTCGACGATCTGGTTGATCTCCAGCAGGAGCTGGCTGACGTACTCCCGCCAGTCCCGCACCACCTCGGAGGTGATGACGAACTTCTCCAGCAGCCGGATCTCGAACTCCAGCAGGTCGCGGTCCACGGCGAAGCCGCGCAGCTTCTCCACCAGCTCCTGCATGTTGTCCAGGAGGTGGTCGAGCTCGGCGAAGCCGGGGCTCTGGTCGCGGAAGGCCACCTCCTTGAGGTCGGCAACCTTGTTCACCCGCTCGATGGAGTCCTCCACCACCCCCAGGGCGCGCTTGATCCGGCGGTTGAGGTAGAGGCCCACGCCCACCGCCCCCACCACCGGCAGCGGCGCCAGGAAGGCGAGCACCGTAAGGAAGTCGTCCCGGGCCGAGCGGATCACCGGCTCCAGGTCCTGCTCCACCTCGATGACGCCCAGGGTATCGCCCACCTCGGCGTTGGTGTGGCAGCGCAGGCACTCGTCGCGGGCGTTCAGGGGGTAGAGGTAGCGCAGGCCCTGGTCGCGCTCGATGAGCTCCCGGTCGCCGCTGGCGAAGGCATCCTCCACCTCGGCGTCCATCTCCGGCTGCTCGATGGGGCCGAAGAGCTGCTCCACCCGCTCGCCGCGGTAGATCTCGAGATGGTAGGGGGTCTCGTCGAAGGTGGCCTGGCTGGCCTCGATGAACTCCTCCAGCTCCTGCCGGGTCCAGCCCTGGCGCATGACCTGGAACATGGAGTTGAAGGTCTGCTCGGCGATGACGTCGCTGACGTGGCGGGCATCCTCGCGCACCGTCCGATCGTAGACGGTGGAGACCACGAGATAGAGGGCGATGAAGAGTACCACCGACACCACCAGGGCGACGGTGATGATGAAACCGCGAATGGTCTTCTGCATGAGCCTGACGGGCGCCGGGCGCCCCTCCTTCCCCCGGGAATGCCCGCTGAGCAGGCATTCGAGCATGGCGGCCCGGCTGCCCCGGAAGTCGTGCGAGGGTCAGTGCTCGCGGGTCGCGGAGAAGTGGATATCCGGCCAGCGTTCCTGGGTCAGCTCCAGGTTCACCCGGGTGGGGGCGAGGTAGGTCAGATAGTCGGCGGCGTCCAGCGCCAGGTTCTCCGCGGCCTTCTTCCGGAAGCGCTCGAGCTCGTTCTCGTCGTCGGCCTCGACCCAGCGGGCGGTGTGGACGTTCACCGGTTCGAACCGGCACTCGACCTTGTATTCATCTTTCAGGCGCTGGGCGACCACGTCGAACTGTAGCACGCCAACCGCGCCCAGAATAAGGTCATTTTTCTCCAGCGGCCGGAAGAACTGGACCGCCCCCTCCTCGGAGAGCTCGGTGAGCCCCTTGACCAGCGCCTTGGAGCGCAGGGGGTCGGCCAGCATGACCCGCCGGAAGAGCTCCGGGGCGAAGTTGGGGATGCCGGTGAAGCGCAGCTCCTCCCCCTCGGTGAAGGTGTCGCCGATCTGGATGGTGCCGTGGTTGTGCAGGCCGATGATGTCCCCCGGCAGGGCCTCGTCGGCGTGTTCCCGCTCCCGCGCCATGAAGGTGGCTGCGGAGACGTTCTGGCTGGTCTTGCCGGTGCGCGGGTTGTACATCTTCATGCCGCGCCGGTAGCGGCCGGAGTTCACCCGCATGAAGGCGAGCCGGTCGCGGTGCTGGGGGTCCATGTTCGCCTGGATCTTGAAGACGAAGCCGGTGAGCTTCTCCTCGTCCGGCTGGACTACCCGGGCATCCGCCTCCCGCGGCTGGGGGGCCGGGGCGTAGTCGACGAAGGTGGAGAGCAGCTCCTCCACGCCGAAGTTGTTCACCGCCGAGCCGAAGAAGACCGGGGTCAGCTCGCCGCGCAGGAAGGGCTCCACCTCGAACTCGTGGCTCGCCCCGCGCACCAGCTCCACCTCCTCGCGCAGGTTCTCCGCCACGTCGGCGCCCAGGACCTCCTCCAGGCGCGGATTGTCCAGCCCCTCGATGATCTCGCCGTGGGCGATGCCGCCCTCGTGGCGGGGGGAGAAGAGGTGGACCCGGTCGTGGACCAGGTGGAAGACGCCACGAAAGGCCTTGCCCATGCCGATGGGCCAGGTCACCGGGGCGCAACGGATCTTCAGCACCTCCTCGACCTCGTCCAGCAGCTCCGTGGGGTCGCGCCCCTCGCGGTCGAGCTTGTTGATGAAGCTGACGATGGGGGTATCGCGCAGGCGGCAGACGTCCATGAGCTTGATGGTCCGCTCCTCGACGCCCTTGGCGGCGTCGATGACCATCAGCGCCGAGTCCACGGCGGTGAGCACGCGGTAGGTATCCTCGGAGAAATCCTCGTGGCCGGGGGTATCCAGAAGGTTGAGGATGCGCCCGGCATAGGGGAACTGCATCACCGAGGAGGTCACCGAGATCCCGCGGTCCTGCTCCATGGTCAGCCAGTCGGAGGTGGCGTGGCGGTCCGCCTTGCGCCCCTTCACGGTGCCGGCGTTCTGGATGGCGCCGCCGTAGAGCAGCAGCTTCTCGGTGAGCGTCGTCTTGCCGGCGTCCGGGTGGGAGATGATGGCGAAGGTCCGCCGCTCGGCGGTACTCGGGTCGACTTCAGTCATGATTCTGCCGCCTGCGGGCTGCTCCGGGACAACCGGCCCATTCTACCCGCCGGGATGGGGGCGTTACCACGACCACCGTCGGTTCAACGGGATCCCGCCATCCCGCCGGCAAGGTCCTTGCGCAGCACCAGGGCATCCTCCCGCCCCCCGCCAGCGGGATAGTAGGCCTCGCGCACCCCCACGGTCTCGAATCCCTCCGCCTGGTAGAGGGCGACCGCCGCGGTATTGGAGGGACGGACCTCCAGGAAGGCCTGTTCCGCCCCCGCGAGCCGGCCCTCGGCCAGCAGGGCGCGCAGGAGCAGCCGGCCCAGGCCCTGGCCGCGGCGGGCGGGGGCGGTGCAGAGGTTGAGGATGTGGCAC
>JBNJED010000051.1:0-10055 GCA_051745535.1 Pseudomonadota bacterium | reverse complement strand
CCGCTCCTCACCCCTTCGCCTGCTGCTACTGGCCTGGCTCGTCCTCGCCCTGGCGAGCCTGCAGGGCGTGAGCCTGCACAAGCACGTGGACCACCACGGACACGCCGGCGGGCTCCATCTCGCCCAGGCCCCCGACCACCAGCCCCACCATGATGCGACCGAAGAGGTCGAGATCAGCGGGCTGGCGCTGCCGGTGTTGCAGGCCAGCACGAAGGCCGGTGATCCGCCGAGTGACGCGGATGCCGAGGCCCTCCTTCCCCGAGGCCCCATCCTCGCGCAACGCCCCGAGCGGGCCGTCGACCTCTCCCCGACGGAAGCCCTCTTACCGCGCGTGCCCGACCGACGAATATCCCTACCGCGCGGTCCGCCCGCCTGACCCCATCCCGCCGTGGAGTCGGCCGCGCGCCGACCGGAACACCATTCTTGATGGGGAATCATTCCCGTGCAGAACCGAATCCAGTGGGGGATTGCGCTGTTGTGCGCGATCCTCGCCGGGCCGGCCACCGCCGAGCCGTCGGGGTCGTGGACCCTGGAGCAGGCGATCCGGCAGGGGCTGGCCGTCAGCCCGGAAAGGGAAGTCGCCAGGCAGCGCGTCGAGGCCCGCCGCGGCCAGAGCGATCAGGCAGGCCGCTGGGCCAATCCGCAACTGAGCCTGAGGGCCTCCGATGAGCTGGGCCGTCAGGACGGCACCGGCGGCTACAGCCTCAAGGAGCTGGAGATTGCCCAGTCCCTGCCCCTGTGGGGCCGCCTCGGCCATCGCCGGGCCGCGGCCCGAGCCGATGTCGAGGCGGCCCGGCTCGACGCCACGGCCCGCCGACTCCGCCTGGAGGGCCGGATAGCCCGCGCCTTCCATGACTGGCAACTGGCCGCGGCCCGCTACCGCCTGACCCGGCAGCGACGAGAGGTCGCCCGACAACTCGAGGAGGTCGCCGGCCTGCGGGAAGAGGCCGGCGACCTCGCCGAACGGGAGCGGCTGCGGATCCAGGTGGCCCGGTCGGAGGTCCAACGGCGCCACCACCACGCCGAGGGCAACCTGACCGAGGCGCGCACGACCCTGGCCGGCCTGCTGGCCGTCTCCCCCGACTCGCTGGGCCGTCCCCCCGAACTGCGGGCCCCACCCGACCCCGGCGCGGCCCTGCCCCCTCCAAACGACCATCCCGCCCTGCAGGCCATGGAGGCGCAGATCACCTCGGCCCGGGAACAGACCGACGCCGCCCGCACCGAGGGGTGGCCGGATGTCGGGCTCCGGCTGTTCAGTGAACGCAACATCTTCGACGGCCAGCGCGAGAACAGCCTCGGCATGGGCCTGATGCTGGAACTCCCGCTGTGGGACCGCAATCAGGGCGCCATCCAGCGCGCCCGAGCCGAACAACGGATCCCCGTCGAGGAGACGCGCGCCCTGCGCCGGGATCTGCGTACCCGCATTCGCGTAAGCAACCTGCACCTGGCGCATCTACTCAAGGAACTCGACCGCCATCGCAGCGAGCTGCTGGACCCGGCCCGGCGCATCCTCGAGATGACCGAGCGCGGTTACCGCGCGGGCGAGGCCTCCCTGCTGGAATGGCTGGAGGCCGAGGATACCTGGTACAGCGCCCGGGAACGCGAACAGACCATCCTCGCCCGCGCCTGGGAAGAGTGGCGCCGGTGGCGAATCAGCACGGGCCGCAGCCTCGCGGAGGAGAACCCATGAACACCGTTTTCAGAAGCCGGCCCATCGCCGCGCTGCCCGGTCTCCTGCTGGCCCTGCTGCTGGTGGCCCTCCCGGCCCAGGCGGTCGCCTGGACCCTGACCCACTGGGACGAGGGCCGGGAGTGGTTCGTGGAGGCGCAGGATGCCTCCGGGGAAGCCGTCCCCGAGCTGGAAGGCGGCGCGGAGGTCACCTTCCTGGTTCACGCCACCGAACTCGCCGAATCATCGCCGGTAGCGGACGGGCGCATCAGCCTGGAACTACGCGACCAGACCGGCACGCTGGTCGCCGAGGGCGAGGCGAAGGCCGACCAGCCGGGGATCTTCCCGGTCGCCGTGAAACTCCCGGATCCCGGCCACTATCACCTCACCGGCCGGCACCACACCGAGGAGGGGGCGCAGAGCAGCCTGCTCGGAAACATCGAGGTCCTCGCCGAGATCCCCGAGGACACCACGGCCTCGGACCACGGCAGCCTCCCCAAGGAGACGCAGTGGCGGATGGACCTGGCCACCGAGGTCGTCGAGCGCCGGCCCTTCGCCGAGCGCATCGAGGTCCCCGGGACGGTGCGATCGGTCCCTGGGGCCCGCTTCCACCTGACGGCACCCGTGGCCGGAGTGGTCCACGGGGTCGACGGCTGGCCGCAGCCGGGGCAAAAGCTCGAGGGCGGTGACTCGCTGCTGGAACTGGGGCTGCTGCCGGACAGCGGCACAGCCAGTGGCCTCGCCCTGACCATCACCCGGGCCCGTGAAAAACTCACCGAGGCCGAGGCCACCCTGGACCGCCTCTCGGCCCTGGCCGAAGAGGGGGTCGTCGCCGATAGCCGGGTCCTGGAGGCCCGCCGGGATCGCAACACGGCCCGGGCGGAATGGCAGGATGCCCGGGAGCGCCGTGACCGCCTCGCCGGGGGCAGCGGGGATGCCGGTCGCATCCCCCTGCGCGCCGCCAACGGGGGTCGTCTGGAGTCCATCGACGTGACCCCGGGCGAGGCGGTGCAGGCCGGCCAGCGCCTGGCCACCCTCCTGGATCCGACCCGGCAGTGGCTCATCGCCGAGCTCTACCCCACCGACCTCGAGCGGGCCACCGAACTGCGGGACCCGGCCGTGCGCCGGCCCGGCTCCCGTACGTGGCAGTCGCTGACCGGCGAACCGGTCTGGCAGGCGGCCGGCTTCCGCGAGCCGGGCGGAACCCTCCCCGTCGCCTTCGAGCTGGAGGGGACCGAGGGATACCGCCCCGGCATGCCGGTGACCGTCGCCCTCACCGCCGGCCCCGGGGAGCCGCGATTGACCGTCCCCGAGCGGGCCCTCATCGACGACAACGGCGTCTCCGTGGTCATGGTCCAGACCGGCGGTGAGCGGTTCGAGCGACGCCCGGTCCTCACCGGGACCCGGGCGGCCGGTCGGGTCGCCATCGAGGACGGGCTGGAGCCGGGCGATCGGGTGGTCACCGACGGCGCCTGGGCGACCCTCCTCGCCGGCCGGGATAACGACAGTGCCGGCCACGGCCATAGCCACTAGGGGGCCCGATGTTCGATCGACTCATCCAGTGGTCCCTGACCAATCGCCTGCTGGTCGTCGCGGGGGCGCTGGTCGTCCTCGCGCTGGGCATCTGGCAGGCACAGCGCGCACCGATAGACATCTTCCCGGATCTCACCGCGCCCACGGTCACCGTGATGACCGAGGCCCCCGGCCTCGCCGCCGAAGAGGTGGAGCAGCAGGTCACCTACCCCATCGAGACGGCGACCATGGGGGCCGCCGGCGTTCGCCGGGTCCGGTCCCAGTCCGTGGCCGGCTTTTCCATCGTCTGGGTGGAGTTCGACTGGGGCGAGCCCATCTACCGCACCCGCCAGATCGTCAGCGAGCGCCTGGGTCGGGTGCGAGACCAGCTCCCGGCCGGTGTCGCCTCCCCGGAGCTGGGACCGATCACCTCCATCATGGGCGAGATCGCCTACCTCGGGGTCCGTGACACGGGCCGGGCGGATGCCATGCGCGCCCGGGAGATCGCCGACTGGGTGGTCGCGCGGCAGCTGGAGGCGATCCCCGGGATCTCCCAGGTGACCACGCTGGGCGGCAGCGTGCGCCAGTACCAGGTCCAGGTCCTGCCGGAACAGCTCGCGGCCCACGGCCTCGATCTGGCCGAGGTCCGCCAGGCCCTGGCGGAATCCAGCCTCAATGCCGGCGGCGACCGGTTGAGCGCCGCCGGCAAGGACTACCTCATCCGCTTCATGGGTCGCGCCAAGAGCCTGGAGGAGCTGGAGAGGGCCGTGGTCGCGGTCCACGACGGCGTACCGGTGCGTGTCCGCCACGTCGCCGAGGTCCGCATGGGTTCGGGGATCCCGGTGGGCGATGCCGGGGTGAACGGCGAGCCCGGGGTGGTCCTCGCCGTCTCCAAGCAGCCCGGCGCGGATACCCTGGCCCTCACCGAGACCATCAACGAGACCCTCGCCGATCTGGAGCCGGGGCTGCCCGAGGACATCATCGTCGAACCGAACCTGTTCCGGCAGGGCGAGTTCATCCAGGCGGCGGTGAACAACGTCGTCGAGGCGTTGCGGGACGGCGCCCTGTTCGTGGTGGTGATCCTGCTGCTCTTCCTGCTGAGCATCCGGATCACGGCCATCGCGGTGCTGGCGATCCCGCTCTCGCTGACGGTTGCCCTGCTGGTCCTCCAGGCGCTGGGGATCACCGTCAACACCATGACCCTGGGGGGCATGACCATCGCCATCGGCGCCCTGGTGGACGACGCCATCATCTTCGTGGAGAACATCGTCCGCCGATTGCGCGAGGCCCCCGAGGGGGCCGACGTCGACACGACCATCCACCGGGCCTGCTCGGAGATGCGCCACCCGGTGGTCTACTCCACGGTCATCATCATGCTGGTCTTCGCCCCGCTGTTCTTCCTGGGGGGCGTGGAGGGCCGCCTGCTGAAGCCCCTGGGACTCGCCTACCTCATTGCCATCGCCGCCTCGCTCATGGTGGCGCTCACGGTGACGCCCGTCCTGGCGCGCTGGCTCCTGCCGGCCGTCGCCCGCAAGAACGAGGGGCGGGAGCCCCCGGTCGCCGCGGCGCTCCAGCGGGCCTATCGCCCCCTGCTCCACGGGGCCCTGCGCTGGCGCGGCGCCGTCATCACCCTCTCCGCGGCGCTGGCCCTGGCCACCGTGGCGGCCACGCTGCTGCTGGGGCGCTCCTTCCTGCCGGCCTTCAACGAGGGGAGCCTGACCATCGCCATGAACACCCCGGCCGGGACCAGCCTGGAGAGTTCGGCCCGCATGGCCGGCCGGGTAGAGGAATGGCTCATGGACCAGGAAGAGGTCCTCACCGTGGCACGACGAACCGGGCGGGCCGAGAGGGCGGAACATACCCAGTTGCCCAATCAGAGCGAACTGGACGTCCGGCTGGGACCGCTCCCCCAGGGCAAGGCCGCCTTCCTGGAGGAGCTACGGGACGGCCTGGAGGCCTTCCCCGGCCAGTTCAACATTGGCCAGCCCATCTCCCACCGCATCGACCACATGCTCAGCGGCGTCCGGGCCAACCTCGCGGTCAAGGTCTTCGGGCCCGGCCTGGGCGAGATCCAGCGACTGGCCGGCGAGGTCGAGACCGCTCTCGAGGACGTCGAGGGGCTGGTGGATATCTCGGTGGAACCGGTTTCCGACGTCCCCCAGATCCGCCTGCACGCCGACCGTACGGCCCTCGCCCGGTACGGCCTCACCGTGGCCGATGCCGCCGATGCCGTCCGTACCGCCTGGCGAGGAGCCCATGTGGCCGAGATCTTCGAGGGCGAACGGCGTTTCGACCTGGTGGTCCGCCTGCCGGATCGCCTCCGCAGCCGAGATGACCTGGGCGATATCCCCATGGAGACGCCCACCGGCCACACCATCCGCCTGAGCGAGGTTGCCCGCCCCCGCGAGGAATACGGCCCGGCCCAGATCAATCGCGAGGATGCGGAGCGCCGCCTGGTGGTCAGCGCCAATGTGGCCGGACGCGACCTGCGAAGCGCCGCGGACGCGGTCCGCACGGCCATCGACGAGGAGGTCTCCCTCCCCGCCGGCTACCGCGTGGAGCTGGGCGGCCAGTTCGAGGCCGAGGCCCAGGCCGCCCGGACCCTCGCCACGGTCTCCGCCGGCGTGGCCATTGCCATGCTGCTCGT
This sequence comes from Pseudomonadota bacterium, assembly GCA_051745535.1. Taxonomy (GTDB): domain Bacteria; phylum Pseudomonadota; class Gammaproteobacteria; order Thiohalospirales; family Thiohalospiraceae; genus Thiohalospira. The sequence goes on along the minus strand of JBNJED010000051.1, from coordinate 4,228 downwards.
CCTGCAGCTGGTTCTGCGCTCGCTGCCACTGGTCCTGCTGGTCATGGCCAACATCCCGCTCGCGCTCATCGGCGGCGTCGTGGCCGTCTTCGCCATGGGCGGGACGCTGACCATCGCAGCACTGGTGGGCTTCATCACCCTGTTCGGCATCGCCGTTCGCAACGGCCTGCTGCTCATCAGCCGCTATCAGGACCTGGAGGCGGACCAGGTGCCGCTGGACGAGGCGGTGGAACGCGGTGCCATGGAACGACTGGCCCCCATCCTGATGACGGCCCTGACCGCCGCCCTCGCCCTCATCCCCCTGGGTCTGGGGCTGGGCCAGACCGGCACCGAGATCCAGGCGCCCATGGCCATTGTCGTCCTCGGCGGGCTCCTGGGCTCGACGGCGCTCAACATGGTGGTCCTGCCGGCCCTCTACCACTGGATCCGGGACCGACGACGGGACCATTGAGGCACCGGATCGAAAAGGGCCCGCACCGGCGTACCGATGCGGGCCCTTTTCGTATCTGGAGGCTGGGGCCGGATTCGAACCGACGTTGCACGGCTTTGCAGGCCGCCGCATAGCCACTCTGCCACCCAGCCAGAAGGCAGGATTATAACCCGGGACTGCCTCCCCGGGGAGCCCCCGCTGCACAAAGGCGCACCGAAAAACAGCGGGCACAAAAAAACCCCGGCCGGAACCGAGGTTTTGATATTTGGAGCGGGAAACGAGACTCGAACTCGCGACCCCAACCTTGGCAAGGTTGTGCTCTACCAACTGAGCTATTCCCGCCTAATTCGGCTGCGCATTCTACCGCCTTACGCTAAGACGTCAACCCCCGTCGTTGCGCATGAAGATGGGCCAGGCGGCCCGCAGATAGACGATCATGGACCAGAGGGTCAAACCCGCCGCCAGGTAGAGCAGCCAGAAGCCGAGATGGAGGCTGGGCAGCCCCCAGATCGGGTCCTCGAACAGCAGCAGCAGGATGGCGACCATCTGCGTCCCCGTCTTGAGCTTGCCCATCCAGGAGACGGCCACGCTGGCCCGCTCCCCGATCTCGGCCATCCACTCCCGCAGGGCGGAGATGGCGATCTCCCGGCCAATGATCACCACTGCCGCGATCCCCACCAGGATACCGGGATAGGGGGTGGGATTGGCCTCCACCAGCAGGACCAGGGCGGCCGCGACCATGAGCTTGTCCGCCACCGGGTCCAGGAAGGCGCCGAAGGCGGAGCTCTGCCCCCAGCGCCGCGCCAGGAAGCCGTCCAGCCAGTCGGTGACGGCCGCCGCCGCGAACAGCAGGGTCGCCGCCTGACTGGACCACGCCACCGGGAGGTAGAAGGCGATGATGAACAGCGGGATGGCGCCGATCCTAAGCAGGGTCAGGATGTTGGGGAGATTCCATCTCATGCGTCAGCCACCCGGGTGGAAGGTGTCAAAGATCCGCTGGGCGAGTTCGTCGCTGATCCCCGGGACCCGGGCCAGCTCCTCGACCCCGGCCCGGGTGACCCCCTGGAGCCCGCCCAGCTGCTGTAGCAGGGCCTGACGCTTGCGCGGTCCGACCCCGGGTATGTCCTCCAGCGTGGAGGTATTCCGGCTCTTCGCCCGGCGCTGCCGGTGGCCGCCGATGGCGAAGCGGTGGGCCTCGCCGTCGATCTGCTGGATGAGATGCAGGCCCGGCGAGTCCGGCGGCAGTATAAGTCCGGCCTCCCGACCCGACAAGAATAGCGTCTCCTCCCCCGCCTTGCGCTCCGGGCCCTTGGCGATGCCGATGACGGGGATCCCGGTGATCTGCAGCTCCTCCAGGACCCCCTCGGCGACGTTGACCTGGCCACGGCCGCCGTCGATGAGGATGGCGTCGGGCAGCTCGCCCTCCCCCTGCTTCACCTTGGTATAGCGCCGGGTGAGCACCTCGCGCAGGGCGCCGTAGTCGTCGCCGGGCTCCACGTCGCGGATGTTGTAGCGGCGGTAGGCGTCCTTCACCGGGCCGCTGTGGTCGAAGACCACGCAGGCGCCCACCGGCGCCTCGCCGCGGGTGTGGCTGATGTCGAAGCCCTCGATGCGCCGGGGCAGATCGGGCAGATCCAGCCCCTCCTGCAGGGACTGGAAGCGCTCGAACAGATTGGTCCGGGCGGCCAGGCGGCTCTCCAGGGCGGTGCGGGCGTTAGTCCCGGCCAGCTCCACCCAGCGGGCGCGCTCACCGCGGACCCGGGTGGCCAGCCGCACCCGGCGGCCGGCCTGCTCGGAGATGGCCTCCTCCAGCAGCTCGCGCTCCGGCGGCTCCTCGGCCAGCAGGATCTCCGGCGGGATGGCCTGGGCCCCCTCGGCGTGGTCCAGGTAGTGCTGGGCCAGGAAGGCCTCCAGCACCTCGCCAGGTTCGGCGCCGTCGCTGTGCTGGGGGAACCAGGTGCGGTTGCCCAGGTTGTTCCCGCCGCGGATGACGAAGACCTGGACGCAGGCAATGCCGCCCTCGGCGGCCACCGCCACCACGTCGTGGTCGCCGCCCTCGCCGCTGATGGACTGGCGCTGCTGGAGCTTGCGCAGCTGGGCGATCTGGTCGCGATAGCGCGCCGCCGCCTCGAACTCGAGGTTGGCCGAGGCCTTCTCCATGCGGCTGACGAGGTCGTCGATGACGGCGTTGCTCTTGCCCTCCAGGAACATCACCGCGTGCTCGACGTCCTCGGCGTAGCGCTCCTCGTCCACGTAGCCCACGCAGGGCGCGGTGCAGCGCTGGATCTGGTACTGCAGGCAGGGGCGGCTGCGGTTGTTGAAGAAGGTGTCCTCGCACTGGCGCACGGGGAAGAGCTTCTGCAGCAGCGACAGCGTCTCGCGCACCGCCGTGGCCGAGGGGTAGGGCCCGAAGTAGCGCCCCTTGGCCCGGCGCGCCCCGCGGTGGAAGGCCAGCCGCGGGAAACGCTGATGGCTGGAGAGGTAGATGTAGGGGTAGCTCTTGTCGTCCCGCAGGAGGACGTTGTAGCGCGGCCGGTAGCGCTTGATGAGGTTGTTCTCGAGGATGAGCGCCTCGGCCTCGCTGCCGGTGACCGTCACCTCGACGTTGGCGATGTGGGAGACCATCGCCCGCGTCTTGGGGCTGTCCACCTTGCGGCGGAAGTAGCTGGAGAGCCGCTTCTTGAGGTTGCGCGCCTTGCCGACGTAGATGACCTCGCCGGCGGCGTTCTCCATGCGGTAGACGCCCGGGCGCTCGGTCACGCGCTCCAGGAAGGCGCGGGCGTCGAAGCCCCCGGCCTCCCCTTCCCGTTCCTCGTCACTCATGTCGCAGGCAGTCGCTCGCGGATGGACTCGAAGATGGCATCGAACATCGCCGGGGTCAGCCGGCGGGTCTGGGTGTTGTAGCGGCTGCAGTGGTAGGAGTCCACCAGCGCCGGGCCATCCTCGGGCTGGTGCCAGCGCCCGTGGGCGAAGGGATGGTCCTTCTGCCGGCCGCCCAGGGCGGCAATGGTGGTCTCGTGGGCCACCCGGCCCAGAGCGAGGATCACGGCCCCGGGGCGCAGGCCGGCCAGCTCGGCGGCGAGGAAGGGCCGGCAGGTCCGCACCTCGCCGCCGGTGGGCTTGTTCGCCGGCGGCAGGCACTTCACGGCATTGGTGATCCGGCAGTCGTGGAGCTGGAGGCCGTCATCCGCCGCGCGCGATTCCGGCGCCGAGCCGAAGCCGAAGCGGTAGAGGGTGTCGTAGAGCATGATCCCGGCATGGTCCCCGGTGAAGGGGCGGCCGGTGGCATTCGCCCCGTGCAGCCCCGGCGCCAGGCCCACCACCAGCAGGCCGGGGTCGTCCGCCCCGAAGGGCGCCACCGGCCGGCAGTGGTAATCGGGGTGCTCGGCGGCCACGGCATCCAGGTGGGCGGCCAGCCGCGGGCAGGCCCGGCAGTCGGGGTCGAAGGCGGCGGTCATCCGTTCCCGGCGGCGCCTTCGGCCGTCCCCGGGGGCTGCTCGCCCACCCCGTGCTCCATGGCCAGCCGGGTCAGCGCGCTGTCGGAGTTCACGCCGAGCTTGGAGAAGATCCGGTGGCGGTAGGTGGAGATGGTCTTGGCCGAGAGGTGCATGTCCTCGGCGATCCGGCTTACCCGCTGGCCGGCCAGCATCATCAGGGCGACCTGCATTTCGCGTTGGGACAGGCGGTCGAAGGGGTTACAGGCGCCGCCGGGCAGCATGTTCAGCGCCAGGTGGCGGGCCACATCGGCATCCAGATAGCGCTCGCCGCGTTCCACCGCCTCCAGGGCATCCAGGATGG
>JBNJED010000050.1:0-10126 GCA_051745535.1 Pseudomonadota bacterium | reverse complement strand
GCCGGGGCCGCCGCCGAGATCGACCCCTGGAGCGGGGAGTGGCTCCAGACCGGGGACATCTTCGAGTATCGCGAACACCACCTCTACATGCGCCACCGGCGCGACAACCCCCTCCAGCTCCGGGACGGCCGCGAGGGCTTCCCCGAGCTCATGGAGATGGCCATCGTCACCGACCCGGTCTTCCTCCACGCAGTGGTCTTCGGTCACGGCATGGACCACGCCATGGCCCTGGTGGTGGTGGATACCCACCTCTACGGCAGCGTCGCCCAGGCGGAGATGCAGGGCGAGGGGGAGGAGGCGCGGCGGGAGTGGACCCTGCGCCGGATCAACGGCCACCTCATGGGTATGGATAATGTCGTGCCGGTCGAGGAAGTGGTAGTCCTTACCGAGGACGAGTGGACGGTGGAGAACGGGATGCTCACCCCCACCTTCAAGGTGCGCCGCCAGGCAGTGCTGGAGGCCTACGGCGCCCGCATCGCCGCCTGCTTCGGCGGGAGCATGCCCCGGGCCGCCGACACCGAGGCGCCGGAGGATGACCACGACCAGCCCGAGATGGGCCTGGAGGACCTCCCGGGCAACGACGAGCCGCTTTGACACCACTCACCGGTAGCGGGAGAATACGGGTTCCACGCGGGTGTAGCTCAATGGTAGAGCTCCAGATTCCCATTCTGGCGACGTGGGTTCGATTCCCATCACCCGCTCCAGTTTCCCCCCGCGCTACGGGACCTGATAATCCGCCCGGGTCATCAGGTCCACGCCGCACGCCAGCTCCTCGAACCAGTCTAGGAAGCGGTATTCGCCCACCTCGAACCGCTTGACGGTCATGGACGTCCTTGTCGCTTGATTGTGGCAGGCGGATCATGACGATCCGTGTTGTAGGGCCTATTCTACGAATCCGAACAGACGGATCGAAAACACCAACAGGACCGCCCCATGCGCAAGCTCCTCCGCTACCTCCTCGTCGGGCTCGCTGCCCTCGTCGCGCTGCTCATCGCCGCCGCGGTCATCCTGCCCCTGGTCATCGACCCGGACGACTACCGCGACGAGATCGAGACGGCAGTGGCGGATGCCACCGGCCGGGAGCTGGCCATCGAGGGTAGCATCGGCCTCTCCTACTTCCCCTGGCTGGGGGTGGAGATCGGCGCCGTGGAGCTGGGTAACGCCGAGGGCTTCGGCCCCGAACCCTTCGCCCGCATCCAGCGCGCCCAGGTCCGGGTCCGGGTGCTGCCGCTCTTCCGCGGGCGGGCCGAGGTGGACACCCTGGTCCTGGACGGGCTGCGGCTTAACCTCGCCCGGCAGGCCGACGGCACCACCAACTGGGACGACCTCGCCAGCGGCGGCACTGCGGAGGCGCCCGCGGCGCCCACCGACCCGGACGCGCAGGGGGCAGAGCCCGAGGCAGATGCCCCCGAGGCGGCCGCCGAGGACGAGCCGGCCCCGGACGCCACCGAGGACCCCCTGGCCGCGCTGGCCCTGGGGGGCATCGAGGTCAGCGACGCCGCCGTCACCTTCAAGGATGGCGGCAGCGGCGCGGAATACCGCCTCCGGGAGATGAACCTGCGCACCGGGGCGCTGGCGGCCGACGAACCGATCCCGCTGGCTCTGCGAGCGAAGCTGGCGGCCAGTGAACCCGCCGCCACCGCCGACCTGCGCCTGGACGCGACGGTACAGCCGGAGCTGGCCATCCCGCGCGTGGGGGTGCGTGACCTCACCCTCCACCTGGATGCCCGGGGCGAGGCCGTCCCCGGCAACGAACAGAGCGCCAAGCTGGAACTGCGGCGGCTGCGCGCCGATCTGGCGGCAGACACCCTCCAGAGTCGGGGCCTGGTCCTACACGCCGCCGGCTCCCGCATCGGCCTGGATACCGATATCGAATCCCTCACCGGCGACCCCCGGGGCGAGGGCCGGCTGGACTATGAGCTGCTGAATCCCGCCGACCTCTTCGGCCTCCTCCCCGCGCAGCCGGGTATCGACACGGCGGCGCTGGCCGGGGCCGGTGTGGGCACCGACTTCGGATTCGACCTGGCGGCGCAGACGGCCAGCCTGGGCCAGCTCCAGGTCGAGGCCCTGGGGGCGGAGATCGCCGGTGGGCTGCAGGCGGAATCCATCCTGGAGGAGCCGGCCTACGGCGGCCACCTGGAGGTTTCCGGGGCCGATCCCCGCGCCATGGCCCGGCGACTGGGCATCGCCCTGCCCGGGACGGCCGATGACGAGGTCCTCAAACGCCTGGCGCTGGAGCTGGACTTCCGCGGCGGCCTCGACCGCTTCTTCGCCGACGACCTGCGGCTCACCGTCGACGACACCGTTGTAAGCGGCTCCGCCGGTCTGGCGGGCCTGGAGCCGCGCCCGGACGTCCGCTTCGACCTGGCCGTGGACCGGCTGGATCTGGACCGGTACCTATCCCCCCACGGGGAGGCCGAAGCGGCCGACACCGAAACCGGCAATATGCCGGAGGGGGGCGAGAACGGTTCCGCGGACAGCGAGGATGGCGGCGGCGCGCCACGCCGGGTCATCCCGGACTTCCCTTTGCCCGTTGAGCCGCTGCGGCTAGTGGATGCCGACGGCACGATGAGCGTGGGCGAACTGGACGCCGCCGGCCTGCATGTCGAGGCCATTCAGGTAGGTGTCGAGGCCGATGCCGGCCGGGTTACCGTCGATCCGGTGGCGGCCGACCTCTACCGCGGCCACCTCGACACGCGTGCCGTGCTCGACGGCCGCGGCGAGGCGCTGGGCGTGGAACTCACCACCAGCCTGGAGGGCTTCCAGGCCGGCCCGCTGCTGGAGGACCTCATGGACGAGTCCCGCGTGAGCGGCCGCACCGACCTCTCCCTGGATCTCGACGGCAGCGGTACCACCTTCCTGGAGCTGCGCCGGGGGCTCGACGGCGAGGGCGACGTCCGCTTCCGGGACGGGGCCATCGAGGGCGTGAATCTCGCCGAATGGCTGGGCCGCGCCTACGCGCGAGTCCAGGAGCGGGAGCCGCCGGAACACCGCCCCAGCCAGACCGACTTCACCCAGCTCACGGCCAGCTTCGATATCCGGGAGGGCGTGCTGCGCAACGATGACCTCGCCCTGCAGTCCCCCGGCCTGCGGGTGAGCGGCAAGGGCAGCCTGGATCTGGCCTCCGAGGCGCTGGACTACCGCGTCCGCGCCGCCGTGGTGGAGACCCTGGAGGGCCAGGACGGCAAGCCGCTGGAGGAACTCACCGACCTCGCCATTCCGGTCCATCTCGGCGGCTACCTCGCCTCCCCCGACGTGGACGTGGAGCTGGCCGACGCCCTGCGGCAGAAGGCCGCCGAGGAGGCGCAGAAGGCCTTGGAGCGGGAGAAGGAGAAGGCCGAACAGCGCCTGCGCGAGGAGGAGGAGCGCGCCCAGCAGCAGCTGGAGGAGGCCGAGAAGGCACTCGAGGAGCGCGGCGATCAGCGCATGGAGGAGGCCGAGAAGAGACTCGAGGAGCGCGAGCGGGAGACCGAGGACCGGGCCCGGGAGAAGCTCGAGGAGCGGGCGAAGGAGCTGTTCGACTTCTGATGGGCACCAGCGCCGACCGGACGGGGCCGCCGGTCCCCGACTTTGCCGACCGCCTGCTGGCGTGGTTCGACCGCCACGGTCGCCACGACCTGCCCTGGCAGCATCCGCGCACTGCCTACCGGGTCTGGGTGGCCGAGGTCATGCTCCAGCAGACCCGGGTGGCCACGGTGATCCCCTACTTCGAGGCCTTCATGGCCGCCTTCCCGGACATCCCGGCCCTGGCCGGGGCGCCGCAGGAGGCGGTCCTGGAGCGCTGGGCGGGGCTGGGCTACTACGCCCGGGCGCGCAACCTCCACGCGGCCGCCCGCATCCTCCGGGACGAATACGGTGGCGCCTTCCCCCGGGATCCGGCGGCCATCGGCGCCCTTCCGGGGGTCGGCCCCTCCACCGCCAACGCCATCGCCGCCCAGGCCTTCGACATCCCGGCCCCCATCCTGGACGGCAACGTGAAGCGCGTCCTCGCCCGCCTCCACGCCGTGGAGGGCTGGCCCAACGGCACGGCCACGGCGCGGCAACTCTGGCAGCTGGCCGAGGCCTACACCCCGGGGCAGCGGGCGGCGGACTATACCCAGGCGATCATGGACCTGGGGGCGACGCTGTGTACCCGCGCCACCCCTGACTGCCCCGGCTGCCCCTTCCACGACGACTGCGCCGCCCGGGCCCGGGGCCGAACGGCGGAACTCCCCCACGGCCGGCCGCGCAGCGGGCGCAGCCGGCGCCGGCGGGAGACGGCCATGCTCCTCCTGCGGGACGAGACCGATCGGGTCCTGCTGGTGCGCCGGCCCCCCGCGGGGATCTGGGGCGGACTCTGGTCCCTGCCGGAGGCAGAGCCGGGAGGGGAGCGCGAGGCGGCCCGCGCCCTGGGGCTGGAGATCGCGCCGGAGCCCGCCTGGCCGGTCCTCGAGCACACCTTCACCCACTTCGACCTGGCCATCACCCCGGTCCCGGCCCGCTTGAAATCCCCTGCCGGCGCCGTCATGGAAGGGGAGGACGCCATCTGGTATAACGACGCCACCATGCAGCGCCCCGGCGTACCCGCGCCGGTGGCCACGCTGCTCGCGCAAATCGAGACAGACGACGAGGTGAAGACATGACCCGAATGGTGCATTGTGCGCGGCTGGGCCGCGAGGCGGAGGGGCTGGACCGCCCGCCCTACCCCGGCGAGATGGGGCAGCGACTCTACGAGAACGTCTCCAAGGAGGCGTGGCAGGAGTGGCTGTCGCACCAGACCATGCTCATCAACGAGAATCGCCTCTCGCCGGTGGACCCCAAGCACCGGCAGTTCCTGGAGAAGGAGATGGAGAAGTTCTTCTTCGGCGAGGGTTCGGCTACGCCGGAGGGCTACGTCCCGCCGGAGCAGTAGGCACCCGGGGCGTCACACCGGCGCGGGGATTGACGCATCCGCCCCGAGCCGGTTAAATATTCGCCTTCTGGCCGGGTAGCTCAGCTGGTAGAGCACGCGACTGAAAATCGCGGTGTCGGCAGTTCGACTCTGTCCCCGGCCACCAGCCTTCCCCGGCGACGCGGACGTACCTCCCATCCCGCGCCGCCGCCGCCTTCGGGGGAACCCCCGCAAGTCAGCCGCTCCCCTCAGTAGAGGTAGTCGGGCAGGTGTGTCCGCACATCGGCACCGCGATGGGCGCGCGTCAGGTCCTTGGTCACCTCCACGGAGACCCGCTGGCGCACCGAGGCATCCAGCTTGTCGCGCAGCTCCCCCATGAAGGTGGGCGGCGCGCACAGGACCAGGTGCTCGAACCGCCCCTTCCCGGCGGCCTCGGCCAGCATCCCCGCCAGCTCCCGGGCGAAGTTCGCCGCCTCGTGATCCTTGGGCGCCCCCTCCTCCTCCATGGAGCTGCGGGCCTCGGTACTACGGTCCGCGGCCCGGCCGGGTCGGTCACTCACCAGGTCCCGATTGTGCAGCCGCGACTCGGGGTGGAGGTGATCGGTGACCTCCTCGAGTTCACTGGCAACCCGATTCTCGGCGGCAAAGACGCGGGCGCGGGATGCATCGGCGACGAGTACCCAGACCATCGACATGGAGTGCCTCCTTCCGTTGGGACGGGATCCGGCGGCCGCCGATTGCGGCCACCCTCATCCAAGAATGCGGGCAGCGCGGCGCCGCTTCAAGCGCCATGGTCATATGGCGGTAACACCCCGGTCATGCCGGCGTCACGAAGGGCACCGAGACTGGCGCCATGACCGTGACCGCAGCCAGCCTGAACATCGACCTGGTCACCGAGACCTGGCCCCCGGAGATCAACGGCGTAGCCCGGACCCTGGAGGCCCTGGTGAACGGCCTGCGCACCCGGGGACACCGGGTGGGGGTCGTTCGGCCCCGCCACCAGGGGGAAGCAGACACCCACGGGCTGGCCGAGCTGCTGGTCGCGGGGATGGGCCTGCCGGGCTACCCCGGGGTCCGGCTGGGACTGCCCGCCGGGCGGGAACTGCGACGGCGGTGGGCCGAGGCACGCCCGGATGTCATCTATATCGCCACCGAGGGGCCCCTGGGCCACAGCGCACTGCGCCAGGCAAGGCGCCTGGGGATCCCGGTGGTCGCCGGCTTCCACACCAATTTCGATGCGTACAGTAGCCACTACCACATGGGGCTGCTGCGCCGCCCGGTGGAGGCCTACCTCCGACGCTTCCACAACCGGGCGACCACCACGCTGGTGCCCTCCCCCGAGGCCCGGAACGCGCTGGCAGGCCGCGGTTTCCAGCGGCTCGCCCTCCTCGGGCGCGGCGTCGACACCCGCCTGTTCCATCCGGGGAGCCGTAGCCGGGCGCTGCGCGCGGAATGGGGCGCCGGGCCGGAGAGCCCGGTGGCCCTCCATGTCGGCCGGATCGCCCCGGAGAAGAACCTCGAGGGGCTCATCGCCGCCTTCCGGGCCATCCGCCAGCGGGTGCCGGAGGCGGTGCTCGTGGTGGTCGGCGACGGCCCGAACGGTGAACGACTGGCGGCCGCGCTACCCGACATCGTCCTCACCGGGACCCGGACCGGTGAGGAGCTGGCCGAACACTACGCCAGCGGCGACCTCTTCCTCTTCCCGAGCACCACGGAGACCTTCGGCAATGTCGTTACGGAGGCCATGGCGTCAGGGCTCGCCGTGGTCGCCTTCGACCGGGCGGCGGCCGGCCAGTACATCCGGGATGGAGACAACGGGCGGCTTCTGCCGTCGGGGGACCAGGCCGGATTCAACGAGGCAGCGGCCACCCTGGCCGCCGACCCGGCCGCCTGCGGGCGAATGGGGCGGGCAGCCCGACAGACCGCCGAGGGCCTCGGCTGGGAGGCCATCATCGGCGAATTCGAGGACCGCCTGCGTGCGGTTACGGGACCACCCGACGGGAGAGCGGCATGAGCGAACTGCGGATCCACCCCTGGTTCCGGCGCATGGATGCCCGGGAGGAATGGCTCTGCGCCAGCATCAACCGGGCCTGCTCGGCCGGCGCCATCCGGCGCCTCTTTGCCGGGGTCAGCCGGGCCGGCGATGGCGTGGCGTGGTACACCCTCATGGCCGCCCTGCCGCTGCTCGGGCGGCCGGGGGTGGTCGCCAGTCTCCATCTCGTCGCAGTGGCGCTGGTCTGCCTGCTGGTCTACAAGGCGGTGAAGCCGCGCCTGGTGCGGATCCGGCCCTGCCATCGCCATCCGGGGATCCGGCTGGGGACCGCCCCCCTGGACCGCTTCAGCTTCCCCTCCGGCCATACCCTCCATGCGGTTGCCTTCGCATTGACAGCGAGCGCTCACTTCCCGGTACTTGGCTGGCTGGTCTGGCCCTTCGCCGGGCTCGTGGCCGCCTCCCGGGTCATCCTGGGGCTCCACTACCCCAGCGACGTCCTCGCCGGCGCCGCCATGGGGGCCGGCATCGCCGCCGGCCTGCTGGCGGTGCTCCCCGCCTAGACGGGATCCCTGGACGGGTCAGTGGCTGCCGCCGAGGAGGCGGGTCACCCGCTTGAGTTCCGGGTCGTCGGTGTTGCGCACGGTGAAGCCCAGGCTGCGGGCCAGGCCCAGCATACCGGTATTGGCGGATAGCACCTCCCCCTCCAGGGCGCGCAGCCCCCGGGCCCGCGCGGTCTGCATGAGGATGGTGAGCAGGCGGGCGCCCAGACCCCGGCGGCGCCACTCGTCGGCCACGACCACGGCGAACTCGCCGGTATCGCCATCCGGCCCCAGGGCGTAGCGGGTCACCCCCAGCTCCAGCTCGCCGCCCTGGCCGTCGCTGGTGACGGCCACGAAGGCCATCTCCCGGTCGTAGTCGATCTGGGTGAAGCGCACCAGCATCTCCGGGGAGAGCTCCTGCAGGGTCTCCATGAACCGGAAGTAGCGCGCCTGCTCCGAGAGGTTGTGGACGAAGGCCTGCTCCATCTCGGCGTCCTCCGGCCGGATGGGGCGGATGGTGACGTCGGTGCCATCCGGGAGTTGCCAGTGCTCGGTAAGCTCCCCGGGATAGGGGTGGATGGCCATGTGGCCGTAGGGATTCAGCGCCGGGGCCGGGTGCTCCACCACGATCCGGGCGTCCACGGCGATGACCCCCTCCTCGTCGGCGATGAGGGGGTTGATGTCCATCTCCCGGACCCAGGGCAGCTCGCAGACCAGCTCGGAGATCCGGCCCAGGGCGTGCTCCAGGGCCGCCCGGTCCACCGGGGGGCGGTCGCGGAACTCGCCGAGCATGCGCCGCGCCCGGGTCCGCTCGATGAGGTCGCGGATGATGTAGTCGTTGAGGGGCGGCAGGGCGACGGCCCGGTCGCGGTGGATCTCCACGGCGGTGCCGCCGGCGCCGAAGCTGATCACGGGGCCGAAGACGGGGTCACGGATGACGCCGACCATGAGCTCGCGGCCGTTGCGCCGGGCGAACATGGGCTCGATGGTCACGCCGTCGATGTGCGCCTCCGGGGCGCGGCGCGCCGCCTCGGCGGTCATCTCGTTGTAGGCGCTGCGCACCGCGGCGGCGCTGTCGATGTTCAGCCGGACGCCGCCGACGTCGGACTTGTGGGTGATCCCGGCGGAGGCGATCTTCATGGCCACCGGGAAGCCCACGCTCTCGGCGGTGATGAGGGCCTCGTTGGCGCTGCGCGCCAGGGTGGTGGACTGCACCGGGATCCCGAAGGCGCGGAGGATGGCCTTGGACTCGGTGATCCCCAGGGTCCGCCGTCCCTCGGCCAGCGCCCCCTCGATGATGAGCCGCGCCCCCTCGGCGTCGGGGGCGTCCTCGCGGCTGGCCGGCTCCGGTACCTGGAGCAGCAGCTCCTGGTTGCGGTGGTAGTGGGCCAGATAGGCGAAGCCCTGGACCGAGGCCTCCGGGGTGGGGAAGTAGGGGACCTGGTGCTCGGCGAAGTGCTCCCAGGCCTCCTGGACGTGGGCCTCCCCCATCCAGCAGGCGAGGACCGGCTTGCGGCGGTTGGCCTCGGCGGCGGCGGTGACGGCACGGGCCGAGGCCAGGGGCTCGGTCATGGCCTGGGGCGTGAGCATCACCAGCAGGCCGTCGATCCCGGGGTCGGCGAGGTAGGTCTCCACCGCGGCGGCGTAACGCTCGCCGCTGGCGTCGCCGAGGATGTCCACGGGGTTGCCGTGGGACCAGTGGCCGGGGAGCTGCTCGTCCAGGGCGGCGGCGGTCTTCTCCGTCGGCGGCGGCATCTCCAGCCCGAGCTCCGAGGCCTGGTCGGTGGCCATGACCCCGGGGCCGCCGCCGTTGGTGAGGATCCCCAGCCGGGTCCCGCGGGCGCGGTAGCCGCTGGAGAGGATCTGGGCGGCGGAGAAGAGCTCGTCGATGGTCTCGGCGCGCACCGCGCCCGCCCGGCGCAGGGCGGCGTCGAAGACGTCATCCCCGCCCACCATGGCGCCGGTGTGGGAGACGGCGGCGCGGGAGCCGGCCTCGTGGCGGCCGGCCTTGACCACGATCACCGGCTTCATGCGCGCCGCTGCCCGGAGGCCGGAGAGGAAGCGCCGGGCATCCTGGACCCCCTCCACGTAGAGCAGGATGCTCCGCGTCTTCGGGTCCAGGGCGAGGAAGTCCAGGAGGTCGCCGAAGCCGACGTCCACGGCATCGCCCACCGAGACCATGGCGGAGAAGCCCACCCCGCGCGCCTCGGCCCAGTCCAGAATGGCGGTGCACAGCGCCCCGGACTGGGAGACCAGGGCCAGGTCCCCCTCCAGGCCGATGTTCATGGAGAAGGTGGCATTCAGCCCCAGACAGGGGCGCATGACGCCGAGACAGTTGGGGCCGACGATGCGCACGCCGTAGCGCCGCGCCTCCTCCTCCAGGTCCTCCTGGAGGTCGCGACCGCGACCGTCCCCTTCGCCGAAGCCGGCGGAGAGCACCACCGCCACGCGCACCCCGTTCTCGCCGCAGTGGCGGATGATGGCCGGCACCGAGGCCGCCGGGGTGGCGACCACTGCCACGTCCACGGTCTCGCGGATCCCGTCGAGATCGGGATGGGCGGTCCGTCCCTGGACGGTCTCGCGCTTGGGGTTGACCGGGTAGAGGCCGCCCTCGAAGCCGCCCTCCACCAGGTTGCGGAAGACGCGCTCGCCCAGGGACCCCGGACGCTCGCTGGCGCCGAAGACGGCGATGGCGTTGGGCTTGAACAGGCGGTCTAGGTAGTG
>JBNJED010000049.1:0-10469 GCA_051745535.1 Pseudomonadota bacterium | reverse complement strand
CTACGGCTACCGCGAGCTGCGCCTGCCGGTCATGGAGTCCACCGAACTCTTCAAGCGTTCCATCGGCGAGGTCACCGACATCGTCGAGAAGGAGATGTACACCTTCGAGGATCGCAACGGTGACAGCCTGACTCTGCGACCGGAGGGGACGGCCGGCGCGGTGCGCGCCGGGATCCAGCACGGACTGGTGAACCAGGGTGCCCAGCGCCTCTGGTACATGGGGCCCATGTTCCGCCACGAGCGGCCCCAGAAGGGGCGCTACCGCCAGTTTCACCAGGTGGGGGTGGAGGCCTTCGGCATCGCCACGCCGGACCTGGATGCGGAGATCATCCTCATGAGCGCCCGCATGCTCCGGGCCGTGGGCCTCGAGGGCCTGCGCCTGGAGCTCAACACCCTGGGCAGCGCCGACTCCCGGGCCGCCTACCGCGAGGAGCTGGTGGCCTACCTGCGCCAGCACGAGGCCGACCTGGACGAGGACAGCCGCCGGCGGCTGGAGACCAATCCGCTCCGGATCCTGGATACCAAGAATCCCGACACCCGGCGGATCCTCGAGGGCGCCCCGCGCATGGCGGATAGCCTGGACGAGGAGTCCCGCAACGATTTCGACGAGCTCTGCCGCCGCCTGGATGCCGCCGGCGTGGCCTACACGGTCAATCCGCACCTGGTGCGCGGCCTGGACTACTACACCAAGACCGTCTTCGAGTGGATCACCGACGACCTGGGCGCCCAGGGCACGGTTTGTGCCGGTGGCCGCTACGACGGCCTGGTGGAACAGCTCGGTGGGCCGGCGACCCCGGCGGCCGGCTTCGCTGCCGGCCTGGAGCGGCTGGTGGCACTCATGGCCGAGCGCGACCCGGAGCTCCCGGAGCGCGCCGGCCCCCACGCCTACCTGGTGGTCGCTGGCGACCGTGCGGCGGAGCAGGCCGACGGTCTGGCCGAGGCCCTGCGCGATCGCCTGCCGGACCTGCGCCTCATCCGACACTGCGGCGGCGGCAGCTTCAAGTCCCAGATGAAGCGCGCCGATCGCAGTGGCGCCGCCGTCGCCCTCATCCTCGGCGACGACGAGGCGGCGGCCGGGGAGGTGACCTGGCGGCCCTTGCAGGGCGGGGGGGAGCAGGAACGTCTGGAGTTGGACGCCGCGGCGGACCGGCTGAAAGGGGTCATTGATGCAGCGGAATCGCTCGGTTAAGGCGGCGCGCCGCGCGCGTGTGCGCAAGAGGAGGACAGCATGGAAAATGGTGCAACGGACGAGGAACGCGCAGAGGCGCTCCAGCAGTGGTGGCAGCGCTGGGGCCGACTCATCATCGTCGGAGTCGTCCTCGTCGTCCTGACCATCGTCGGGACGCGGCTCTGGTTCGACCACCAGGCCAGCCAGGCGGAGGCGGCGGCGGCCCTCTACAGCCGCCTCCAGCTCCAGCACGGCAGTGGTTCCACCGAGAACGCCGATGAACTGGGGCAGCGGCTCATGGAGGAGTTTTCCGGGACCCCCTACGCTGCCCTGGGGGCCCTCTACCGGGCGCGCATGGCGGCCGAGGACGGGGATGCGGAGCGGGCCGCCGGTCTGGCCGAATGGGCCGCGGAACGGGCCGAGCCGGCCGCCCTGCGGCCGGTGGCCCGCCTCCGCCAGGCGCGGCTGCTGCTGGAGCTGGACGAGGCCGGGGAGGCGGCGGAGCTGGCCGCCGGGGTCGCCGAGGAGCACCCGGCCTACGTCGGTACGGCCCGGGCCATCGAGGGGGAGGCCCTCGCCTTGGCCGATGATTCGGAGGCGGCCCTGGAGGCCTACCGCGCTGCCCTTGAGGTGGCCGAGGCCGATGCCCAGCGGCAGCTCCTGCAGATGAAGATCGACGACCTCACCAGTCGCCTCGCCGCGGAGGAATCATGATCCGAGCCGCCCTGGTGGCCGCCGGCAGTCTGCTGGTTGCGGCCTGCGGGAGTACCCCGGTCAATCCCCCCTCGCCCCTACCGGAGCACGCGGATCGCGTCTTCGCCGAGACGACATGGAAGACCGGCATCGGCGAGGGGACCGAGGGAGACCATCTGCGGCTGGTGCCGGCGGTGGGGAATGATGCCGTCTTCGCCGCCTCCCGGGACGGCATGGTCCGCGCCGTGGAGGCCGATACCGGCCTGACCCGCTGGGAACGCGACCTCGACGAGCAGCTCACCGGCGGGACCGGTTACGGTGATGGCCGGGTGGTGGTCGCCACCCAGGACGGGGAGGTCCGGGCCCTGGATGCCGAAACCGGCGAGCGCCTGTGGCGGGGTCAGGTCTCCGCATCGGTGCTCTCCGCCCCGGCGGTCACCGGCGATGTGATTGCGGTTCACAGCAGTGATGGCAAGCTCTTCGGCCTCAATGCCGACGACGGCAGCCAACGCTGGGTCTACGACCGCACCGTCCCCTCCCTGACCCTGCGCGGAACCAGTGCCCCGCAGGTGGCCGACGGCCTCTTCGTGGACGGCTTCGGTAGTGGCCGTGTGGCCGCCATGGATAGCGACAGCGGCGCCGTGGAGTGGGAGTCCACCGTGTCCACCCCCAGCGGCCGCTCCGAACTGGAGCGCATGGTGGACGTGGATGCACCGCCGGTGGTGGCCGATGGCACCGTCTACGCCACCGCCTACCAGGGGCAGACCGTTGCAGTGGACCTGGATTCCGGCGATACCCGGTGGAGCCGGGATATCCCCGGCCATGCCGGGCTGGCCGTGGCCGATGACACCGTCTACGTGGTGGATTCCGACGATCGGCTCTGGGCCCTCGATGCCGCCGGTGGCGATACCCTGTGGCGCCTGGACGACCTCGCCTACCGCCGCCTCTCCGCTCCCGCCGTCCTGGGGGGCCGGCTGCTGGTGGCCGACTACCGGGGCTACCTCCACATTCTCGACCGCGAAGAAGGCCACCTCGTCGGCCGGCACGACCTCCACGCCGAGCCCCCGGCCCCCGCCGAACCGGACGGCCTCAGCCGCAAGCCGGTGCGCAGCGTCCTGGCGGCGCCGGTGGTCACCGACGAGGCCGTCTATATCCTCGACCGGGCCGGTCGCCTGCAGCGGCTCGTCCTGAAGGCCCGCGGCGACTAGGGTACGCCCGCCGGCCGCCGCGGCCTGTTAGAATGGGCGGCATGAAGCCGATCCTAGCCCTGGTGGGCCGCCCCAACGTGGGCAAGTCCACCCTCTTCAACCGCCTGACCCGCAGTCGGGACGCCCTGGTGGCCGATTTCCCCGGCCTCACCCGCGATCGCCAGTACGGCGAGGCGCGCGTGGGGGAGCGGGACCTGGTGCTCATCGATACCGGCGGCCTGGGCGCGGCCAGTGACGATGTCGAGGCCGGCATGGAGGAGCAGGCCTGGCAGGCGGTGGACGAGGCCGATGGCGTGATCTTCCTGGTGGACGGCCGCGACGGCCTCTCCGCCGGCGACCAGGCCGTGGCCGCCGGCCTGCGCGAGCGCGGTGTCCCGGTCACGTTGGTGGTCAACAAGGGGGAGGGGCTGCCCCGGGAGGCCACGGCGGCGGAGTTCTACACCCTGGGGCTGGGTGAGCCCCGGGTGATCTCCGCCGCCCACGGCCAGGGCGTCGTCTCCGCCGTGGAGGCGGCCCTGCCGTCGGCCCCCGAGACGGAGGAAGAGGCTGAAGAGGTCTCGGACCCCGGGATCCCGGTGGCCGTGGTCGGCCGGCCCAACGTGGGCAAGTCCACCCTGGTCAATCGCCTGCTGGGCGAGGAGCGGGTCCTGGTCCACGACGGCGCCGGCACGACCCGCGATGCCGTGCGCGTCCCCTTCGAGCGGGACGGCGAACGCTGGACCCTCATCGATACCGCCGGTGTTCGCCGCCGCTCGAAGGTCCACCAGACGGTGGAGAAGTTCTCCATCGTGAAGACCCTCCAGGCGGTGGACGCTGCCGGCGTGGTTATCCTGGTCATGGACGCCCGCGAGGGGATCACCGAGCAGGACGCCCACCTCATCGGCCACGTCATCGACGCCGGCCGCGCCCTGGTGCTGGCCATCAACAAGTGGGACCACCTGCCGCCGGAGCAGAAGGAGCAGGTCCGCCGGGACATCGACCGGCGGCTGCCCTTCGTCGACTTCGCCCGGCGGCGCTTCGTCTCCGCGCTCCACGGCACCGGCGTCGGCAAGCTCCTGGACGATGCCCGCCGCGCGTGGACCAGTGCCGGCCGCGACCTGCCCACCAGCGACCTCAACCGCCTGCTGGAGGATGCGGTCGCCGCCCACCAGCCGCCCATGGTGCGCGGCCGCCGGATCAAGCTCCGCTACGCCCACCAGGCCGGCACCCATCCCCCGAGCATCGTGGTCCACGGCAACCAGGCCTCCAGGGCGCCGGAGGCCTACCGCCGCTACCTCATGAACACCTTCCGCAAGCACTTCAAGCTGGAGGGGACCCCCCTGCGGCTGGAGTTCCGGACCGGGGACAACCCCTACGCCGGCAAGAAGAACCCGCTGACCAAGAGCCAGGAAGACCAGCGCCGCCGCGCCCGGCGGCGCGGGCGCAAGCGCTACGGCTAGCCGCCGAGGATGCGCTGCGAATGGGGGTTGGGTCCCGTTCCCGGGCCCCGGTCGGTTTCCCGGAACCCGCATACCGGCAACAGGATCGGCAAAAATCGATCAGTTATCTATCCTAGAAGACTGTTCATCGGGGCATTAATGCCGGTAAGATGATCGGCAATGAGTGTCCTGGATTTCTCGCTGCAGCCGCTCTATCCGGCACCCTCGGCCTCCTTCCGCAAGGGAGCGGATACCCTTGTGCGCGAGGCCTCACGGCTTCAGGGAACTCTCCATCCAAAAACCCGGCAGGGCATCGCGGCGTTGCTGGGTCTGATGAACAGCTACTACTCCAACCTCATCGAGGGGCACCGTACCAACCCCCGGGAGATCGAGCAGGCCCTCCAGGACGAGTACTCCGCCGATCCCGCTGAGCGCGATCTCCAGCTCGAGGCGGTGGCCCATGTGGAAACGGAAGAGGAAGTCCGGGCCGAGATGGACCGGGACGGGTTTTTGAACCCCGCCTCGGCTGATTTTCTGTGCTGGATCCATGAACTTTTCTACAGCCGGCTTCCGGAAGAGCTGCGTTACGTCGAGGGTGACTCCGGCGAACGACATCCCGTCCTCCCGGGTCAGCTCCGCCCCCGTGGCGTCAGCATAGGGCGCCATGTGCCACCGGACGCCGGGGAGCTCCCCGCTCTCCTGGAGGCATTTGGAAAGGGCTACGACGTCACGCGGCTGCACCATCCCGAGAATCTTGCCGCGGCCTTTGCCGCCCACCACCGGCTGCTCTGGATTCACCCCTTCCTGGATGGCAACGGCCGGGTTGCCCGTATTCTCCTCCAGGCGCATCTGCACCGGCTTGAGCTGCTGGGAGAGGGGCTCTGGTCCATGGCTCGCGGTCTGGCACGAGGGAGCACTCGCTATCGCAAGCTCCTGTCGGCGGCGGATGCCAGGAAGCACGACATGCTTGACGGTCGCGGCCACCTGACCGAGCGCGGGTTACTGGAGTTCTGCGAGTTCATGAACGAGACAGCTCTCGACCAGGTACGCTTCATGGGGGACATCCTCGAACTGGAGACCCTGACCGAGCGGATCCGTCGGTTCGTGGAATCCAGCCTGGATCTCCGCCCCGAGGCCTTTTACCTGTTGAGAGAGGCCGCCCTGAGAGGCGAGATTCCCCGGGGCGAGGCCGCCCGAGTCACCAGTCTTGGTGAGCGCACGGCGCGGGATCTGGTCAGGGAGCTGCTCGGGGAGGGGCTGCTGGAGAGCGACTCCCCGAAGGGGCCGGTGCGTATGGGATTCCCCACGTCGGCAGCGGAGGCCTATTTTCCCCGGCTGTTCCTGCCTTCCTGAGGATTCAGTCGCCGCGAACGGCTGCCGCCAGCAGCGAGGCTAGGGGCACGGCGTTGGTGGGGTGGGCGATGGAGTCGGTGGAGTGGACCGTGCCGACCCCGGCCGCGGCGATGGCCGCCTCCGCCCCCTCGGCGAAGAGGGCGTGGGTGACCACGGCATCCACCCGGGCGGCGCCGGCGGCGAAGGCGGCCTCCGCGGCCCGGGCCAGGGTGAGGCCGGAGCTGGCGACGTCGTCCAGCAGGACCACGTCGCGGCCGTCCAGCTCCGTCGGGGGCAGGGTGATGGTGACGTCGCGGTCGCCGCGCCGCTCCTTGGCGCCCACTGCCCAGTCCAGCCCCGCCGGCTCCGCCACCTTGCGCACCCACTGCTCCGATTCCGCATCCGGGCCGACCACCACGGCGCCGGGCCAGTGCCCCCCGATGTGGCCCCGCAGCGGGTCGGCGGCGCTCACGGCCACGGCCCGGTGGGCGGGCACCGCCTCGGCCAGGTCCCGGACCCGGTGGAGGTGGGGGTCCACGGTGATGACCGTGTCGAAGAGGTCCGCCAGGAATTCCCCGATGACCCGCTGGCTCACCGATTCGCCGGGGTGGAAGGCGGCATCCTGGCGCATGTAGCAGAGGTAGGGGGCCACCAGGGTCAGCGGCCCCGCACCGGCCTCCCGGGCGGTGCGCGCGGCCATGAGCAGCTCGACGAGCTTGTCGTTGGGCCGGTCCAGGCTGCGGCAGAGGATCAGCGGCTCGGGGGCCGGCGGTGGCAGGCGCAGTCGGCTCTCGCCGTCGGGGAAGCGGTGGAGCTCCACCGCCGAGGCCGGCAGCCCCAGTTCGGCCGCCAGGGCCTCGCCGGCGGCGAGGTAGTCGGGGAAGGTCACCAGGTGCATTACAGCTCCATGTGCAGCCGGCTGATCTGGTCGGGCTCGCCGAGGGTGTAGCCGCTGTCCTCCCGGCAGTAGGCGACGGCGAAGTGGAAGTCGGCGCGGAACTCGGCGTGGATCCGGTAGAGGGGGTCGCCGGCGGCCACGGTATCCCCGATCTTGGCCAGCAGGTCGACGCCGGCCCCCTTGTCCATGGGGGCGCCGGCCAGGCGGGCGGCGTGGGCCAGGCGCTTGTTGTCGATGGCGACCACGGTGCCGTCGCGCTCGGCGACGATCTCCTCGGTGAGCCTCCCCGGGGTCGTCTCCAGCTCCTGGGCCCCCTGGCCGGCGATGATGGCCTGCATCTTGGACAGCGCCCGGCCGGACTCCAGGATGTCCCGGGCGATGGCGTAGCCCTGGCCGCCGCGCACGTCGGGGTCGAACTCGATGATCCGGCCGGCCAGGCGCAGGGACTTCTGCAGCAGGTCGTGGGGGGCGTCCGGGTCGTTCTCCAGGACCTGCATGACGTCCCGCGCCTCCAGCACTGGCCCGATGCCGCGCCCCACCGGCTCGGCGCCGTCGGTGATGATCACCTCCAGGTGCAGCCCCACCCGGTCGCCCACGTACTCGAAGAGCTTGCGCAGGCGCATGGCCTCGCGCATGTGGCGGACCTTGGCGGTGGGGCCGACGGGGATGTCCAGCACCAGATGGGTGGAGCCGGCGGCCAGCTTCTTGGAGAGGATGGAGGCGATCATCTGGCCCATGGAGTCGATGCCCAGGGGGCGCTCCACGGAGATGAGGATGTCGTCCGCCGGCGCCAGCCGGGCGGTTCCGCCCCAGGCCAGGCAGGCGCGCTCGCGCCGGACCACGCGGTGCATGGCGTCCGGGGAGAGCTCCACTTGCGAGAGGACCTCCATGGTGTCGGCGGTGCCGGCGGGGGAGGTGATGGCGCGGCTGGAGGTCTTGGGCATGAGCATGCCGTGGGCGGCGACGATGGGGACCACCACCATGGTGGTGCGGTTGCCCGGGATCCCGCCGATGCAGTGCTTGTCCACCACCACCGGCTCGTGCCAGTCCAGCCGGCTGCCGGAGTCGGTCATGGCGCGGGTGAGGTGAAGGATCTCCTCCCGGTCCAGCCCGCCGGGGCCGGAGGCCACCAGGAAGGCGGCGATCTCCATCTTGGAATAGCGGCTGGCGGTGATGTCGTCGATGATGGCCCGAAAGTCCTCGACCTCCAGGCGATCCCCGGCGATCTTGCGGCGGATGGCCTCCATGGAGCGCGGCGGCTCGGCCTGGGCCACCCTCACCGTCGCCCCCTCGTCCAGCTCCAGCTGGCCGAAGGCCTGCTCGGAGAGCCCCACCTCGTCGGCGCCCACCAGGTCCGGGTCGTCCACCACGTTGAGCACGGCGTAGATGGTCTCGCCGTCGTTGGTGATGGCCACCTTGTTCAGAGCCTGGAAGCCCTCGGCGCGGTAGATGGCGCAATCGCGGTGGAGGTAGGCGACGTTCTCGCGGTAGGTATCGATGGCGACCCGGCGGGTGCGCAGGGTGTCCTCCACCGTACCGTTCTGGCTCTGGTTCACGGCTGGCTCCGGTCCGGTGACGGGGGGTCAGTAGGTCAGGGTGGCGACGTCGTCCTCGATGATCTCGCCGAGGAAGGCCGCCCCGCCGGCGGCGCCGTCCAGCTCGGGGATGGCGCTGTCCACGGTGAGGTCGTTCTCGTCCAGGGCGCCGCCGCAGGCGTAGAACTTCACCCCGGCCTCGTGGGCGTCCTGCATGAAGGAGTAGACCGATTTCTGCTTGTCCTCCCCGGGGAAGAGGCTCTCCGCCACCCCCGGCTTGAACAGCGCCACGTTGCGGGAGGCGAAGTACATCTCCACCTCCAGGTCCAGGGTCGTCGCCACGATGGCCTGGAAGAAGGGCGCCCCCAGGGTCCAGGGCCGGTCCGGCTCCGTGTTCAGGAGCATGATGACGATCTTGCGCTTCTCCATGGCGGCCTCCGTCGCTTGTGCAGGATGCCCGGAATTTAACCACAGGCGGGGCGGTGACGCATGCGTCTCGCCCCGGTGGTTGTCGAGGGTCCTGGCCTGGACCATTCTGGGGGAATCCCGATGCATTGAACGGAGTGGCGAAGATGACGGCGGTTTCCGTTACCGTGAATGGCGAGACCCGCGAGGCCAATGTAGCCTCGGAAACCCCCCTGCTGTGGCTGCTGCGCGACGACTTCGGCCTCACCGGGACCAAGTACGGCTGCGGCATCGCCCAGTGCGGCGCCTGCACCGTCCACCTGGACGGGGAGCCGGTGCGCGCTTGTACCACCACGGCGACCCAGGCCGACGGCCGGCGCGTGGACACCGTGGAGGGGCTCGCCGATGGCGAGGAGCTGCACCCGCTGCAGGCGGCCTGGATCGCCGAGAACGTCCCCCAGTGCGGCTTCTGCCAGTCCGGCCAGCTCATGAGCGCCGCCGACCTGCTGGCCCGCAATCCCGAGCCCACCGATGCCGACATCGACGCGGCCCTGGCCAGCAACCTCTGCCGTTGCGGCACCTACCAGCGCATCCGGCGCGCCGTCCACCGCGCCGCGCGGGACATGAAGGAGCAGGGCTGATGAGCCAGGAGAATGGATCCGACACCCGTTTCCGCGTCAGCCGCCGCAACTTCCTCAAGGCCGGCGCCGTCGCCGGCGGTGGTCTCCTCCTGGGGCTGAACCTCCCGGTGGGCGGGCGCATGGCCCGCGCCGAGGAGGCGGCCGCCGAGGGCGCCGACTTCGCCCCCAACGCCTGGATCCGGATCACCGCCGACGACCAGGTGACGGTGCTGGTGGACCGCTCGGAGATGGGCCAGGGCGTGATGACCGCCCTGCCCATGCTCATCGCCGAGGAGCTGGAGGCCGACTGGGACCGCATCGCCACCGAGTTCGCCCCCGCCGACGAGGCCTACACCAATAATCTGCTGGGCAGCCAGACCACCGGCGGCTCCACCGCCATCCGCAACGCCTGGCGCCCCCTGCGCGAGGCCGGCGCCGCCGCCCGGGAGATGCTGGTGGCCGCCGCCGCCGAGCGCTGGGGGGTCGATGCCGGCGCCTGCGAGGCCGCCGGGCAGGTGGTCCGCCACCCCGACAGCGGCCGTTCCGCCACCTACGGCGAGCTGGCAGCCGCCGCGGCCGAGCGCGAGGTGCCGGAGTCGGTCTTCCTCAAGGACCCCAAGGACTACCGCCTCATCGGCACCCCGCAGGACCGCCTGGACGCCCCGGCCAAGGTGGACGGCTCCGCCCGCTACGGCATGGACGTCCAGCTCGACGGTCTGCTCACCGCCCAGGTGGTGCGCTGCCCGGTCATTGGCGGCCGGGTCCGCTCCTTCGACGCCGAACGGGCGCGCCAGGTCCCCGGCGTGCGACAGGTCGTCGAGATCGACGCCGGCGTGGCCGTCATCGCCGACGGCTTCTGGCCGGCCAGCAAGGGCCGGGAGGCGCTGTCGGTGGAGTGGGAGTACGGCGAGAATGCCGATCTGACCTCCGCCGCCATCGAGCGTCGCTTTCGCGAGGCCGCCGACAGCGGCGAGGCGGCCACCGCCCGCAGCGAGGGGGACGTGGAGGCGGTGCTGGCCGATGCGGCCCGGACCGTGGAGGCGGAGTACGAGGTCCCCTTCCTGGCCCACGGCTGCATGGAGCCCATGAACTGCACCGCCCGCATCGCGGATGACGTCTGCGAGGTCTGGGCGCCCACCCAGAATCAGACCGAAACCCGGAAGGTGGCGGCGGAGGCCAGCGGCCTGCCGAC
>JBNJED010000048.1:0-10730 GCA_051745535.1 Pseudomonadota bacterium | reverse complement strand
TCAGGGACGCTGGAGCGCCGCCTCCACGCGCTCGCGGACGTGGCGCCCCTCCAACAGCCCCAGCAGGGTCAGGGCGAAGTCCATGGCGGTCCCCGGGCCCCGGGAGGTAATCACCGGGCCGGTGCCGTCGACGCCGGTCACCGGGCCATCGACTACCACCGACTCCTCGACGTACTCCATGCCGGGCTGGTCCACGCCGTCGAGGGCGCCGGGGAAGCTGGTAACCCGCCGACCTGCCAGCAGGCCGGCGGCGGCGAGCGCCTTGGGGCCGGCACAGACGGCGGCCACGGCGCGTCCCGCCGCGGCCTGCTCACGCAGCAGCCGCTGGACCCGGGCGTCGTCACGCAGGTGGTCGGCGCCCGGGAGACCGCCGGGCAGGGCGATGAGGTCGAAGGTCGACTCCAGGACCTCATCCAGCTCGGCATCGGGGATGACGATGGTGCCGCGGCTGGCGGTGACCGGTCCCGGCTCCACGCCGGCGGTGGTCACCTCCACCTCGCCGCGGCGGAGGATGTCGACGATGGTGATGGCCTCGAGCTCCTCGAAGCCCTCGGCCAGGGGGACGAGTACACGACTCATGGCCCGACCTCCTTCGTCGTCCGTGGTGGTCAATCGTTGTCCTGCAGCAGACGCACGCCCTTGAGCAGGTTCAGCGCCTCGAAGACGACATAGTCACGCTCACCATCATCATCTCGGGCCTCCTCGTCGTCCTCTTCGCCGCCCTCCTCCTCGGCCTTCCCGTCCCCGGGCCTCTCACCATTGAGGAGGTGGCCGGAGAGGTCCGCCTCGCGCAGGCGGCGGTCGCCATTTTCTTCCGCCGCGGTAAGGCGGAGGTTCTCCAGGCTGACGTCGGGCTTGATGCCCTCCGCCTGGATGGAACGGCCGTCCGGGGTGTAGTAGCGCGCGGTGGTCAGCTTCACCGCCGTGGAGCCCCCCAGCGGGAGGACGGTCTGGACGGAGCCCTTGCCGAAGGTCTGCTGCCCCATGACCAGGGCGCGGCGATGGTCCTGAAGGGCGCCGGCGACGATCTCCGAGGCCGAGGCGGAACCGCCGTTGGTCAGGACCACGATGGGCGCGCCGTCGAGGACATCCCCCTCTTCGGCGGAGAAGCTCATCTGGGCATCTTCCACCCGGCCCTTGGTATAGACGATGCGACCCTCGTTGAGGAAGGCATCGGAGACATCCACGGCGGCGTCGAGCACGCCGCCGGGGTTATTGCGCAGGTCCAGAACGAGGCCGTCCAGCTCACCTTCGTTCTCCTCGCGCAGGGCCTCCACCGCGTTGACCACGTCCTCGCCGGTACGCGACTGGAAGTTGGAGATCCGGACGTAGCCATAGCCCTCTTCCAGCGTCCGTGACTTGACGCTGTCCACCTGGATGACGGCACGCTCGATGGAGATCTCCAGCGGCTGGTCACGCCCCTCGCGGAGGATGGTGAGCTCGATCTCGCTACCCGGCTCGCCGCGCATCTTCTCCACCGCCTCGGAGAGGCTCATCTCCTTCACCGGCGCGGAGTCGATACGCACGATGAGGTCGCCGGATCGGACGCCGGCTCGCTCGGCGGGGGTATCGTCGATGGGGGCGATGACCTTGACCAGGCCGTCCTCCATGGTGACCTCGATCCCCAGCCCGCCGAACTCACCCTCGGTCCCCTCCTGGAGCTTCTGGAAGTCGTCGGCGTCGAGGTAGGCGGAGTGCGGGTCGAGCCCCGAGAGCATGCCGCGCACGGCGTTCTCCAGGAGTTCGTCGTCGCCGACCTCCTCGACGTAGCTGCCCTTCACCCGGGCGAAGACCTCGGAGAAGGTGCGCAGCTGTTCCAGGGGCAGTTGCGAGTCCTCGCTAACCGCCTGAACCGGGCTTCGCTGAGCGAAGACGCCGTGCCCGAGGCTGATGGCAATGCCGAGGGCAACGCCCAGGCTCAGGATGAGAGTAGTCTTTTTCGCGGCCATGGGGCTCTTTTCCGCAATCGCTTTGCAGGGGATTCCTTGGGCACCCAAGGGTACAGGATGGTTCCCGCCCCCGCTACCTCGGACCCAGCCAGGCGACGGGGTCCTGCGGACGACCCTGGCGCCGGAGCTCGAAATAGAGGCCGCTCTCCTCGTAGGGACCGCTCTGCCCGACCCGGGCCAGGGTATCGCCGGCCTCGACCCAGTCGCCGAGTTCCGCCAGCAGGGCCCGGTTGTGGCCGTAGAGGCTCATGAAGCCGTGGCCGTGGTCGAGGATGAGGAGCTGGCCGTAGCCGCGCATCCAGTCAGCGAAGACCACCCGGCCCGGCGCCACGGCGGAGACCGGGTCGCCGGCGGAGTGGGCGATGAAGATCCCCTTCCAGGTCAGGCCGGACTGGCGCTCGGAGCCGAAGGCCGCGCGCAGCGGCCCCCGGGCCGGCCACGGCAGGCCACCCCGCCGCTGCGCGAGGTCGACCCGCTCGCCGGCCTGCTCGGGGTCGTCCAGCTCCCCCAGGAGGCTCTCCAGGCGATCCTCGCGCGCCTCGAGGTCGGCGACCTGCTCCCGGCGGTCGGTGAGCCGGTCATCGAGGCGCGCCACCGTCCGGCGGTACTCCGACTGCCGGGCCGCCAGCTCGTCGCGCCGTTGGCGCACCTCGGCATCCCGGCGCTCGAGCTCCTGCTCCCGCCGGGCGATGCGCTGTGCCAGGTCATCCAGCTCCTCGAGGCTGTCGCCGAAATCGCCGATGCGGGCCTGGCGGGCACGGGCCAGGTAGTCACCCCAGACCAGGGTCCGGCCCACGGCGCGGGGATCGCCCTGGCTCAGGAGCAGGCGGAGGGTGGAGTTGCCGCCGGCCGTGTAGAGGGCGCGGATCTCGGCGGCCAGGGCGTCGCGCTCCTCGCCCAGATCGTCCCGAACGGCCTCGCGCCGGGAACGCAGGGCGGCCAGCCGCTCGCGCGTCGCCTGAAGGGCGGAGGCGGTACGGTTGAGCCGCCGGGCGGCCCGGGTCAGCGCCGCCTCGGCGTCGGCGAGTTCGGATTCGGCGGCATCCTTGCGCCCGGCCACGGCCTCCGCCTCTTCCCGGGCCGTCTCGATGCGATCGCGCAGCTTTTCCAGGTCGGCCCGGGAGAGGTCCTCTTCGGCCGCCGGAGTGAGCGGCAGCAGGAGGGCGAGCCCGGCGAGGGCCCCGAAGGCCGGGTTCCGGCGCACCGGGTCAGTCCCCGTCGGCGGCCAGGGCCACCAGGGGGCGGCCGGTCATCTCCTCGGGCTGCTCCAGGCCCATGAGGGCGAGCATGGTGGGGGCGACGTCGGAGAGGGCGCCGCCGCTCTCCATGGTCACCGACCGCGGGCCGACGTAGATAAAGGGGACCGGATTGGAGGTATGGGCCGTGTGCGCCTGGCCGGTCTCCGGATTGCGCATGACCTCGGCATTGCCGTGGTCGGCGGTGACCAGCATCTCGCCGCCGACGCCCCGGACCGCGGTCTCCAGATCCCCCAGGCAACCGTCCAGCGCCTCGATGGCGGCGACGGTGGCGGCGAAATCGCCGGAGTGGCCGACCATGTCCGGGTTGGCGTAGTTGCAGATGAGGACGTCGTAGTCGCCGCTCTCCACCGCCTCGATGAGCTTCCGGGTCACCTCGGGGGCGTTCATCTCCGGCTGCTCGTCGTAGGTGGCCACCGAGGGCGACGGGACCAGGATCCGCTCCTCGCCCTCGTAGGGCTCCTCCACGCCGCCGTTGAAGAAGAAGGTGACGTGGGCGTACTTCTCCGTCTCCGCGATGCGCAGCTGGCGCATCCCCAACTGGGCGACGTACTCCCCGAAGCCGTTGTGCAGGCGGTGCGGGGGGAAGGCCACGGGGACGTCGAAGTCGGCGCTGTACTCGGTCAGCGTGACGAAGGCCCCCAGCTCCGGCACCCGGTTGCGCTCGAAACCGTCGAAGCCGGGCTCCACGAAGGCGCGGGTGATCTGGCGGGCGCGGTCGGAGCGGTAGTTCATGAAGATGACGGCGTCGCCATCCTCCATCCGCACCGGGCTGCCGTCGGCCTCGGGGATGGCGGTGGCGCTGATGAACTCGTCCGACTCGCCGCGCTCGTAGGCCGCCTCGACGCCGGCTCGCGGGTCGGTGGCGGTGTAGTCGGCGCGGCCGTCGACGATGACATCCCAGGCGGTCTGCACCCGGGACCAGCGGTGGTCCCGGTCCATGGGGTAGTAGCGGCCGACGATGCTCGCCACGCGGCCGCCGCCGTACTCGTTCAGGCGCTCCTGGAGGCGGTTGATGGACTCGATGGCGCTGCGCGGGGCGGTGTCGCGGCCGTCGGTGAAGGCGTGGACGTAGACCCGGGCACCGCGGTCCACGGCCAGCCGGATCATGGCGTGGATGTGGTCCTCGTGGGAGTGGACGCCGCCCGGGGAGAGCAGGCCGAGGATGTGCACGGCCTTGCCGTTCGCCGCGGCCTGTTCCACCGGCTCCACCAGGGTGTGGTTCTCGAAGAAGGAGCCGGTCTCGATGGCGCGGGAGACGCGGGTGTACTCCTGATAGACCACACGGCCGGCCCCGAGGTTGAGGTGCCCCACCTCGGAGTTCCCCATCTGGTCCGCGGGCAGG
This sequence comes from Pseudomonadota bacterium, assembly GCA_051745535.1. Taxonomy (GTDB): domain Bacteria; phylum Pseudomonadota; class Gammaproteobacteria; order Thiohalospirales; family Thiohalospiraceae; genus Thiohalospira. The sequence goes on along the minus strand of JBNJED010000048.1, from coordinate 6,180 downwards.
CCGACCTCGGCGCCGGAGCCGCGGATCAGGGTATGGGGAAAGCCGCCCCAGAGCCGATCCCAGTTGGGGGTACGCGCCGCGGCAATGGCATTGTCGGCCGGCTCTTCGCGATAACCCCAGCCGTCGAGGATGGTCAGCACCAGGGGGCGTGGTCTCGCTGGCATAGGCGTACCCACATTCGTCGTCGGTGAATCGGTCCCGCGGGGGGGCGTTACATGGCGGCCATTATTGTATAGTGTTTCGTTTATAAAGGCAGCCGTCTCCCCGGAGCTCGATCCCGGGACGGCCCATAACAAGACGGCCCTCAACACGTCGCGAGGCTGGAGCATGAACCGAGACAATCTCCCCGAAACGGAAGACGAGACCCCCGGCAATCAGGACGATATCCTGATCACCGGGGACGAGGACATCGACCGGGCGGCCCGCTCGCTCAAGGCGATGTCCCACCCGCTGCGGCTCAAGATCCTCTGCACCCTCGGCAGCAGCGAGGTGAGCGTCCAGGAGATCGTGGAGCACGTGGGGACCTCCCAGAGCAACATCTCCCAGCACCTCGCCATCCTTCGGGACAAGGGGATCCTGTCGGCGCGCAAGGATGCCAATCGGGTCTACTACCGCGTAGGGGACCCGCGGACGCTCCGCCTCATCGGCATGATGCGCGAGGTCTTCTGCACCATGTAGGCGGCGCGCGATATTAGCGAACGCTGAAATACACACCCGGGAGGTCATCCCATGAATACCGAACGCATGGTCCGGATCTTTGCCGGCCTGGTCATCCTCCTCTCCGTCGGCCTGGGGGCATCGGGGAGCCCCATCTTCCACAGCGTCCACTGGCTGTGGCTCACCGCCTTCGTGGGGCTGAACCTCTTCCAGAGCGGCTTCACCCGGTTCTGCCCGCTGGACAGGATGCTCAAGAAGGCCGGGCTGCCGAGCCAGTCGGGGTTCTAGGATATGGCGGAGTTCGGCACCTTCATCTACGAGAACTGGATGCTCTTCGCGGCCCTGGTGGTCATCCTGGGGCTGCTGCTCCACCAGACCTTCGGCGGCGGCTCCGGCAGCGTGAGCCCGCAGGAGGCGACCCGCCTCATCAACCACGAGGATGCCCGCATCCTGGACGTCCGGGAGCCCTCGGAGGTCAAAGAGGGCACCCTCCGCGGCGCCATCCACATCCCGCTGGGGCAGATCGACGATCGGATCGCGGAGCTGGGCGAGGATCGGGAGGCGCCGGTCATCTGCTACTGCCGCTCCGGTTCCCGCTCCGCCCAGGCCTGCGCCAAGCTGCGCAAGCAGGGCTTCTCCGCCGTCCACAACCTCCAGGGCGGGATCACCGCGTGGCAGCAGGCCGGCCTGCCGCTGGCCCGCGGCAAGGACCGCAAGAAGAAGGGGTAAACCATGGCCCATGTCGAGATGTACGGCACGCGGATGTGTCCCTTCTGCGTGCGCGCCCGCCACCTGCTGAAGAAGAAGGGGGTGGACTACGACGATATCCGGGTGGACGCCGAGCCCGAGCGCCGCTCGGAGATGGTCGAACGGGCCGGCGGGGCCACCTCGGTCCCGCAGATCTTCATCAACGGCGAACATATCGGCGGCTGCGACGAGCTCCACGAGCTGGAGCGTCGTGACGAGCTGGACCCCCGCCTGGAGGCCTGATCGCCATTCGGGCGGGCGGCGGCTGCCCGCAACCGCCCGCGTGGGCTAGAATGGCACAACCATTCAACAGCCCGGGACGGACAGCATGGCCGAGAATCAGACCGATGCCGGGAGCGGCATCCAGCTCACCCTCCAGCGCATCTACCTCAAGGATGCCTCCGTGGAGAGCCCGAACACCCCCGAGGTCTTCCGCGAGAACTGGCAGCCGGAGGTCAACGTCGACCTCTCCAGCCGCGGTCGCCAGGTCGGTGAGGAGGCCCTCTACGAGGTGACCGTCCGGGTCACCGTCAACGCCACCCGGGAGGAGACCACGGCCTTCCTCATCGAGGTGGAGCAGGCCGGCCTGTTCAGCATCGAGGGGGCCTCCGAGGGGGCGCTGGATCGCCTGCTGGGGAGCTACTGCCCCAACCTCCTCTTCCCCTATGTCCGCGAGGTCATCTCCGATCTCGTCACCCGCGCCGGCTTCCCGCAGTTCCTCCTGGCGCCGGTGAACTTCGAGGCGCTCTACGAGCAGCAGCGCAACCGCGCCGAGGGTGCATCCGGGGAATGACGGAGCGCGCTACCCTCGCCGTCCTCGGTGCTGGCTCCTGGGGCACCGCCCTCGCCGTCCATCTCGCCCGGGGTGGCCACGGCGTCCGGCTCTGGGGCCACCGCGAGGCGGAGATCCAGCGGCTGGCCGAGGGGCGGGAGAACCGGACCTACCTCCCCGGGATCGCCTTCCCCGAGGGGCTGATGGTGACCGCGTCGCTGCGGGCGGCGGTTGAGGGGGCCGCCGGGGTCCTGGTGGCCCTGCCCAGCCACGCCTTCTCCCGCACCGTCGCGGACCTCCACCCCTTCCTCCCCGCCGGGAGCCCCCTGGCCTGGGCCACCAAGGGGCTGGACCCGGACAGCCGGCGGCTGCTCCACGAGGAGGCGGCGGAGTCCCTGGGCGATGTGCCCATGGCCGCGATCTCCGGGCCGACCTTCGCCGCGGAGGTGGGCGCCGGGCGACCCACGGCGGTCACCGTGGCCGCCAATGACCCGGAGCTGGCCCGGACGTGGGTGGGATGGCTCCACCACGATGCCTTCCGCGCCTACAGCAGCGACGACCTGGTGGGGGTGGAGCTGGGCGGTGCGGTGAAAAACGTCCTGGCCATCGCCACCGGGATCGCCGACGGCCTGGGGCTGGGGGCCAATACCCGCGCCGCCCTCATCACCCGCGGCCTGGCCGAGGCGACCCGCCTGGGCCTCGCCCTGGGCGGCCGCGCGGAGACCTTCACCGGCCTGGCCGGCATGGGCGACCTGGTGCTCACCTGCACCGACGACCAGTCGCGCAACCGCCGCTTCGGGCTCGCCCTGGGCCGGGGTGGTTCCGCGGACGAGGCGCGCGCCGCGATCGGGCAGGTGGTGGAGGGCGAGCCCACCACGCGGGCCGTCCTCGCCCGCGCCCACCAGGCCGGCGTGGAGATGCCCATCACCGAGCAGGTCTACCGCATCCTGTTCGAGTCCGTCCCGCCGCGGGAGGCCGTCGAGCGGCTCCTGGCCCGGGACCCCAAGCCGGAGCGGTAGGACGACTCAGGCGCCGCCGGCGAAGCCGTTCTGCCGCCACCCCTCGTAGACCGCCACGGCCACGGAGTTCCCGAGGTTCAGGCTGCGGTTGCCGGGCACCATGGGCAGGCGCAGCCGCCGCTCGGGCGGGATGGTCTCAAGCAGGGCCGGGGGCAGGCCGGCGGTCTCGCAGCCGAACAGGAGGGCATCCCCCGGCGCAAGGCCCGCCTCCGTATGCAAGCGCTCACCTCGCCTGGAATAGGCGAAGATCCGAGCCGTATCGATGGCGGACCGGCAGGTCGCCCAGTCCGGGTGGACCCGGAGACCGGTACGTTCGTGGTAGTCCAGGCCGGCGCGGCGCAGGCGGGCGTCGTCCACCGAGAAGCCCAGGGGCTCCACCAGGTGGAGGGTGGCGCCGGTGTTGGCGCACAGCCGGATCACGTTGCCGGTATTGGGCGGGATCTCCGGGGTGTGGAGGATCACGTGGAACATTGCGGCCCGGCCCGGTTCACTCGGCGTCGGCCTCGGCCATGCCGAGGTCGCGGATCTTGCGGGTAAGGGTGTTGCGGCCCCACCCCAGCAGGCGCGCGGCCTCCTGGCGTCGACCGGCGGTATGGGCCAGCGCCGCCCGGATGAGCACGCGCTCCAGCTCCGCCTCCGCCTCGGTGAGGATCCCGTCATCCCCCCGGGCCAGCCGACTCCGAGCCCAGCGAGCCAGGACGTCGGTCCATTCCTCTCCGTCGGCCTCGCCCTCCACCGACGCGGGCGGCTCGCGCAGCTCCCGCGGCAGATCCTCCACGCGGATCACCTGCCCCGGCGACATCACGGTGAGCCAGCGGCAGGTATTCTCCAGCTGACGCACATTGCCCGGCCAGGGCAGGTCGGCCAGCCAGCGCTCGGTCTCCGGGGAGGCGCGCTTGGGCTCCACCTCCAGCTCCGCTGCCGCCCGGTCCAGGAAGTGGCGGACGAGCAGCGGGATGTCCTCGCGGCGCTCGCGCAGGCTGGGCAGGTGGACCCGGATCACGTTCAGCCGGTGGAAGAGGTCCTCGCGGAAACGGCCCTCGGCCACCAGCTGCTCCAGGTCCTGGTGGGTGGCCGCGATGATGCGCACGTCCACTTGGCGCGGGTCCCGGCCGCCGACGCGGTAGAACTCGCCATCGGCCAACACGCGCAGCAACCGGGTCTGCAGCTCCGCCGGCATGTCACCGATCTCGTCCAGGAAGAGGGTGCCGCCGTCGGCCTGCTCGAACCGGCCGGTCCGGGCGGCCTGGGCGCCGGTGAAGGCGCCGCGCTCGTGGCCGAAGAGCTCCGACTCCAGCAGGTCGCGCGGGATGGCGGCCATGTTCAGGGCGATGAAGGGATGCTCGGCCCGGGGGCTGTGGCGGTGGAGGGCGTGGGCGACCAGCTCCTTGCCGGTCCCCGATTCGCCATTGATGAGCACCGTGATGTGGGAGCGCGAGAGCCGGCCGATGGCGCGGTAGACCTCCTGCATCGCCGGCGCCTCGCCGATGATCTCCGGCAGCGGGCCCGGCGCGGCCTCCGGCTCCGCGGTCTCGTCGCCGGAGGCGACGGCGCGGCGTACCAGCGCCACGGCTTCGTCCACGTCGAAGGGCTTGGGCAGATACTCGAAGGCGCCACCCTCGTAAGCGGAGACGGCGGAGTCGAGGTCGGAGTGGGCCGTCATGATGATCACCGGCAGCTCCGGCCAGCGCTCCTGGATCCGGCCCAGGAGGCCGAGGCCGTCCAGTCCGGGCATGCGGATATCGGTGACGATGGCGGCCGGTCGCTCCTCCCGGGGGCCGTCGTCCAGCCGTTCCAGGATCCCATCGGCGTCGGCGAAGGCCTCCACCGGGAAGCCGTCGCCGCGCAGGGCCTTCTCTAGGACCCACCGCATGGAGCGGTCGTCGTCGATGATCCAGATGGGGGCGTCAGTCATGGCGCGGATCCTCTCCGTTGACCGGCAACAGCAGGGTGAAGCGGGTCTCCCCTGGCCGGCTGGTGCATTCGATGAGGCCGTCGTGGCGATTCACCAGGGACTGGGCGATGGAGAGGCCGAGCCCGCTGCCCTCCGAGCGGCCGGTGACCATCGGATAGAAGATTCGGTCGAGCATCTCCGCCGGTATCCCGGGCCCGTCGTCGATGACCTCCAGGGAGAGCACCAGGCGATGGCGGCGGTGGCCGATGGTGAACTGGCGCTGGGCCCGGGTGCGCAGGGTGATGTTGCCCTCCTCGCCCAGGGCCTGGACGGCGTTGCGCGTGATGTTCAGCACCGCCTGGATGAGCATGTCCCGATCCCCCTCCAGCTCGGGAAGGGAGGGATCGTAGTCGCGCAGGATACGGACCCCGGGCGGGGCCTCGGCGACCACCAGGGTGCGCACCCGTTCGGTGACCTCGTGGATGTTTACCGGCTCCCGTGCCGGGAGGCTGTCGGGGCCGAGCATCCGGTCCACGAGGTTGCGCAGCCGGTCGGCCTCGTGGGTAATGACCTCGGTGTACTCCCGGAGGTCGGAGTCCTCGATCTCCCGGGCCAGGAGCTGGGCGGCGCCGCGCAAGCCCCCCAGGGGGTTCTTGATCTCGTGGGCCAGCCCCCGGATCAGGGCCCGGGTGGCCTCCTGCTGGGCGATGAGGCCCTCCTCCCGCGCGATGCGCAGCTGACGGTCCACCTGGGCGATCTCCACCAGGAGTTCCGGCTCGCCCTCCCCCTCGTTCAGGGGGATGGCGGTGATATCGGCGGTGACCCGCCGCTCGGCGTCCGGCTGGAGGGTGCATTCGCGCTCGGTATGGGGGTGACCGCTAGCCAGGGCGGCGGAGATGGCATTGACCACGCGCTCCGAGCCGAAGAGCTCCGCGGCCGTCCGACCCGCCAGTCGTCGGGCACTGGCACCCAGCAGGGCCTCGCCGGCCGGGTTGGTCTGGAGCAGCCGGAAGGTGCCGTCGAAGAGACAGACGGCGGTGTGGAGGTTGTCCAGGATCTGCTGGCCGGTGGTCACGACCCCTCCCCCGGCC
>JBNJED010000047.1:0-10743 GCA_051745535.1 Pseudomonadota bacterium | reverse complement strand
CCGGAACTCCTCCGGCGGGTAGTAGCCGTTGAGGCGCAGGGCCTCCTCGCCGTCCCCGATGAGGAAGAGCAGGGTCGGCGTGAACTGGACCTCCATCCGCTCGCCCAGCGCCTTCTCGGTGCTCTCCTCGCCGTCGAGGTCCGTTACCGGCCGGTCGCCCCGGAGGTTCAGGGCGACCACGTCGAAGTGCTCCCGGGTGTAGTCGGCGATGGGTCGCTGGCTGAAGTTGGTCTCCACCAGCGCCTCGCAGTAGGGGCAGCCCTCCTGCTCCCAGAAGAGGATGAGGCCGCGGTCGTCGGACCGCGCGTCGGCCAGGTCCGCCGGGAGGTCGAGGAAGGACACCTTGAACCAGCCGGGGAGCTGGAAGTCCCCACCCCCGTGGACCTCCCCCTCCTCGTCAGCAACAGCGGGCCCTGCAAGGAGGAAGAGGAGCGAGAAGAGGGTAATGAGTCGGGCGGTCATGGCGCTTTCCCCCATGGCCCGGGCGACGGCAACGCCGCCTGTCATCGAGCTATAGCAGCTGCCGGGGGGGAAGGCCAGCTAGCGGGCTCAACCCTGGTCAACCACCGACCGGTAGACCTCCAGGGCGTGGGGTAATTGCTTGCGCAGGGCGCGAATGCGCTGGGCATCCGGGGGGTGGGTGGAGAGGAAGGCCGGCGGCGCCCCGCCCTCGCCCTTGGCCGCCTGGAAGCGCTCCCAGAACTCGACGGCGGCGCGCGGGTCGTAGCCGGCGCGGGCCATGTAGATCAGGCCCAGGCGGTCGGCCTCCAGCTCGTTGGCGCGGGAGTGGGGGAGCACGACCCCGACCTGGGCGCCGATGCTGTAGGCCCCCAGGACCGCCTCCCGGGTTCCGGGGTTATCCGAGCCGACCGCACTCGCCACCACCGTCGCCCCCAGGTCCAGGGCCACGGCGCGGGAGAGTCGCTCGCCGCCGTGGCGCGCCACGGCATGGGCCACCTCGTGGGCCATGACCGTCGCCAGACCGGCCCCGTCCTCGGTGACGGCCAGGATCCCGGTGTAGATCCCCACCTTGCCGCCGGGGAGGCAGAAGGCGTTGGCAGTCTCCGGCTGGTCGAAGAGGACGAATTCCCACTCGGCGTCGGGCAGGGGCGCGATGGCGGCGATCCGCTTACCGACGCCCTCCACCCGGGCGGCGCGTTCGGTCCCCGACTCCACCGGCAGCTCCTCGACCATCCGCTGGAACTCCCGCTCGCCCATATCGCGCTCCTGCGCCGGGGAGATGAGCATGAGCTGGCTGCGCCCGGTCTCCGGGACCGTGGCGCAGGCGGAGAGGAGTACGAGCAGGGGCAGTATGAGCAGGCTGGCGAACGGATGGCGCATCAGGGACTCCCCTTTTGGCCGGACCCGGTCAGGACTCCGCGCCGGGTGGTGCGATGCGCCGCCAGGCCCGGACCAGCAGGAGCAGGCCGGCGACGCCGGATACCCAGGCGGCGGCGGGGACCTCGGCCAGAACCGGCCCGGGGGCGCCGTCGGCGAGCAGGGCGGCGGCGACCAGCAGGGCGCCGCCGGCGATGGCCACCACCGTCTGGCGCTGGCCGTGGCGCTGGGTGGCCTCCAGCCGCTCCAGGGCGGCGCCGGCCGGTTCAGGGGCCGGCGCGGCGGCGCGGGAGAGCGCCCGGTGGGCGAGCAGCGGCAGCTCCGGCAGCAGCTCCAGGGTCCGCGGCGCCTCGCGCTTCATATTGTAGTAGAAGGCGCGGGGGCCCACCTGGTCCTTCATCCAGTCCTCCAGGAAGGGCTTGGCCGTCTTCCACAGGTCCAGCTCCGGGTAGAGCTGGCGGCCCAGCCCCTCGATGGCCAGCAGGGTCTTCTGCAGCAGGACCAGCTGGGGCTGGACCTCCATGTTGAACCGCCGCGCCACCTGGAACAGCCGCAGGAGCAGGTGGCCGAAGGAGATCTCGCACAGCGGCCGCTCGAAGATGGGCTCGCAGACGGTGCGGATGGCCGCCTCGAATTCGTCCACCCGGGTATCCGCCGGCACCCAGCGCGACTCCACATGGAGCTCCGCCACCCGGCGGTAGTCGCGGTTGAAGAAGGCGACGAAGTTCTCCGCCAGGTAGCGCTGGTCCTCGGGGTTCAGCGTCCCCATGATGCCGAAGTCCACCGCCATGTACCGGCCGTCGTCGGCGACGAAGATGTTCCCCGGGTGCATGTCCGCGTGGAAGAAGTTGTGGCTGAAGGCCTGGGTGAAGAAGATCTCCACCCCGCGCTCGGCCAGCCCCTGACGGTCGATGCCGGCGCGCTCGATGGCCCCGATATCGCTCACCGGGATGCCGTCGATACGCTCGGTGACCAGGATGTTGCCGCGGCAGTAGTGCCAGTGGACCTCGGGGATGTAGAGCAGCGGCGAGTCGGTGAAGTTGCGCCGCAGCATGGAGGCGTTGGCCGCCTCGCGCAGCAGGTCCAGCTCGTCGTGGATGGTCTTCTCGAACTCCGCCACCACCTCCACCGGCCGCAGCCGCCGCCCCTCCGCCCAGTGGCGGCGGATCCGCTCGGCCAGGAAGTACATCAGCTCCAGGTCCTGGCGGATGGTCGCCTCGATGCCGGGGCGGACCACCTTGACGATCACCTCGTGCCCCGAGGGCAGCCGGGCGGTATGGACCTGGGCGATGGAGGCCGAGGCCAGGGGCTCGCCGTCGAAGCGCGCGAAGACCGCCTCCACGGGCTCGCCGTAGGCGGCCTCGACGATGTCGCGGGCCGAGGCCGACGGGAAGGGCGGCACCCGGTCCTGGAGGCGGGCGAACTCCTCGGCCACGTCCGGCGGCAGCAGGTCGCGCCGGGTGGAGAGGATCTGGCCGAACTTCACGAAGACCGGACCGAGATCCTCCAGGGCGCAGCGCAGCCGCTCGCCGCGGGGGCGGCGGGCGTGGAACCAGTAGCCGGGGGTGGCGTAGCGCAGCCAGCGCAGACGGCGGAGGATCGGCAGGGAGTAGACCAGCTCGTCCAGGCCGTGGCGGCCCATGATCCAGAGGATCCCGGCCAGCCGGAGCCAGCGACGCGGTCGCAGCATCACTGCCCGCCCCCGCGCTTCTCCTCCAGCAGGCGCAGGCGCGCCTCCAGCCGGGCGACATCGTCCCGCAGGCGGGCCACGTCCGCCGACCAGGCGCGGTAGCGGCCGGCGGAGGGCAGGATATCGGCCTCCTCCCGGGCGTACTCCGCCGCGTTGGCCTCGGCCGTGGCCGCCAGCCCGCGCAGCCAGTCCAGCCCGGAGCGCACCGCGCGGCCGGCGGAGTAGGCGGTGGCATCCCCCACCAGCCGGGCGGCGTGCTCCTCCCAGTCGATATCCAGCGCCGCCAGCGCCGCATTCAGGGACTGGGCGAAGCCGGTATCCCCGGTGATGGTGACGGCCCCCTCGTGGACCGGGCCGTTGCCCTCCCCGGCCACCAGGCGCAGGAGGGAGAGGGGCGCGCCGGTGACCACGGCGTCGGCATCCGCCGGGTCCGCCTCCAGCCCCAGGAGGAGGCCGCCCTCGCTGGGGGTGATGGCCACGGTGACGCCGGTGCCGCGGACCACCACGGCCATGGTCCGCCCCTCCAGCGGGGCCAGCCGTCGGGCGGCCTCCGGGTCCAGGGCCAGGGCGGCGTTGGCGGCCCGCTCCAGGCCGGCGGCGACCATCTGGATCAGCTCGTGCATCCCGCCTCCCGCATGAGCGTGGTCAGGTCCTTGGCGGACTCGTCCTCGGGGCGGTGGACCACCCCGGTCCGGGCGATCTTGTCGTGGAGGCCCTGCTTGCGCCGGTCCCACGCCGCCCAGAGGAAGCCGAGGTAGACCGGCAGGGCGGCGAGGAAATAGCCGACGTAGCGGATCACGGCCTGGCCCACGCCCACCCCGCCCCCATCGCGGATGTCGATGACGGCGATCTCCATGAGCCGCTTGCCCGGGGTCGCCCCGCGCAACCGCCAGAAGCCCACCAGCGCCAGGGCCGGGGCCAGGTCCACTACCAGCCGCCGGGACCAGCCCTCGAAGATCGCCCCGCCGCTGGCCAGGGCCAGCGGCAGCAGCAGGGCGGCGGCCAGCAGGCCGTCCAGAGCCAGGGCCGCCGCGCGGCGCCAGAATCCGGCCCACTGCCCCGCCGCGGCCGCCATGGTCAGGCCTTGTACCCCACGTGGAGGGCGACGATGCCGCCGGTGAGGTCGTGCCAGGTCACGCCGGTGAAGCCGGCGGCCTCGAACATCCCGGCCAGCGTCTTCTGATCCGGGTGCATGCGGATGGACTCGGCGAGGTAGCGGTAGCTCTCCGCATCGCCGGCCACCAGCCGCCCCATGAGGGGCAGGGCGGCGAAGGAATAGGCGTCGTAGACCGGCTTGAGGCCGGGCAGGACGGGTTTGGAGAACTCCAGCACCAGCAGCCGGCCGCCGGGCTTGAGGACCCGGTGGATGGAGGCCAGCGCGGCATCCTTGTCGGTGACGTTGCGCAGGCCGAAGGCCATGGTCACCCGGTCGAAGTGGTTGTCCGGGAAGGGCAGGTGCTCGGCGTCGGCCTGGACGTACTGGATGTTCCCGGCCAGGCCGGCGTTCACCAGCCGCTCGCGGCCGTGTCCCAGCATCTCGGCGTTGATGTCCGAGAGGACCACCTCGCCGTCCGGCCCCACCCGCCGGGCCTCGGCCTCGGCGAGGTCGCCGGTGCCGCCGGCCAGGTCCAGGACCCGCTGGCCCTTGCGCAGGCCGGCCCGGTCCAGGGTGAAGCGCTTCCACAGCCGGTGGACGCCCCCGGACATGAGGTCGTTCATGACGTCGTACCTGGCCGCCACCGAGGAGAAGACGCCGCCGACGCGACGCTTCTTCTCCCCCTTGGGGACCTGCTGATAGCCGAAGTGGGTGGTCTCCCTGTCCTCGCTCATCCGCCGTCTCCTCCACGGTAGGGGGCGTTGGCGTCCACGGCGCCGGTCCCGCCATCCAGCGGCTCCCGGGAGACGCCGGACTGCTCCACCTTGGCCAGGTAGTCCTGCCACATCTCGTCCTGGTTCACGCCGAAGCGGTAGAGCAGGTCCCAGGAGTAGATCCCGGTGTCGTGGCCGTCGTCGAAGTAGAGCTGGACGGCGTAGTTGCCCACGGGCTGGACGCTGGTGATGTTGACGTTCTTCTTGCCCCACTGCAGCCGCTCCTGGCCCGGGCCGTGGCCCTGGACCTCGGCGGAGGGGGAGAAGACGCGGAGGAATTCGCAGGGGAATTCGAACCGGCTGCCGTCGTCGAAGGCGACCTCCAGCACGCGGGACTGCTGGTGGAGGCGGATGTCGGTGGGTGTCGGCTGGCTCATGGCTCGGACCTCCGCATTCAGAGGATGTAGCGGCTGAGATCGCGGTCGCGGACCAGCTCGCCGAGCTGTTCGTCCACGTAGGCGCGATCCACGGTCACCGCATCGCCGCCGCGATCGGCGGCTTCGAAGGAGAGGCTCTCCAGGAGCCGCTCCATGATGGTGTGCAGGCGGCGGGCGCCGATGTTCTCGGTGCCCTCGTTGACCTCCCGGGCCACCTCGGCCAGGCGGCGGATGCCGTCGTCGGTGAAGGTGAGGCCCACCCCCTCGGCGGCCAGCAGGGCGCGGTACTGCTCGGTGAGCGCGGCGCGCGGCTCGGTGAGGATGCGGACGAAGTCCTCGGTCCCCAGCGCGTCCAGCTCCACGCGGATGGGCAGGCGGCCCTGGAGCTCCGGGATGAGGTCGGAGGGCTTGGAGAGGTGGAAGGCGCCGGAGGCGATGAAGAGGATGTGGTCGGTCTTCACCCAGCCCTGCTTGGTGGAGACGGTGGCGCCCTCCACCAGCGGCAGGAGGTCGCGCTGGACCCCCTCGCGGGAGACGTCGGCGCCGCCCTTCTTGTCCTGGGAGCCGGCGACCTTGTCCATCTCGTCGAGGAAGACGATGCCGTGCTGCTCCACCCGCTCCACGGCCTGCTGCTTGATCTCCTCCTCGTTGACCAGCTTGGCCGCCTCCTCGTCGGTGAGCTGGCGCATGGCCTCGGCCACCGGCAGGCGGCGGGTCTGGCGCTGGCCGCCGCCGCCCATGTTCTGGAACATGGACTGGATCTGGCTGGTCATCTCCTCCATGCCCGGTGGGGTGAGGATGTCCACGCCGCCCCCGGGCTGGCTGACCTCCACGTCCACCTCGCGGTCGTCCAGCTCGCCCTCGCGCAGCTTCTTGCGGAACTTCTGCCGGGTGGCGGAGGTGGTCTCGGTCTCCCCGCCCCGGGCCGGCGGCAGCAGGGCGTCGAGGATGCGCTCCTCGGCGGCCTCCTCGGCGCGGTGGCGCACGGCGGCCATGGCCTCCTCGCGCACCATCTGCACGGCGGACTCCACCAGGTCGCGGATGATGGACTCCACATCGCGGCCGACGTAGCCCACCTCGGTGAAGCGGGTCGCCTCCACCTTGGCGAAGGGGGCGTTGGCCAGCTTCGCCAGGCGGCGGGCGATCTCGGTCTTGCCCACGCCGGTGGGGCCGATCATGAGGATGTTCTTGGGGGTGATCTCCGGGGCGAGCTCCGGGTCCACCTGCGTCCGCCGCCAGCGGTTGCGCAGGGCGATGGCCACGGCGCGCTTCGCCTCCGCCTGGCCGACGATGTGGCTGTCCAGCTCGGCGACGATCTCGCGGGGGGTCATGGGGGCATCGTCGGACACGGGCTCAGAGCTCCTCGATGGTCAGCTGGTGGTTGGTGTAGACGCAGATGTCGGCGGCGATGTTCATGGCGCGCTCGGCCACCGCCCGGGCATCGAGGTCGCTGTTCTCCGCCAGCGCCCGGGCGGCGGCCTGGGCGTAGGGCCCGCCGGAGCCGATGGCCACCAGGTCGTGCTCCGGCTCGATGACATCGCCGTTGCCGGAGATCACCAGCATGCCCTCGGCGTCGGCGACGATGAGCAGCGCCTCCAGCCGGCGCAGGGCGCGCTCGGTGCGCCACTCCTTGGCCAGCTCCACGGCGGCGCGGGTGAGCTGGCCGCCGAACTCCTCCAGCTTGCCCTCGAAACGCTCGAACAGGGTGAAGGCGTCGGCGGTGCTGCCGGCGAAGCCGGCGACGACCTTGTCGCGGTAGAGGCGGCGGACCTTGCGGGCGTTGCCCTTCATCACGGTGTTGCCCAGGCTCACCTGGCCGTCCCCGACCATGGCCACGCCGTCGCCACGGCGCACGCAGAGGATGGTGGTTCCGTCGAACTGCTCCAAGGGGGGCTCCCTGCTGCCGGTATTGCGGTGGGCCGATTGTAGCACTGCAGCGCGGCTCGACGAGGCCTACAATGGCGGTTTTACCGGGAATCGAGAAAGGGCCCGGGGGCGGGCGCGGTTCCCCGGGACCGTGCCCGCCCCCGGCTGCCCCGCCGAGCCCGACCACGCATCGACCGCGAGCCATGATCACCGACTACTTCCGCTTCCTGCTCACCCACCCCGGCCGCCTCGCCTTCGGGATCCTGGCCACCCTGGGCTCCGGCTTCGGCCAGACCTACTTCATCGGCCTCTACAACGCCGAGATCCGGGGCGCCTTCGAACTCAGCCACGGCGACATCGGCGGCCTCTATGCAGTAGCCACCATCGCCAGTGCCATCCTCCTGCCGGTGGTCACCCCCCTCTACGACCGCTGGGGGCTGCGCGCCTTCGCCCTGCTGGCCACCGGCCTGCTGGCCGCCGGCGCCCTGGCCATGGCCGGGGCGGCCGGCATCGCCGGGCTGCTGGGGGCGCTCTTCCTCCTGCGGCTGGGCGGCCAGGGGCTCATGGGCCACATGGGGATCACCACCATGGCGCGCAGCTTCGCCGCCAGCCGCGGCAAGGCGACCAGCGTGGCGGCCATGGGGTTCCCCCTGGCGGAGGGGACGCTGCCGGCACTGGCCGTGGGTGTCGCGGCGATGGTGGCCTGGCGGGAGGCCTGGGTCGTCTGGGCCGCGGTCACCCTGGTGGGGGTCACCCCGCTGCTGCTGGTCCTCGCCCGCCAGCACGAGGGCGGGCCGGTGGAGGTCACCGGCCCCCCACCGGGGAGCACGCGCGACTGGCGCCGCTCGGAGGTGGTGCGGGACACCCGCTTCCTGCTCCTGGTGCCCGCCGGGGTGGCGGCCCCCTTCGCGGTGACGGTGCTCTTCTTCCACCAGGTCCCGCTGGCGGAACTGCGCGGCTGGAGCGAGACCATGCTGGCCGCGGGGCTCTCGGTCTTCGCCGTGGGCCACGTCACCGGCCTCTTCCTGGCCGGGCCCACGGTGGATCGCTTCGGCGCCGGCCGGGTCCTGCCGCCGGCGCTGGTCCCCCTCGCCCTGGCCGGGCTGGCGCTGGCCCTCATCACGCCGAGCTGGGGGATCCTGGTCTGGTCGGGACTGCTGGGCGTCGGGCTCGCCTTCGGGGCCACGGCGGCCGGTGCCTTGTGGGCGGAACTCTACGGGGTGACCCACCTGGGGGCCATCCGCGGGCTCTTCCAGGCGCTGGCGGTCTTCGCCACCGCCATCGGGCCGGTGACCACCGGCTGGCTGCTGGATGCCGGCCTCGGCCCCTTCGGCCTGGGGCTGGGCCTGGCGGCCGGCATCGGGCTGGCCGCCCTGCTGGCGACCCTGGGCCTGCGCCGCCCGGCCGGGTAAGCGCCGACGCCACCAACCATCAAGGAGACCTTCATGGATCACGACAGGGATCTCGCCGAAGAACTCACCGGGCGCACCCTCTACATCACCGGCGGCGGTCGGGGCATCGGCCTGGCCACGGCGCGCCTGGCGCTGGAGGCCGGCGCCCGGGTGGCCATCGCCACGGCCACGGCGGCCAGCGCCGCCCGGGCGGCCGACGAACTCGGGGCCGGGGCCGACCGACTCTTCGCCGCGGCCGCCGATGTCCGCGACTACGGGGCGGTGGCCGCCTGGCTCCAGCAGGCAGCGGAGCGGGTGGGCCCGCCCGACGTCCTGGTGAACAGCGCCGGGACCGTCGCGGTCGGCCCCTTCGCCGACCAGGCGCCAGCGGACTACCAGGCGGTGGTGGACGTCAACGTCACCGGCCTGATGCACGCCTGCCACGCCGCCCTCCCGGCCCTGCGCGAGCGCGGCGGCACGATTATCAACATCAGCTCGGGGGCCGGCTTCCACGGGATCCCGGAGGCGGCG
This sequence comes from Pseudomonadota bacterium, assembly GCA_051745535.1. Lineage (GTDB taxonomy): Bacteria > Pseudomonadota > Gammaproteobacteria > Thiohalospirales > Thiohalospiraceae > Thiohalospira. The sequence goes on along the minus strand of JBNJED010000047.1, from coordinate 1,681 downwards.
GCCTACTCGGCGTCCAAGTTCGCGGTCAACGGCTTCACCCAGGCCCTCCACCTGGAGGAGGGCGCCCGGGTCGGGGTCTTCGCCCTCTGTCCCGGCCGGGTGGCCACCGACATGCAGGAGGCCTTCTCCGGTCGGCGCCAGGGGATCGCGCCGGAGCAGGTCGCCCGCCGGATCCTGGCGCTGGCCGGCCCCGAACCGGACGGCACCCCCGGCGAGTGCGAACCGGTGGGCTGAGCGATCGCACCGGCCGCTAACTGCTAGAATCGGGAGAGGGAATTCCCCGAGGAGACAAGGCCATGGATATCGCCGAGAGCGCCCTCGACCTGGTCCGGTCCACCGCCGGGAGCGGGAGTAACGCATCCGAGGGTGGAAGCCGTCCCGCCTCCGGCGAATCGAGGTCCGGATCATCGGATACCGCACCGGCCGCCGCACCCAGCGTCAGCGCCGGGGAACTGCCGGTGGGGGCGAACACCATCGTCCAGCGCAATATCGACCTGCTGCTGGGCGGGCTGACCTATACGAGCAGCGGCGGCGCCAGCGGAGGGGGCAGCAGTAGCGGCAACCTCGTGGACGCCAGCGCCTGACCTCCCCCGGGGACGAACACGCAACCGGACAACAGGAGCCGACCATGAGCGAACAGGACCTGCCCGAGATCGAACTCGAGCGCGACAATCTCTACCGCGAGGAGAGCTATACCGACCGGCGCGTCGGCACCCTCCAGCGCCTCGTTCCCGTCACCGCCGACGGCGAGGACGATCCGGACCGCGACGTCGTCTTCACCGGCCAGGCCCAGCTCATGACCCCCATGGGCGCCCTGCCCCTCTCCTTCGAGATCCCGGCGACCACCTTCCAGGAGGCGCTGGACGGCTACAGCGCCGCCGCCCGCCAGGCCATGGAGCAGACCGTGCAGGAGCTCCAGGAGATGCAGCGCGAACAGGCCGGCGGCCTGGTCATGCCCGGCCAGGGCGGCGGTGGGGGCATGGGCGGCATGCCCGGCGGCGGCCAGGGCGGGGGCGGCTTCGGCGGGCTGCAGATGCCGTAGGGCGGAACTTGCCCCCTGGCGACGGAATGACTACGCTGTTTCATGTAACAGGCCTTCCGAGGGCAGCAGCATGGGCCGCTCCGTCAATGATCGCGTCCGCAAACACCGCGAGGATCTGCGCGCACAGGGCCTTCGGCCCATCCAGATCTGGGTCCCGGACACCCGGGCGGATGCCTTCAATGGCGAGTGTGAACGCCAGGCCCGCCTGGTAGCGGAAGCGGACGGTACGGATGAGGCGACTGCCCGGCTTCTCGACGAGGCCGCTGGAGATATCGAGGGCTGGGAGGCTTGAGGCGAGGGGACTTCGTAACGGTCGCCCTGCAGGGCGATCTCGGCAAACCCCGACCGGGGCTGATCATCCAGTCCGATCGCTTCGATGCCCTTCCTACCGCAACCGTCCTGCCGGTTACCAGCACCCTGATCGATGCCCCGCTGCTCCGCATCACGGTGGAACCGGACGAGCGCAACGGCCTGGTCCGGGAATCGCAGGTCATGGTCGACAAGGTCTTGACCGTCCAGCGACAAAAGACCGGAGAGGCCTTCGGTCGGGCGAGCGACGAACTCCTCCTGGCCGCCAACCGGGCCCTGACCGTCTTTCTGGGGATTGCCTGAAGCCGGTCGGCGACGCGACCCGCCACT
>JBNJED010000046.1:0-11735 GCA_051745535.1 Pseudomonadota bacterium | reverse complement strand
AAGGTCCCGCTAAGCCGCAACCGCACCGGTGCCTCGGCATAGAACTCCCCTGGGACCTCCGGCAGGGGTTCGAAGCGCTCGAAGCGCAGGCCGGCGGCCCGGCCCGCCTCGGAAATCCGGGTGAGCAGCCGTGCCATCTCGCTGCCCCGGGGCAGGCGCTCCAGGAGGTCGGTATAGAGCGCGCGGATCTCCTCCATGCGCTGGCGGTGGCGCGGCAGATCCGCGGCCAGGGCGCGGCGCTCGGCGTAGCGCTCCAGCAGCTCCCCCTCCCGATCGGCGGCGGCCTGCAGGTCCGACCAGGCCGGTCGTAGCAGGAACAGCCCGGCCAGGATCAGGACCAGGGTCGCCCCCATTCCGGCCAGCAGGAGGCGGACACCCCGGGGCCAGCGATGAGCGCTGGCCAGATCGAGCTCGATGTTGTTCAGATCACTCAGTGCCATCCGTGGCTCCGTCGGGTTCGCCGGACTCCGCCAGGGGTACGTGGAGGCGGAAGCGGTAGTCGCCGTCATCCCGCTCCTCGATGACCTCCAGGCGCGGGGGCCGGAAGATGGCCGCCGCCTCCAGGCCGTTCATGAAGGCCGAGGCGGCATCGTTGGAGCGGGCACGGCCGGCCACCTCCATGGCACCTCCGCTGACCTCCAGGCGCTCCACGACCACCGCTTCCGGTACCGCCTCAACCAGGGCATTGAGCCAGACCAGGGGCCGACCGCGCCGGGCTACCAGCCCCTCCAGGACCGCCATGCGCGCCTGGATCCGCTCGCGCTCCTCCCGCAATCGGGTCACCTCGTCCAGGCGATCCTCCACCTCCCGGATCGCACCCTCCAGGTGGGCATTGCGCGCCTCCTGGGCCTCTACCAGTGCGACCAGCTGCCACCAGGCGCCCCCCGCGACGAGTACTGCCAGGAGGGGGACGCCGGCGATGAGCGCCAGCACCCGGTTGCGTTCGCGCTGGCGGCGGGCGGCGCGCCACGGGAGGAGATTCACCGCCCGGGTCATGTCGGCCTCCGCTGGGCCAGGGCCGTGGCCACCGCCAGGGCAGGCTCGACCCGGCGCAGCCCGGCCGGGGTGTCCCCCGCCTTGCCGGACAGGGGATGGGCCAGCCCCACGGGGATGGCGAGGGAATCCCCCAGGGCGGCGGCGAGGCCCGGCGTCAGGGCACCGCCCCCGGCCAGCAGCAGCCGGTTGGCAGGTCGTCCGGCCTGGTCCTCCGCCAGCGGCAACAGGCGATGGAGTTGCGCGCGAACGGCCTCCAGGAAGGGGGTCAGCAACTCCTCCGGGGGCAACTCGCCCTGGCGCAGGGCACCCTCGGCCTCCGCGCGGCCGATCCCGCGGGCGGTCGCCAGGCCCGAGGCCAGCGGCGTGCCCGACAGGGCCTGGGAGCGGCTGAAATGGCCCTCGCCTTCACTGGCCAGGGCCACGGTGAGGCTGCCGGCCCCGATATCGGCCAGCGCTACCGCTTCGCCGTCTCCGGCGAGCCTGGCGGCGGCCTGCTCCAGGGCGAAGGTCTCCAACTCCACAAGGACCGGTCGCAGGCCGGCCTCCCGCGCGGCGGACAACCGGCCGTCGACCTGATCGGCGCGAGAGGCGGCGAGCAGGATCTGCTGCAGGCCGGAATCCTCGGGATCGGGGCCGAGGACCTGGAAATCGAGGTAGACGCGGTCGGGATCGAAGGGGAGGGCGCTGACGGCCTCTTCGCGGACGCGCGCCTCCAACTCCTCCTCCATCAACCCGGCGGGCAGACGCCACTCCCGGGTCATGACGGCGGCACCGCCCACGGCCAGGGCGGCCCGGCGCGGAACGCGGCCCAGCTCGGCCAGTGCCGTGCGCAGGGCCATGGCGACGGCCTCCGGCTGCTGCACCTGCTTGTCGCGGATGGCGTCTTCGGGGAGGGGGACGACGGACCAGCACGGCGGTCGGCGGCGGGCGAGCGCCACGACCTTGACCGCACTGGTCCCGATATCGACCCCGATGAGGGGATTGAAGCCTCTCCATGCCTCGAGCATTGCGCGAAGTCCGTATCACGCCCGTTTCGCGGCATCTTGGCCCCGTTCCCCGCCGCCGTCAACGTCCGGGCATTCCCCTTGCGCCGGCTCGCACCTTATACTGGCACCCATTCCGGCAACCCCCGCTCCCCCATGTCCTCCGCTCTGGTCCGCTATTCCCGTCGCCTGCTCCTCGGCCTCGCGCTGCTCTACGTCGCTGGAGTCGCCGGGGGCTTCCTCGCCTATGCCCACCTGGCGCCGGGGCTCCCGGCCCAGGCCGAGCTCCAGGACATCGAGCTGCAGATCCCGCTGCGCATCTACAGCAATGACGGGGTCCTCATGGCGGAGTACGGCAGCCAGCGCCGGCTCCCGCTGGAGCGGGACGAGGTCCCCGGCCGGATGGTCCAGGCGGTCATGGCCGCCGAGGACAGCCGCTTCCACGAACACCCCGGGGTGGACTACCTCGGTCTGCTCCGCGCCGCCGCCAACCTGGCGGCCACCGGCGAGAAGAGCCAGGGCGGCAGCACCATCACCATGCAGGTGGCGCGCAACTTCTTCCTCACCCGGGAGAAGACCTACCTGCGCAAGGTCCGGGAGATCCTGCTCGCCTTCAAGATGGAGCGGGAGCTGGACAAGGGGACCATCCTCGAGCTCTATCTCAACAAGATCTACCTGGGGAATCGCGCCTACGGGGTGGGGGCGGCGGCGGAGGTCTACTACGGCCGGAGCGTGGACGAGCTCAATCCGGCGCAGATGGCCATGATTGCCGGTCTGCCCAAGGCGCCATCGCGCTACAACCCCCTGGCGGACGGCGACCGGGCCCTCCTCCGCCGCAACTACGTCCTCGACCGGATGCACGACCTGGGCTACCTGGAGCGGGAGCGCTGGCGGGAGGCCCGGAGTTCTCGGGATGACGCCCGCTACCACGGGGGCGAGGCCAACCTGTACGCCCCCTGGGTGGCAGAGCTGGCGCGGCAGGAGATGGTCGCCCGCCACGGTGAGGACGCCTATACCGGCGGCTACCGGGTCTATACCACCGTGGAGAGTCGACTGCAGGAGGCGGCCAACGAGGCCCTGGCCAACGGGCTCCACCAGTACTCCTACCGCCACGGCTACCGGGGACCACTGGAGCAGCGGGAGCTCCAGCTGGACGGCCCGGCGCGCTACTGGCTGGCCGCCGCCGACAACCCGGGGCCCCTGGAGCTGCTCCCGCCCCAGCTGCGTACCTGGCGCGACTGGCTGGACGAGATCCGCCTGCCCCGGGATCTCGAACCGGGGCTGGTCGTAGCGGTGGATGAGCGCTCGGCGCGGGTCATTACCCGGGAGGGCAACCTGGAGACCCTCCCCTGGCGGGGCCTCGCCTGGGCCCGCCCCTACCGGGATACCAACAGCACCGGCCCGGACCCGGAAGAGGCCGGGGATGTCGTGGCGGTAGGCGATATCGTCCGCCTGCGCCCCCTGGACGAGGGGGAGTGGCACCTGGCCAACGAACCCGAGGTCCAGGGAGCGGTGGTCTCCCAGCGACCGGAGGACGGCAGCGTCCTCGCCCTGGCCGGCGGCTACGACTTCAACCGCAGCAAGTACAACCGGGTGACCCAGGCGCGGCGTCAGCCAGGCTCCAACTTCAAGCCCTTCATCTACTCGGCGGCGCTGGAACACGGCTTCACCCCGGCGAGCATCATCAACGACGCCCCGGTGGTCCTGGAGGACACGGCCCTGGAGGGGGTCTGGGCGCCGGAGAACTACAGCGGTCGCTTCTTCGGCCCCACCCGGCTGCGCACCGGCCTGGTGAAGAGCCGCAACCTCATCTCCATCCGGCTGCTGCGCGCCATGGGGATCCGGTACGCCATCAACCACGCCACCCGCTTCGGCTTCGACCCCGAGCGCCTGCCGCGCGATCTCACCCTGGCCCTGGGGAGCGGCTCCATCACCCCGCTGGAGCTGGCCACCGGCTTCACCGTCTTCGCCAACGGCGGCTACCGGGTGGATGCCCACTTCCTGGAGCGCATCGAGGATCGCGACGGACGCATCCTCTACGAGACCAACCCGGAGCGGGTCTGCCCCGACTGCGACGAGGCCATCCCCGAGGGCCTGCGCGGGGCGGAGCACCTGGTAGCCCGGATCGGTCTGCCCGGGCTGCCGGTCCCCGAGCCGCGGGCGGACCGGCCGGCCGAACGGGTCCTGCCGCCGGAGAACGTCTACCAGATAAACTCCATGCTGCGGGACGTGGTCAAGGAGGGGACCGGTCGCGGGGCACTGGCCCTGGGACGCGACGACCTCGCCGGCAAGACCGGCACCACCAATCAGCAGGTGGACGCCTGGTTCACCGGCTTCAACCAGGCCGTGGCGACCACCGCGTGGGTGGGCTTCGACAATCCGCGCCCGCTGGGGCCCCGCGAGACCGGGGCGCGGGCCGCCCTGCCCATGTGGCGGGACTTCATGCGCGTCGCCCTGGCCGGGATCCCGGAGCAGCCCCTGGAGCGGCCGCCGGGCATGGTCACCGTCCGCATCGACCCGGAGACCGGTCGTCTGGCCGGCCCCGACAGCGAGGATGCCATCTTCGAGACCTTCCGCCCGGGCCACGTCCCCGAGGCCGGCAGCCAGGGCAACGGGGGTTCCGACGACGATGTGCAGCGCTCGCTCTTCTGAGTGGTAACGCCATGGCGAATCTCCAGCGACGTCACGACCAGGCCATGCGCCAGAACATCGCCGCCGAGGCGGCCCGGCTGATGAGTGACGGCGCGCTCACCGACTTCCACCATGCCAAGCGCAAGGCGGCGGCGCGGCTGGGGGCGGCGGACACCCGCAACCTGCCACGCAACGACGAGATCGAGGCGGCCCTGCGGGAGCATCAGCGGCTGTTCGAGGGGGACCGTCAGCCGCGCGAGCTGGCGAGGCTGCGCCGAGTGGCGCTGGAGGTGATGGCAGGATTCGAGGACTTCCGGCCGCGCCTGGTGGGCCCGGTCCTCGCGGGGACGGCGGGGAGCCACAGCCGGGTGACGCTGCACCTGTTCAGCGACACCCCGGAAGCCGTCGCCTTCCGGCTCATGGACCACCACCACCCCTTCGACGAGGGCGAGGTGGAGCTACGCACCGGCGCCACCGAGCAGCGACTGCCCAGCTTCCGCTTCCCCTGGGGGGAGGATACCGAGGTGGAGGTGGTGGTCTTCCCGGAACGGGGTATCCGGCAGGCGCCGGCGTCGCCGGTGGACGGCCACCCCATGGCGCGGGCCAGTCGGGAGGCGGTGGCCGAACTGCTGGCCGGCGAGGGGGACCCGCCGGCCTGACGGTCCTACATACCGTACTTCTGGCGGAACTTGTCCACGCGCCCGGCGGTGTCCACCAGCCGCTGCTTGCCGGTGTAGAAGGGGTGGCACTCGGCGCAGACGTCCACGTGGAGGTCCTCCGACGCCGTGGAGCGGGTCTTGAAGCTGTTGCCGCAGCTGCAGCTCACATTGATTTCCTGATACCGGGGATGGATATCCGCTTTCATCGCTACCTACCTCGCGTTGGACCCTGAAGCGCCCTCTCCCTCGGGACGCCGCGAACAAGCCGGCCATCTTACGCCAGCGCGCCGCTCCCCGGCAAGGGGAGCCGGCGCCGTCGCGGTCAGCGCTTCATGGAGTCGAAGAACTGGTCGTTGGTCTTGGTGGCCTTGAGCTTGTCGTGGAGGAATTCCATGGCCGCCACCTCGTCCATGGGATTGAGCAGCTTGCGCAGCACCCACATCTTCTGCAGCTCGTCCGGCTTGGTGAGCAGCTCCTCCCGCCGGGTGCCGGAGCGGTTGATGTTGATGGCCGGGAAGATCCGCTTCTCGGCGATGCGCCGGTCCAGGTGCAGCTCCAGGTTACCGGTGCCCTTGAACTCCTCGAAGATGACCTCGTCCATGCGTGAGCCGGTCTCCACCAGGGCGGTGGCCAGGATGCTCAGGCTGCCGCCCTCCTCGATGTTCCGCGCCGCGCCAAAGAAGCGCTTGGGCCGGTGCAGGGCGTTGGCGTCCACGCCGCCGGTGAGCACCTTGCCCGAGGACGGGATGGTGGTGTTGTAGGCCCGGGCCAGACGGGTGATGGAGTCCAGCAGGATGACCACATCGGTCTTGTGCTCCACCAGCCGCTTGGCCCGCTCGATGACCATCTCCGCCACCTGGACGTGGCGGGTGGCCGGCTCGTCGAAGGTCGACGAGACCACCTCGCCGCGCACCGACCGCTCCATCTCCGTGACCTCCTCGGGCCGCTCGTCGATGAGCAGCACGATGAGGAAGACCTCCGGGTGGTTCTGCGTGATGGACTGGGCGATCTGCTGCAGCATCAGGGTCTTGCCCGCCTTGGGCGGGGAGACGACCAGGCCGCGCTGACCCTTGCCGATGGGGGCGATGAGGTCGATGACCCGCGGGGTGATGTCCTCGGTGGAGCCGTTGCCCACCTCCATCTGCATGCGCTCGGTGGCGTGCAGCGGGGTCAGGTTCTCGAACAGGACCTTGTTCTTGGAGTGTTCCGGCCGCTCGAAATTGATCTCCTCCACCTTGAGCAGGGCGAAGTAGCGCTCCCCCTCCTTGGGCGGCCGGATCTTGCCGGCGATGTTGTCCCCAGTGCGGAGGTTGAACCGCCGGATCTGGCTGGGGGAGACGTAGATGTCGTCCGGCCCGGCCAGGTAGGAGCCGTCCGCCGAGCGCAGGAAGCCGAACCCGTCCTGGAGGATCTCCAGCACCCCGTCGCCGTAGATGTCCTCGCCGCGCTCGGCATGAGCCTTGAGCATGGCGACGATGACGTCCTGCTTGCGGGCCCGGGAGAGCCCCTCCAGGTTCATCTCCTCGGCCTGCTTGATGAGCTCGGCCGCGGTGGTGCGCTTGAGTTCGGTCAGATTCATGGTCTTGTCGCTGTGTTGATCGGATGATTCGGGCATGGGGATTCCGGCGGGTACGGGAACGACTCCGCGGAGACTCCACCGATCGGCGGCCACACGCCAGGAGGGAGGGTCCGTTTACGGGATCGGGAGTTCGGGTCGAGAGTCCTGAAAATCGAATAAGGTCGCGCTGCAGGGGGCAGGCGCGGAAGGAAAGCTACCACGGTGCCGGGCCGGCGTCCAGCCCGGCACCCCGGGACCGGCAGCTACAGGTTGCTGTCGACGAAGGCCGAGAGCTGCGACTTGGAGACCGCGCCGACCTTGGTGGCCTCGACGTTGCCGTCCTTGAACAGCATCAGCGTCGGGATCCCGCGGATACCGAACTTCGGCGGGGTGCCCGGGTTCTCGTCGATGTTGAGCTTGGCGATCTTGAGCTTGCCGGCGTACTCCTCGGCCAGCTCGTCGAGGATGGGGGCGATCATCTTGCAGGGGCCGCACCAGTCGGCCCAGTAGTCGACGAGCACGGCCCCGTCGGTGTTCAGGACTTCGTCCTCGAAGGTGCTGTCCGTCACATGGACGATATTATCGCTCAATGTCCTGCCTCCGCTTGTCACCGAAATTCGGTCCGGTACCGCCCGGCACCGGCGCGTTCAATCGTTACCACCATTTGAGCCGAAAGCGCCGGTGTTTTCAAGGCCCGCCAGCCGGCCGATGATCTCGTCCAGCTCGGCGGAACTCACCGGCTTGGTGAGGAAGCCGTCCATCTCCGCCTCGGCGCAGGCGGCGCGGTCGGCCTCGGTGGCGTTGGCCGTCAGCGCCACGATGGGCACCCGCCCCGCCTCCTCGGCCCGCCAGCGGCGGGCGACCTCGACCCCGTCCAGCCCCGGCATGCGCAGGTCCAGCAGGGCGATATCCACCGGCGCATTCTCCAGGTGGGCCAGGGCGGCGTCCCCGTCGCCGACCACGGTGACGTGGTGGCCGGCCTGCTCCAGGAAGGTCCGGATCACCCGGGCATTGATGGCGTTGTCCTCGGCCACCAGCACCCGGACGGTTGGCTGGTCGGAGGGGGGCGCCTCCGGCGCGGGCTCCTGCACTTCCCCCGCCAGGGCCTCGGCCAGTTGCCGCCAGCGGAAGGGCTTGCGCAGATGCACCGGGCACTCGGCGCGCACCGGCTCCTCGCCCAGGGGCAGGAGGCAGATGAGGCGCGCCCGCTCCGCGATGGCGGTCAGCTCCTCGCCGGTCGGGGGCGTGCCCTGAGGCGGGCGACTGATCAGGACGACATCGTGGTCCTCCCCGGCCGCGGCGGCCTCGCCGGACGCCAGCTCCCCCCGGGCGGTGACCGTCGCGCCCAGCGCCTCGATGTAGGCGGCCAGCGCCCGCCGCTCGCTCTCCCGGGGACTGACAACCAGGGCGCGCTGGCCGTCCAGCCGCGCCGGCAGCTCGCCCTCCCCCTCGGGCGCGAGCCGCCAGGGGAGCTCGAACCAGAAGACGGAGCCCTGGCCCGGTTCACTTTCCAGGCCGATCTTCCCCCCCATGAGTTCGACGAACTCCCGGGCGATGGTCGTCCCCAGGCCGGTCCCGGAGACCGGTTCGCCCTCGTCCACGCGGGCGAAGCTCTCGAAGATCCGGGCCTGGGCCTCCGGGGCGATGCCCATGCCGGTATCCCGGACCCGGAAGCAGAGCCACTGGTCCGCCCCGGCGACATCCCGGGCGTCGGTAACCTCCAGGACCACCTCGCCCTCCTCGGTGTACTTGATGGCGTTGATGGCGAGGTTGGTGAGCACCTGCTTGAGCTTCTGGGCATCCCCGAGCACGCGGGTGCGGATCCCCGGCTCGATGAAGCAGACCAGCTCCAGCCCCTTGGCATGGGCGCTGGGCGCCAGCATCCGCGCCACCGATTCCACGGCCTCGCGCAGGTCGAAGGGCCGATGCTGGAGCCGCACCTTGCCGGCCTCGATCTTGGCCAGGTCGAGGACATCGTCCAGGAGGACGTGGAGGCTGTCGGCGGCCACCCGCAGGGCGTCCACGTAGTCCCGCTGGGCCGGATCCAGCGGCGTCCGCCCCAGGAGTTCGGCCATGCCGATGATGCCGCTCATGGGGGTGCGGATCTCGTGGGACATGTTGGCCAGGAAGCGGGTCTTGGCCTCGTTGGCCGCCTGGGCGTTGCGCCGCTGGGTCTCCAGGGCGCGGTTCTTGCGCTCCAGCTCCTCCAGGACATTCAGCAGCTCACCGGTGGCATCCTCGATCCGGCCCTGCATCTGGTCGTGGGTGGACTTGAGATCGGTGATCATCTGATTGAAGCCGCGCTGGAGGACGGCCAGTTCCCCGCCGGCGGTCTCCGGGACCTGGCGTTCCAGTTCCCCCCGGCCCGCCGCGCGCAGGGCGTCGGCCAGCTCCCCCAGCGGCTGGCTGATGGAACGCCCGGCCCGGGCGGCGACCAGCCCGCCCAGCAACAGGACCGCCAGGGTGATCCCCGTGGCCCGCAGGATGGCCGCATTCCGACGCTCATCCAGCGGCCGGGTGGACATCTCGACGTAGACCCAGCCCACCACCTCCGGGAGCGGCGGGGCGCCGCCCGCAAGATCATCCACCGGCAGCCGGGTCCGCTGGATGGGGGCACAGAAAAGGATCCGCTGGCGCCCGCGAGCACACTCCTGCGACTGCCCCCGGTCGCGCGCGCCCCCCAGTTCATCGGCGTGCTCGAAGTCGCCCCGGTGCCAGATGACCTCGCCGGCCCCGTCCACCACGGCGATACCGGCGACCTCCCGGTCGCCCCAGGCGGCGGCCGCCATCCGGCGCAGCAGGGGGCGGTTCTGGGTGACCACGCCGTATTCCGCCGCCGGGGCGAGCTGGCCGGCCAGGGTGCGCCCCTGCTCCTCCAGGGAGTCCTCCAGGAGCTGGACCTGCTCCCCCACGAAGTAGCCGAACAGCACGATGGCGGTGACCAGTGCCGGGAGCAGGGCCACCACCAGCAGCGTCCGCCGGATCCCCGCCGATATCATGGGCGCCCCTCCTGTAGTTGCCGACGCAGCTGCTGCTCCGACGGAACCACCAGGCCCAGGGCGCGCGCAACGCCGTAATTGACCACCACGCGGAAATCCACCGGATAGCGGCGCCCGGCCGGCGGCCTCCCGGACAGCGCCGCCGCCACCTCCTCGGCGGCCGCGCGCCCCAGCGCCGCCGGCTCCGTATGCAGGGCCATGAGGGCCCCGGCCCGGACGCTGGAACGTCCCGGCCCCATCAGGGGGACGCCGCGCAGGTAGGCGCCCTGGATGAGGGGGACGGCGGTCCGCCGGTTGATGACGGCGGGGTCGGCGGGGACCAGCAGCGCCTGGCTCTCCCCGAAGAGCGCCTCCACCACCGGCTCGACCTCGGCCCCCGTCTCGACCCGGCGGACCACCGGCTCCCGGTCCGCGGCCTCCAGGGCACCGACCAGGCGCCGACCGTAGGGGCGGGAGTCGGGCCCCAGCAGGAGGCCGATGCGGCGGGCATCGGGCAGGACGGCGGTGAGCAGCGCCACCATCCGGTGCGGGGGCTGCTCCACCACGCGGGCCGCGGCCCGGGGATCGCCCTGCATCCAGCCCCGGGCGGCGCCCCGGGAGATCAGGCCGTAGAGGCGCCAGCGCCCACTGCGATGGGCGGCGACGGCGGCCCCGGCCCGCTGCCCCACGGCGACCACCAGGGCCGACGGGTCCACGTCCGCAGCCGCCTCCGGCGGCCGCTCGTCCAGGCTCGCCGCCCCCGCCAGCTCCCCCCGCAGCCCGCGGATGAAGGCCGCCTGATGGGGGCGATCGGGCTCGGCGATCACCACCACCGTCGGCGGCTCGGCCGCAGCCACGGGCAGGGCCAAGGACAGGAGGAAGGCGAGGAGCCATCGCCTCCACCCCCGCCCGGCAGGCCTGCCGGGGGTGCACCCCATCCTGGCCGCGTCATTCCCTGGCACGGTTCCCTCCATCTCCGGACGACCTAGAAGGCCAGGGAGGCGTGGACGTAGAGGCGGCGATCCCGGCGGTACGCCTCGTGGAAGTCGGCGTAGTCCCCCGGGGCGTCCAGGGCAGTCACGGCCAGACGGCCGTCGCCGAAGGCGAGGTCCAGGTCGCGGGCCGCCGTCACGTCCAGGGTGGTCCAGCCGTCGAGGTCATCGCTCATGATCCAGCGCATGGCCGAGACGTGGTAGGCCGCCGCCGAGAGGCGCCAGGACCCCAGCCGCTGGCTGCCCCACAGCGCCACCGTGTGCTCGGGGATGGTGCTGTCGGCGCTCTGACGCTTTTCCTCGATATATATCCCTTCACCAATATCGAGTTCGCCTTCGGCACTGCCCCAGGCCCAGGCCAGGCCCAGGCGACTGCCCCGGGCCGGCTGCCAGTCCAGCTGCAGCTCCGCCCCACGGCTGCGGATGGGCTCGCTGTTCTGCTGCAGGCGGACGTGGTTCGCCAGATAGGTACAGGGCAGTCCATTCGGATTCTCGTCGGTTATCGGGCAATCGGAGGCATAACTGTCGTAAGGCTCTTCAGCGGGGAAATCCTGAACACCGACAATGAGGTCCCGGAAGGTCCGCTGGAAGAGTTTGAACTCATAGTTGAGGGCCTCCCCGCCCCCCACCAGCGCCAGCTCCACGCTGTCCACGCGCTCCGGCTCCAGGTCCCGGTCGCCGCGCATCATGAGGTCGACGAGGTCGTTATTCTCTGCCTGGCGCAGGCCCCAATCCCCCTGGGCCTCCAGCAGGGAGGGGGCCCGGCGCGCCCGAGTGGCGCTCAGGCGCACGGCATGCTCGGGGAGGTAGTGCCAGTTGACGCCCAGGCGCGGTGCGGCATGGACCCCGGTATAGGGCTCGTCCTCCACGCCGACGCCGGCGTGGAGGGTCCAGCGCGCGCCGGGGCGCCACTCGGTGTGGAGGAAGGCGCGCCGGGT
>JBNJED010000045.1:0-11888 GCA_051745535.1 Pseudomonadota bacterium | reverse complement strand
GGTGACTGTCACCGTCTCGCGGTCGTAGCCGTGGCCCAGCCCCTCGGCGGCATCCAGCAGGGGCAGCTCCCCGGCGTCGAGCCGGAAGAGGACGCCGTGAACCACCGTACCCGGGGTGGTGACGATGTCGCACTTGGCGGAGCCGTCCGGGCCGGCCATGTGCCAGGCCAGGGCGTGGTTGTCCAGACGGGCCCGGCCCACCGGATGGGCGGAGGGGACCCGGGCCCGGAGGCGGGCGGTAAGCATGTTCGAGCCGTAGGCGAAATAGGGCGTCATAGGGGGCCTCCCCCGGTGGTGGCGTGGTCGTCGACGGGGCGCGAGGATGGCCCCTGGCGGCGCGGCAATCAAGGGCGCAAAAAAGGCCCTGTGCGGGGCTGGACAGCGGGCCGCTGCGGGGGCATATTGCGCCGCCCCTTGACAATCGGTACGGCCACCTCCAAGGGAAGCAGAGGAGCCGCCGCTAGTCGGCGGGATCGACAACACGACAGGCGCGCCCTCGGGGCGGACGAAGGAGCGAATTGTTCAGGCTGGCCTATTCCATCTACACCCTTCTGCTCGGGATCGGCGTGCTGCTGGTGGGAGGGGGGCTCCTGGGGACGGCCCTGGGCGTGCGCGCGAGCATGGACGGCGTCGCGCAGTCCACCATCGGCCTCATCATGGCCGCCTACTTCGCCGGCTTCATCGTCGGGACCTACGGGGCACCGGGGATCGTGCGCCGGGTGGGCCATGTCCGCGCCTTCGCCGCCTTCGCTACCGTGGCCTCCACCACCGGCATCCTTCACGCCATGTTCCCCGACCCGGTGGCCTGGATGTTCCTGCGGCTCATCACCGGCGCCGCCTTCGTTGGCATCTACATGGTCATCGAGAGCTGGCTGGGGGAGCAGTCCACCAGTAATACCCGGGGCCAGGTCTTCGCCCTCTACATGACCATCACCCTGCTGGCCCTGGCCGGGGGGCAGTTCCTGCTCCTGGCCGGGGACGTGAGCACCTTTGTCCCCTTCGGCCTGGTAACCATTCTCATCTCCCTGGCGCTGGTGCCGGTGGCATTGACCCGGCTCCGCGAGCCCACGCCCCTGGAGACCCCAACCCTGGGGCTGCGCCACCTGGTCAGCATCTCCCCCCTGGGGGTCGCCGGGGCCTTCTTCTCGGGGCTCGCCTATGCCGCCTTCTGGGGCATGGGGCCGGTGTTCGCCAGCGGCATCGGCCTGGACAAGATGGGGGTCGCGACCTTCATGGCGGCGACCATCCTGGGCGGGGCGCTGCTGCAGATCCCCATCGGCCACCTCTCCGATCGCCACGACCGGCGGACCGTCCTCGCCTGGGTGGGGGTCGCCGGGGCCCTGCTGGCGCTGGTCCTGTTCGGGGCGACCTTCTTCGGTCGCGGGGCCATCGTGGTGGCCAGTTTCCTCTACGGCGGGTTGATGTTCACCGTCTACGGCCTCTCCGTGGCCCACATGAACGACCACCTCCACGAGGGCGGCGTCCTCGAGGCGACCCAGGCCCTGCTGCTCGTCCACGGCGGCGGGGCGGTCGCCGGCCCGCTGGTGGCCGGCCTGATCATGGAGCGGCTGGGCTCCCAGTCCCTGCTCTTCTTCTTCGCCGCCATCCTGGTGTCGCTGGCGGCCTATGCCTTCTGGCGCATGCACATCAGCCCCACCATCCCGCTGGCGGATCAGGGCGATTACATGCCCATGGTGCGGACGACCCAGGCCGCGGCCGAGCTGGACCCCCGCGCCGACGAGTCGGAGCTGGAGTACACCGCCGAGGCCGAGGAGGAGGAGCCGCTTGCGGAGGAGGAAGAGCATCCGGAAGGCGATTCGGTACCGGAGGGGAGCCGGGCGTGATCTGCCCGCTGTGCGACGGGGGCCGGCTGCAGCTATTCGGCCGGGACCGGCGGCGCAGCTACTGGCGCTGCCGGACCTGCGACCTGGTGAGCGTGCCGCCGGGGGACCGGCCGGATCCGGCGGGGGAGCGGGCGGAGTACGACCGCCACGAGAACCACCCCGACGATCCTGGCTACCGTCGCTTCCTGGGGCGCCTCTTCGAGCCCCTCGCCGAACGCTGCCCCACCGGCTCCCGGGGGCTCGATTTCGGCTGCGGGCCGGGGCCGGCCCTGGCGGCCGTGGGCCGCGAGCGGGGCTTCGAGATGCAGGTCTACGATCCCCTCTATGCGGATGACGCCCGGGCGCTCACCGGGACCTACGACTTCATCACCGCCACGGAGGTGGTGGAGCACCTGCACGACCCGGGGCGGACCCTGGCGTGCCTGCTGGAGCGGCTGCGGCCGGGGGGCTGGCTGGGGATCATGACCCAGCCGGTCATCGATGCCCGGCGGTTTGCTAGCTGGCGGTACAAGGACGATCCCACCCACGTCGCCTTCTTCTCGCGGTCGACCCTGGCGTGGTTCGCCCGCCGCCACGGGCTGGCGTGGGAGGCGGTGGCGCGGGATGCCTTCCTGTTCCGCCGGCCGATGATGGCCCCACGGCGGGTGGATTGAAGGGGCCCCGGCGGCGGTTTAGCCTTCCCCCGTTGGTATCGATTCTGCCCGGGAGGGGCCATGGAATACGCCGCATTCCAGCGACTGCTCGCCGCTGACGAGGCGCCGAGCCTGTCGCCCGCCCTCCGTGCCCTGTGGCAGCTGGGGCGGGGGGACTGGCACGGCGCCCACGCCACGGTACAGGCGGTCGGCGGGGCGGATGCCGCCCGGGTCCACGCCCATCTCCACCGGGTGGAGGGGGATCCGGGGAATGCCGCCTACTGGTATCGCCGCGCCGGCTGCCCGGTGGAGACGGGTTCGCTGGAGGCCGAGTGGCGAGCCCTGGTGGAGGAATTTCTGGCGAAGGAGGAGCCCGCATGAGAGCCGTTCGCGTGCACGAGCCCGGCGGGGCGGAACAGCTGCGCTACGAGGAGGTCCCGGAGCCGGCCATCGAGCGGCCCGGGCAGGTGAAGGTGGCCATCCGGGCCGCCGGGGTCAATCCGGTGGATACCAAGGTCCGCCAGCGCGGCCCCATGTTTGCCGAGGGCCTGCCCTTCATCCCCGGCTGCGATGCCGCCGGCGAGATCGTCGAGGTGGGGGAGGGGGTCACCGACCGCGCCGTGGGCGACCGGGTCTTCCTCTGCTACGGCGGCCTGGGGGCGGCGCCGGGCACCTATGCCGAGTACACCGTGGTGGACGCCGCCCGCGCCCGGCCCCTGCCGGAGTCGGTGGACTTCACGACGGCCGCCGCCGCGCCCCTGGTCGCGATCACGGCCTGGGAGTCCCTGTTCGACCGCGCGCGGCTGCAGGCCGACCAGACCGCCCTGATCCACGCCGGTGCCGGTGGCGTGGGCCACGTGGCGCT
This sequence comes from Pseudomonadota bacterium, assembly GCA_051745535.1. Taxonomy (GTDB): domain Bacteria; phylum Pseudomonadota; class Gammaproteobacteria; order Thiohalospirales; family Thiohalospiraceae; genus Thiohalospira. The sequence continues at coordinate 8,547 of JBNJED010000045.1, read as the reverse complement.
GCAGCTGGCGCGGCTCCAGGGGGCCCGGACCGCCACGACGGTGGGCAGCCGCGACCGCATCGGCTTCGTCGGCGGGCTCGGGGCGGAGGAGATCATCATCTACACCGAGCGCGATTTCGTCGACGCCACCCTGGCCTGGACCGACGGACGCGGCGTGGATGTCGCCCTGGACACGGTGGGCGGGGCCACCTGGCGCCGCACCGTGGAGGCGGTGGCCCACTACGGCGACCTGGTGACCCTGCTCAACCCGGGGGAGGTGGACCTTACCGAGGCGCGCACCCGCAACCTGCGGCTCTCCTTCGAACTCATGCTCACGCCACAACTGCGCGGGCTCCCCGAGGCCCTGGACCATCAGGGCACCATCCTCGACCGGTGCGCCCAGTGGCTGGACAGCAGCGACCTGCAGGTGGAGGTGGCCGAGACCCTGGCGCTGGAGCAGGTGGTCGAGGCCCACCAGCGCCTGGAGGCCGGCGGCATGCAGGGCAAGATCGTCCTGCGGCCCTGAGCCGTGGCGCGGCCACCGCGGGAGGCGGGGACCTACGCCTTCCTCTTCCGCCTCGACCCGGGGCGGTATACCGTGGGCGCGCTGGGGGAGCAGGCGCTGGCCGGGGGCTGTTACCTCTACGTGGGCAGCGCCTTCGGCCCCGGCGGCCTGCGCAGCCGGGTCGAGCGGCACTGGACGGCGGGGGGGCGGCCCCGGTGGCACCTGGACTACCTCCGGCCGCGGGTGCCGCTGGCCGTCTGGTATACCACCGATCAGCGCCGCCGCGAGGCGCTCTGGGCCCGGGTGGCCGCGGCCCTGCCGGGGGCCCGGCCGGCGGTGGTCGGTTTCGGTGCCTCCGACCGGCCGGGGGCCACCCACCTGTTCCGGCTGGCGGAGCGGCCGTCGCTGGACGAATTCCGGGCGCGCCTGGCGCGCCGAGCCCCCCGCCATGCGCCCGTGGAGGCCTGGACGGGGGAAGATCTTCCGAATCCACCCAATGGAGAACCCTGACACCATGCGCCTGCGCGTCCTCGACTTCGGCCACCAGCCCGCCATCCGCTCCCAGGCCGTCTACCACGGCGTGGCCCACGCCATGGGGCCCGGCGACGACCCCGTCCTCACCCTGGTCAATCCCGACGATCCCTATGTCTGCGTGGGGCTCCATCAGGACATCGCGCTGGAGGTGGACCAGGACTGGTGCCAGGAGCAGGGGCTGCCCATCATCCGGCGCCACGTGGGCGGCGGCGCGGTCTACCTGGATAGCGACCAGCTCTTCTTCCACTTCATCTACCCGGTGGCCAAGGCGCCGCGCTTCGTGGCCGATATCTACAGCCACTTCATCGAGCCGGTCCTGCGGACCTATCGCCGCTTCGGGATCCCGGCCACCTTCCGACCGGTGAACGACATCCACGTGGACGGCCGCAAGATCGGCGGGACCGGCGCGGCGACCATCGGCGAGGCGACGGTCATGGTGGGGAGCTTCATGTTCGATTTCGATGTGGAGGCCATGGCGCGGAGCCTGCGGGTCCCCTCGGAGAAGTTCCGCGACAAGCTCCGTTCCGGCATGGCCGACTACATCACCACCTTCGCCCGGGAGCTGGGCGAGCCCCCGGAGCGGGAGGCGGTGCGGGACACCTTCCTGGAGGAGGTGGCCGCCGCCCTGGCGGTGGAGCCCGAGCTCACCGAGCCGGGCCCGGTGGAGGAGCTGACCATCGCCGAGCAGGAGCGGGAGCTCCAGGACCCCGAGTGGACCTGGCAGCAGGGGCGCAAGTTCGTGGAGGGGGGCGTGAAGATCGCCGCCGGCACCCACCTTACCGAGGGTGCCCACAAGGCCGATGGCGGCCTGCTGCGGGCGCGGCTGCTGGAGAAGGACGACCACATCGCCGAACTCGGCCTCTCCGGCGATTTCACTGTCTTCCCGGAGGACGGGATCGACCACCTGGCCATCGCCCTGCGCGGGCAGCGCCTCGAAGAGGATGCCCTGCGACCGGCGGTGGCCAGTGCCATGGAGCGGCTGGATCTGGATATCCCCGGCGTCGGGCCGGATGACGTGGTCGCCGCCATCCTGGCCGCGCTCCACCGCTGAAGGGAATTGTTTCCGCCAGGTTAAATTCTTGCCAGTGGCGGCCACACGGGGCCGGTCGAGTAGGGTCTACTTCCGCCGGGTGCTACCCTGTCGCGATGTCTCTCGCCCATCCCAACGTTGAAGACCGCGCCGCCGAGCTCCTGGAGCAGGTCGCATGTCCGGTGATCGTCCTTGACGGGTGCGGCCGGATCCGCCGGATCTCCGAGGCCGCGGCGCAGCTCTTCCGGATAGCGGACCCCTCGGCCCTGGACGGGGCGGTGCTCGGCGACCTCCTGGACTGCCCCCGTGGGGCGGGGGTGGCCGAGTGGCTGGCCGGCGGGGCCGCGCGCCCCCTGCGCTGTGCCGCCCGGGAGCGCTCCGGCCACTTCACCGTGGCCCTGCGCGCGGTCCCCATGGGGGCGGAGGAGGGATGGCTGGTGAGCCTGGGCGATGTGGCCGCCATCGGCGGGGCGGCGGACCGGCTGCGGCTGGCGGATGCCGTCTTCGCCCATTCGGGCCAGGGGATCATGGTGACCGATGCCCGGGTCCGCATTGTCGACGTCAATCCCGCCTTCGAGGCGGTGACAGGCTATCGCCGGGACGAGGTCATCGACCAGAACCCCAACATCCTCAGCTCCGGTCGGCAGGGCCCGGCCTTCTACGCCGAACTGTGGCGACGCCTCAAACAGGACGGCCGCTGGGAGGGGGAGATCTGGAACCGGCGCAAGGACGGGACCGCCTACGCCGAGTGGCTGACCATCACCGCCGTCCCGGATGATACCGGCAAGGTGGTCAACTACGTCGGCGTCTTCTCCGACATCACCGCGGTGAAGCAGGATCAGGCGCGGCTGGCGCGCATGGCCTACTATGACCCGCTCACCGCGCTGCCCAATCGCGCCCTGATCCTGGACCGTCTGGGCCACGCTCTGGCCGCCGCCCAGCGGGATGGCACCAACGTCGCCGTCCTCTACCTGGATCTCGACGGCTTCAAGCCCATCAACGACGACCTGGGGCACGCCACCGGCGACGCCCTCCTGGAGGCCCTGGCCCAGCGCTTCTCCGCCTGCGTGCGCGGGGCGGACACCGTGGGCCGCATGGGCGGGGACGAGTTCGTCGTCGTCCTGGAGGGGGTCCAGGGGCACCGGGGCGTCGAGCGCGTGGTGGCGTGCCTCCTGGCGGCGGCGAACGAGCCCGTGGAGGTGGAGGGTATCGCCATGCGGCTCTCCGCCAGCATCGGGATCCGCATGGTCATGGATGGCAGCCAGGACCCCGAGGAGTTGCTGGCGGAGGCCGATGCGGCGATGTACGAGGCCAAGGGCCGCGGGCGGAACCGCCGCCAGTTCTTCGCTCCGGGGATGCACCGCAAGCCCTCGGCGAAGGGCGGCTCCGCCTAGCCGGTGTCGGGACCCGGGGGCACGACCCGGCGTACCAGCGCCTCCCCGTCCACCGGCTGCGTGGCATCCAGGCGGACGACGTCACGTTCCTCCTCTCCGGTGGGCTGCTCCCGCCGCTTAAGCTGCGCCTCCAGCACCGAGGTATCCGCCTCCGAGGCATCGCCGCCGGCCGCGGCGCGGGCGGCGATCCGCTCCCGTAGCACCGCCTCCGGCGCCTCCAGATCGAGGATCGCGAAGGGCCAGCCGCGCCGCCGTGCCAGTGCCCGGAAGGGCTCCCGGCGCTTGGCCGTGAGGAAGGTGGCATCCACGACCACCGGCCAGCCGGCGTCCAGGAGCTCTTCCGCGCGGGCCAGCAGGTGGTCGTAGGTGCGCTCCGAGGCGGCGGCGGTGTAGATCCCGGCGTCCATGCCGGCATCGGTCTCCGCGTCCGGCGGCAGTCCGTGGAGGCGCTTGCGTTCCACATCGGAGCGCAGGCGGATGGCGTCGGTGGCGGCGATGAGCGCCCCGCTGGCGTGGCTCTTCCCGGAGCCGGAGAGACCATGGGTGATGGCCAGCCAGGGCTGACGCGGCCGGGTCAGGGCATCGGCCAGGCCCAGGTACTCCTCCATCTCCGCCCGGGCCGCGTCGGCCGCTTCCCCTTCCTCCTGGTCGACGCGAATGGCGGCGACCTTCGCCCGGACCAGGGCCCGGTAGACCTGGTAGTAGTCGAAGACCGCCATGCCGGCGAAGTCGCCGGTCTGTTCCAGGTAGCGATTCAGCGCCCGCCGGCCTAGGTCCGGCCGGCCCCGATCCCGGGTGTCCATGGCCAGGAAGGCGACCTCGTTCATGGTGTCGATCCAGTAGAAGGCCGGATTGAACTCGATGCAGTCGAAGGCGATTACCCGCCCGTCCACCCGGGCCATGTTGCCCAGATGGAGGTCGCCGTGGCACTCGCGCACCGCGCCCGCCGCCCGGCGCTGGGCGAAGAGGGGGGCGAGGCGGTGGTGGGCCTGCTCGGTCCAGCTGGTCACCGCCCGCAGATGGGGGTAGCCGGCATCGTCGGGATTCACCGTCCGGCGCAGGGTGGTGAGGTTCTCCCGGGCGGGTGCGGTGACCGCCTCCGGCGTACCCCAGGTGGTGTCGTTGTCCGCCACCGCCGTACCGGCGTGGTAGGCGGCCAGCCGCGTGGTGAAATCCTCCAGCTCCGCCGGCGCGAGATCGCCGGCCTCCAGGAGGTGGTCCAGCCGCTGGGACTCCTCGAACCGGCGCATGCGTACGCCGTACTCGAAGGCCTCGACGCCATCCTCGTCGGGGCCCAGGGCCGGGTCCTCGGGTTCGCCGCAGAGCGCGATGACCGCCTCGTAGAGGTCGCCGGCCAGGGGCCGGTTGCGGCGCAGCTCCTCCCGGCAGTAGTAGCGCCGCAGATGGAGGGCGCTGAAGTCGACGAAGCCGAGGTTCACCGGCTTCTTGAACTTGTAGGCGCGATCGCCGGCCAGGACCACCCAGGAGATGTGGGTCTCGATGACCTCCACCCGCTCCACCGCATGGGGGTAGCGGGCGGGATCTTCCAGCGCCCGCAACCAGACGGGTCTATCGCTCATCATCGGCTCCCGGTTCGGATGGTCCTGTTCCTACGTTGGCCCCGTCATCCGGGCTTTGCAAGGGGACAGGGCGGGGGGTTAGAGTACCCAATCAATCTGTCAGCGGTGCGCCTGTGGGTGTCTATTCCGTGGATCGGCTGATGGGCGAGGCCCGTAGGCTGGCGGCCGAGTACCGCCGGGCTACCGGCAAGACCCTGCCCATCAGCAACGAGATCGCCATTTCCGATGCCGTTCGGCTGCTGGGCCTGGAGCCGGCGCCGGACGATGCGCCTGCCGGGACCGATGCCATTGGCACCGGCGCCTGGGAGGGGGAGGCGATCCAGATCAAGGCGCGCGCCCTCTTCGACGAGGGCAAGAGCAAGCCGCGCATCGGTCAGCTGGCGCTGGACAAGCCGTGGGACCGGGTGCTGCTGGTGCTCATGGACGCCAGCTACGAGACCGAGGAGATCCTCGCCGCCGACCGCGCCACCATCGAGGCCAGCCTGGCCGAAAAGCCCCCCGGTGAGAGCCGCCGCCGTCGCGGCGCCATGTCCGTTGCCCGCTTCCGCATCCTCGCCGAGCCGGTCTGGACCCGGGACGAGGGTCGGGTCCGCGACGAGGTCTGGGACAACCAGCGGGACGCCTGATGGACGATGCGGCGGTGGAAGCGGAGGGCGCGTCGGGCCCCACGGCGGCGCTGCTGGGGGCGGACGGGCCGCTGGCGGATCACATCGAGGGCTTCAATCCGCGCCCGGCCCAGCAATCCCTGGCCGATGCCGTGGCCGCCACCCTCGCCGATGGCGGGACCCTGGTGGCGGAGGCCGGCACCGGTACCGGCAAGACCTTCGCCTATCTGGTGCCGGCCCTGCGCCAGTCGGGTCGGGTCATCATCTCCACCGGCACCCGCCACCTCCAGGACCAGCTCTTCGGCCGCGATCTGCCGGTGGTCCGCCGGGCGGTGGGCGCGGCCGCCGACGTCGCCCTGCTCAAGGGGCGCAGCAACTACCTCTGCCGCCACCGCCTCGCCCTGGCCCGCAACGTGGAGCGCGCCCCGCGTCCGCGGGCGCGGCTGGAGAAGGTGGCACGCTGGGCGAACACGACCAAGAGTGGCGACCTGGCCGAACTGGACGAGATCGTCGAGGACGACCCGCTGATCCCGCGGATCACCTCCACCACCGATAACTGCCTGGGCCAGGAGTGCCCGGAGGTCAACGACTGCCACGTCCTCCACGCCCGCCGGCGTGCCCAGCAGGCCGATGTGGTGGTGGTGAACCACCATCTGCTGCTCGCCGACATGGCCCTGCGCGACGACGGTTTCGGGGAGATCCTGCCCACCGCCGACGCCGTCATCGTGGACGAGGCCCACCAGCTCCCGGATGTGGCGACGCGCTTCTTCAGTACCCGGGTGAGCAACCATCAGCTCCTGGAGCTGGCCCGGGATACCCGCGCCGCCGCTACCACCGAGGCGCCGGAGCGGGCCGAGCTGCCGGAGGCGGCCAACGGCCTGGCGACTGCCGTGGAGGGGCTGGAGGCCGCCCTGGGCGAGCAGGAGGCGCGCCGCCCCTGGGAGGAGGTGGCCGGCGAGGGCGCCGTGGCCGCCGCCCTGGAGCAGCTGGAGACGGCCCTGGGGGCGCTGGCCGACGAACTGACCGTGAACGCCCCGCGCGGCAAGGCGCTGGAGGCGGCCTCCCGCCGCGCCGACGACCTGCGCGAGGCGCTGGCCGCGGTGACCGCCGAGGACTCCCCCGGCGAGGTCCACTGGTACGAGCGGGGCGGGCGGACGCTGGCCCTGCACGCCACGCCGCTGGAGGTGGCCTCCAGCTTCCGCTACCACATGGCCCGCCACGGCGGCGCCTGGGTCTTCACCTCGGCGACCCTGGCGGTGGCCGGGCGCTTCGACTACTTCTGCGGCCGGCTGGGGCTCGGCGATGCCGAGACCGCGGTCTGGGAGAGCCCCTTCGACCACCGCCGCCAGTCCCTGCTCTACGTCCCCGAGGGGCTGCCCGATCCGCGCGCCGAGGACTACCTGCCGCGGCTGCTGGAGAAGGTGGAGCCGGTGCTCCAGGCCAGTGGGGGGCGCGCATTCCTGCTTTTCACCAGCCACCGCGCCCTGGCCGATGCGGCGAAGCGGCTGGAGGGGCGGTTGCCGTGGCCGCTCTTCGTCCAGGGCTCCGCCCCGCGCGGGCGCCTGCTGGAGCAGTTCCGGGAGGCCGGAAACGGCGTCCTGCTGGGGACCGGGAGCTTCTGGGAGGGGGTGGACGTGCGCGGCGAGGCGCTCTCCTGCGTGGTCATCGACAAGCTCCCCTTCGGCGCCCCGGGGGACCCGGTCACCGACGCCCGGATCCAGGCGCTGCGCAACAATGGGGGCAATCCCTTCATGGACTTCCAGATCCCCGAGGCGGCCATCGCCCTCAAGCAGGGCGTGGGCCGGCTCATCCGCGATGCCAGCGACTACGGCGTCCTGGTCATCGGCGACCCCCGCCTGGTGGAGAAGCCCTACGGCGGACTCTTCCTCAACAGCCTGCCGGCCATGACCCGTACGCGGCAGGTGGAGCGGGTGGAGCGCTTCTTCCGCTGGCACCGGGGGGAGGCCGAATGACCACCCGGGTCCTCGCCCTGGAGGCGGCCACCGACGCCTGCTCCGTCGCCCTCTGGGCCGATGGCGTGGTGGCGGTGCGCCGCGAGATCGCCCCGCGCCGCCATGCCGAGCTCCTCCTGCCCTGGGCCGAGGAGGTGCTGGCCGAGGCCGGCTGGTCGCGGTCGACGGTGGACGTGGTGGCCTTCGGCCGCGGCCCCGGTGCCTTCACCGGCCTGCGCATCGCCGCCGGCGTCACCCAGGGCCTCGCCCTGGGACTGGGGCGGCGGGTGGCGCCGGTCTCCACCCTGGCGGCCCTGGCCCTGGATGCCGCGGCGGGGTGCGGGGGGGCCGTGGAGGTGGCCACCGCCCTGGACGCGCGCATGGGGGAGGTCTACTGGGCGCCGTGGCGGGTCACCGGGGAGGAGGTTCGGCCACTGGGGGAGGAGGTGGTCGCCGCCCCCGAGGCGGTGGTCGGCCCCTTCGCGACCGGGGACTGGGTCGCCACGGGTCCGGGGTGGGCGGCCCACGGGGAGGTGCTGACCGAGACCGTGGGGGAACCGGCCGTGGTGGAGGCTGAGCGCCGGCCGGATGCGGCGGCGGTGGCGCGCCTGGGGGCCCGGGCGGCAGCGGCCGGTGAACTCGTTACCGCCGCCGAGGCCGTTCCGGTCTATCTGCGGCCCTGGCGCCCGGGGACCTAGCTTGCCGGCCGCGTTCGGGTCCATCAGGGGCTTCCGCCCAGTCGGTAGATCAGACGCAGCTGGTAGAAGTTGATGCCGGGGTTGGGGGTCTCGATATCGGCGTTGGAGATGTGCTGGAGCATGAGGGCGGCATCCAGTCGATTTCCCGGTCCGAATCGGATCCCCGCCCCGCCATGGCTGCCGAAGTGGAACTCCGTGGAGAGCTCCCGGCCGGAGACCCGGGAGCGGGAGAGCAGCCGGATCCCGGTGCCGGCCTCCAGGTAGAAGCCG
>JBNJED010000044.1:0-11950 GCA_051745535.1 Pseudomonadota bacterium | reverse complement strand
GGTCATACAAAGCCCCGCTCGGGGCCAAGGCTCGGGGCGCGGGGCGGCGGGCCAGCCCGCTCGGATGAAGATCCGCGCGGTGCCCAGGGACCAGGGGCGCGGGCCACGGAGGCGGGCGGGGGTGGCCCAGGGACGCGAGGACCATCCCTGGCGCTCCACGGCGTCGACCTCGGGGCGACCTCGGGACCGAACGGCGTCACCATGGGGACAACCGGAACTCGAACCACGCCACCCACCCGCAGTACAATGGACGGTTCATCCCCGCAGGAGTTCGCACCGTGGCCCTGGCCCTCTTCGACCTGGACAACACCCTCCTCGCCGGTGACAGCGACCACGAGTGGGGGAACTTCCTCGCCGACCGCGGCCTGGTGGACGCCGAGGCCTACCGGCGCGCCAACGATGCCTTCTACGCCGAGTACCAGAACGGCACCCTGGATATCTTCGCCTTCCTCCGCTTCGCCCTGGAGCCGCTGACCCGCTACCCGCTGGACCAGCTCCTCGCCTGGCGGGACGAGTTCCTGGCCGAGCGCATCCATCCCCTCATGCTCCCCGCAGCCCGGCGGCTGGTGGAGGAACACCGGGCCACCGGGGATACGCCGGTGATCATCACCGCCACCCACAGCTTCGTCACCGCCCCCATCGCCGAGCTGTTCGGGGTGGAGGCGCTCATCGCCACGGAGCCCGAGTTCGTGGAGGGCCGCTACACCGGCGAGGTGGCCGGCACCCCATGCTTCCAGGAGGGCAAGGTCACGCGTCTGCGGGAGTGGCTCTCCCAGCGCGGCGAGACCCTGGCCCACAGCCACTTCTACAGCGACTCCCGCAACGACCTCCCCCTGCTGGAGCAGGTCACCTACCCGGTGGCCGTGGACCCGGACCCGGCGCTGGCCGAGGCCGCCCGCCACCGGGACTGGCCGGTCCGGACCCTGCGCGCCGGTGACCGCCTCCAGTCCCTGGACGAGGCCGACGGATGAGCCTCCGACTGGCCCTGCTGGTCATCCTGGCCGTCGCCGCCCTGGCGGCGAGCCTGGGCATCGGCAGCCTGACCATCCCACCGGCCTCGGTGTGGGCCGCGCTGACCGGCGACGAGACCGGCACCGCCGCCCGGGTGGTCCTGGATCTGCGCCTGCCCCGCGCCCTGGCCGCCTTCGCCGTGGGCGGGCTGCTCGCCCTGGCCGGGGCGCTCATGCAGGTGCTCCTGCGCAACCCCCTCGCCGATCCCTACGTCCTCGGGATCTCCGGGGGCGCCGCCGTGGCCGCTCTGGGCACCATGGTCATCGGCGCCGCCGGCGCCCTGGTAGCCCCGGCGGCCTTCATCGGTGCGCTGGCCTCCATGCTGCTGGTCTTCGCCCTGGCCCGGGCCGCCGGGGGCGGCGGCGACCGGCTGCTGCTCACCGGCGTGGTGGTCGCCGCCGGCTGGGGGGCGGTGATCAGCTTCCTCCTGGCCGTGGCCGGGGAGCGCCAGGTCCACGGCATGCTCTTCTGGCTCATGGGCGATCTCAGCCAGCCCGGCGACCCCCTGCCCGCCCTGGGGCTACTGGCCGTGGCGCTCATCGTCGCCCTGGCCGCCGCCCGCTCCCTGAACCTGCTCGCCCGGGGGGAGCAGCAGGCCGCCGTCCTCGGGGTGGCCGTGCCCGCCCTGCGCCGGGGGGTCTACTTCGGCGCCTCCCTGGCCACCGCCGCGGCGGTGACCCTGGCCGGCTCGGTGGGCTTCGTGGGGCTGGTCATCCCCCACCTCATGCGGCTGTGGGTGAGCAGCGACCACCGCTGGCTGCTGCCGTCGGCGGTCCTGGCCGGCGGCACCCTGCTCACCCTGGCGGACACCCTGGCGCGGACCATCATCGCCCCCCAGCAGCTGCCGGTGGGGGTGCTCACCGCCCTGGTGGGGGTCCCGCTCTTCCTCTATCTGCTGGTCCGGGGGCGGCGATGAGCCGGCTGACGTGCCACGACCTCACGGTGACCATCGGCGGCCGGACCGTGGTGGAGGGCCTGGATCTCGCCGTGGAGCCGGGCCAGACCTGGGCCATCCTCGGCCCCAACGGCGCCGGCAAGACCACCCTGCTGCATACCCTCGCCGGTCTGCGCCCGGCGACGGCCGGGGAGATCCGGGTGGACGACACCCCCCTGGAACGGTTCCCCCGCCGCCGGCTCGCCCAGCGGCTCGGGCTGCTGCTCCAGGACCCCGATCCCGGCTTCGCCGGCACGGTCCTGGAGGCGACGGTGGCCGGCCGCCACCCCCACCTGGGCGCCTGGTCGGTGGAGGGGGAGGCCGACTACCGCCTGGCCCGGGAGGCGCTGGCGACCATGGGCCTGGCCGAGCTGGCGCACCGCGACCCCGCTACCCTCTCCGGCGGCGAGCGCCAGCGCCTGGCCCTGGCCACCCTCTTCACCCAGGACGTACCCCTGGAGCTGCTGGACGAGCCCACCAGCCACCTGGACCCCGGCCGCCAGATCGGCGTCCTGGAGGCGCTGGCCGCCCGGCCCGGCCGCGGCCGGATGCTCAGCCTCCACGACGCCAACCTCGCCGTGCGCTTCTGCGACCACGCCCTCCTCCTCTATCCCGGCGAGGGGGCCTGCGCCGGGCCGCTGGAGGCGGTGGTCAACGAACAGACCCTGGGCCGGCTCTACGGCCGCGAGATGGTGCGGCTGGCAGGCCCCCACGGCCCGGTCTTCATCCCCGCCTGAGCCCGGTCCCGGACCTGTTCAGGAGGGCTCCGGCTCCCGGCCCGGCAGGGCCATGGGCCGGACCACCGCCAGGGCGGCCACCAGCCGCCGGGTCGCCTCCGCCGAAAGGGGCACCAGCAGGTCCTCCAGGGCGAGGCCGCCCTCCTCCAGCAGGCGTCCCACCGCCGTGCCCTGCCAGCGGGCCACGGCCCGACCACTGTCGGCATCCCGCAGGGTCACCAGGGGGTCACGACGCTCCAGCCAGGCATCTACACAGAGTCGCATGGTCTCTTCCTCCGCTCTCTATTGGTTGCGAATGATTATCATTTACGAAAGAGAGGCGGAGGTCAACCCTCGCGGTAGAAGGTCGGGTAGGGAGCGGTTGAATCCCCACCGCCAACCCCCAAAATGCCAAGCGTGGCACTCAGGAATTAAGGACTGCCATCCAGATCAGCCGGCAACCGGCGAGATGGCGGGCCGACGCCGTCGTGGCACCGACTCAGCGGCCACGAGGGACAACCCGACCACTCGGCACGCAAACTGCTACGGGAATACGTACAAAGACCGGTTCGGTGTTGGCCGGTTCCTGTCGGTTACCCGAACCGATGGTCCGCCCTCCGGGGTCGGGGAGTCGTCGCACGGGGCCTCGGCGGCCATGGATGGCCGCCGCGGAGCGCCAGGGAAGGTCCTCGCGTCCCCGTGCGACGACTCCCCGACCCCGGAGGGCCCCCGAAAGGCCACGAAAACCAACCCCGGACACGATTCAACGCAGAGCCAACAGGAGCGAGAAACCATGAAGACCTTCCACCAGCTCTTCGAGCCCGATACCTCCACCTACACCTACATCCTGGTGGACCCGACCACCGATGCCGCGGCCATCATCGACCCCGTGCGGACCATGCTGGAGCGCGACCTCCAGGTGATCCGCGACCACGGCCTGCGGCTGGAGCTCATCCTGGACACCCACGTCCACGCCGACCACATCACCGGCGCCGGCGGCCTGCGCCAGGAGACCGGCGCCCCCGTCGCGGTGGGCCGGGCGTGCGGCGCCGACTGCGCCGACTTCCAGCTGGACGGCGACGAGGACCTGACCTTCGGCAACGAGGTCATCCATACCATCCCGACCCCCGGCCACACCCCGGGCAGCATGAGCTTCCGCTGGCGCGACCGCGTCTTCACCGGCGACGCCCTGCTCATCGGCGGCACCGGTCGCACCGACTTCCAGGGCGGCGACCCGGGCCAGCTCTGGGACAGCCTCACCCAGGGGATCCTCAGCCTGGACGACGAGACCCTGCTCTTCCCCGGCCACGACTACAACGGTCGGACGGTGACCACCGTGGGCGAGGAGCGGGCCACCAATCCGCGGCTGGCCGACAACACCCGGGAGGGCTTCATCGAGCTGATGAACGGCCTGGACCTCAACCCGCCGCGCTACATCGACGAGTCGGTCCCGGCCAACCGCCAGTGCGGCGAGCCGGCATGAGGCGGCGTCTCCTGACGGGAGCCACGGCGGCGATGGCCGCCGGGCTGCTGGCCGGCCCGGTGGCGGCCGCCGACCTCACGGTGAAGGTCGCCGGCGTGGAGAGCGAGACCGGCCAGGTCCGGGTCGACCTCTACGCCGACGCCGACACCTTCCGCGAGCCGGATGAGGCCCTGCGCCGCGGGGCCGTTCCCGCCCGGCCGGGGACGGCCACCTTCGCCCTCGATGACCTGGAGCCGGGCCGGTATGCCGTCATCGCCTACCACGACGAGGACGGCGACGGCGGCATGGACCGCTTTCTGGGCATGATCCCCACCGAGCCCTGGGGGCTGTCCAACAATATCGAGGTCAGCGGCCCGCCCGCCTTCGCCGACGCCGCCTTCGACCTGCCCGCGGAGGGAACGGCGGTCACCATTCGCCTCAACGACTGACCCTCCCAACGGCGGCACCATGGACTAGACTCAGGGGCGCCCGTCGCCAAGGAGGCACCATGGAGAACGTCCCCGCTGCCACCGCCCTGGTCCTCGTCGACCTCCAGAACGACTTCCTCCCCGGCGGCGCCCTGGGCGTTCCCGGCGGGGACGCCGTCATCCCGCCCCTGAACCGGTGCGCCGCCGCCTTCGCCGCGGCGGGCCGGCCGGTCTTCGCCACCCGCGACTGGCACCCGCCGGACCACTGCTCCTTCCGGGAGCAGGGCGGCCCCTGGCCCCCGCACTGCGTGGCGGGCAGCGAGGGGGCGGCCTTCGCCCCCGGCCTGGCCCTGCCGGCCACGGCCATGGTCATCGGCAAGGGCAGCCGGCCGGAGGCCGACGCCTACTCCGGCTTCGACGGAACCGACCTCGCCCGGCGGCTGCGCGACAACGGCTGCGACGACCTGGTCGTCGGCGGCCTGGCCACCGACTACTGTGTCCGCGCCACGGCGCTGGACGGCCTCCGGGAGGGCTTCGAGGTCACGGTCCTCACCGACGCTGTGGCCGCCGTGGACGTCCAGCCCGGCGACGGCGACCGCGCCCTGGCCGAGATGGCCGAGGCCGGCTGCACCCTCACCAGCAGCGAGGAGTTCTGCACCGCATGAGACCGGGACGCGACGACGCCCTGCTCACCGACCTCTACCAGCTCACCATGGCCCAGGCCTACCTGGAGCACGGGCTCACGGAGACGGCGGAGTTCGAGTTCTTCGTCCGCGACCTGCCGGAGGGGCGCAACTTCCTCGTCGCCGCCGGCCTGGAGCAGGTCCTGGACTACCTCGAGGGGCTCGCCTTCGACCAGGCCGCCCTGGACTGGCTGGAGTCCACCGGCCGCTTCTCCCGCACCCTGCTGGACTGGCTCGCCGACCTCACCTTTACCGGCGATGTGGAGGCCATGCCGGAGGGGACCATCGCCTTTACCGACGAGCCGCTGCTGCGGGTACGCGCCCCTATGCCCCTGGCCCAGCTGGTGGAGAGCCGGATCATCAACCTCCTCCACTTCCAGACCCTCATCGCCTCCAAGGCGGCGCGCATGGTCCTGGCCGCCGACGGCCGGCGGCTGGTGGACTTCGGCATGCGCCGCGCCCACGGCGCCGAGGCCGCCGTCCTCGCCGCCCGCGCCGCCTGGATCGCCGGCTTCGACGGCACCGCCACCGTCGCCGCCGGCCGCGCCTTCGACATCCCGATCTACGGCACCATGGCCCACTCCTTCATCGAGGCGCACCCCGACGAGGTCTCCGCTTTCCACAACTTCCTGGCCAGCCACCCCGGCAGCGGGGTCCTGCTTATCGACACCTGGGATACCGAGCGCGCCGCCCGGCGCGTGGTGGAGCTGGCCCGGAAGGACCCGGCGACGGCGGCGGCCATCAGGGGGGTGCGCATCGACAGCGGCGACCTGGGGGATCACGCCCGGCGGGTACGCCGGATCCTCGACGAGGGCGGCCTGGAGGGGGTGACCATCTTCGCCAGCGGCAATCTGGACGAGTACGCCATCGCCGACCTGGTCGCCGCCGCCGCGCCGGTGGACGGCTTCGGGGTGGGCACGCGCCTGGATGTCGCCAGCGACGCCCCCTACCTGGACTGCGCCTACAAGCTCCAGAGCTACGCCGGCGAGCCCCGGCGCAAGCGCTCCGAGGGCAAGGCCACCTGGGCCGGGGCCAAGCAGGTCCACCGGGAGCACCACGCCGGCCGCATGGTCCGCGACCGGCTCACCACCGCCGACGAGGCGACCCCCGGCCACTCCCTGCTCCACCCGGTCCTGCGCGGGGGTGAGCCGGTCTCCGAGCGCCCCCGCCTGGCGGCCATCCGCGACCACGCCGCCGCTGAACTGGGCCGCCTGCCGGAAGGGCTGCGGGGCCTGGAACCGGCGGTGGCCCCCTATCCGGTCCACGTCAGCGAGCGCCTGCGCGAGGTCACCCGCGAGGCCGACCGCCTGGGCGACGCCCCGATCTGAGGGCTACCGCGCCGGCCGCCGCACCAGCCACCCCAGCCGCATCCCGGTGGCCAGCAGGGTCCCGAAGTAGACCGCCGCCGCCGCCGCGATGAGGCCGGCCAGGGCGCCGGCCCGCTCCCAGGCGCCCCAGGACGCCCAGACGGCGCGCTCCGGGGTGAGTACCAGCAGCAGCACCACCAGCAGCGCCAGGGCCAGCCCCAGACGCAGGGCCAGCAGCCCCCAGCCGGCCTCGGGCCGGTAGACGCCGTCGCGCAGCAGGCCGCGCAGCAGCAGGCCGCCGTTGACGAAGGCCGCCAGCGCCGTGGCTGCCGCCAGGCCGGCGTGGGCTCCGGGCAGCCCCGCCATCTCCCACGGCACGACGAAGGCGATATTCAGGACCATGTTGGTGACCATGGCGATGACGGCGATGCGCATGGGGGTGCGGGTATCCTGGCGGGCAAAGAAGCCGGGGGCGAGGACCTTCACCAGGATGAAGCCGGTGAGGCCGATGCTGTAGGCCATGAGCGCCAGCCCCGCCATGGCGGTATCCCCGCTGCCAAAGGCGCCGTACTCGAAGAGCGTCGCCAGGATGGGGCCGGCCAGCAGGAAGAGCCCCACCGTCGCCGGCAGGGCGATGAGCGCCACCCAGCGCAGGGCGCGGTCGATCATGGCCGAGAAGCCGGCAGGGTCGTCCTCGGCGTGGCGCTCCGACAGGCCGGGGAGGATCACCGTCCCCAGGGCGATGCCGAAGACCCCCAGGGGGAACTCCACCAGCCGGTCGGCGTAGTAGAGCCAGGAAACCGAGCCGGTGGCCAGCATGGAGGCGATGAGGGTGTCCAGCAGCAGGTTCACCTGGGCCACCGAGGAGCCGAAGAGCGCCGGCCCCATGAGTCGCGCCACCCGGCGAACCCCCTCGTCCCGCGGTGCCGGCCGGGGGGCGGTGAGCAGCCCCAGCCGCGCCAGGAAGGGGAGCTGGAAGGCGAGCTGGATGACCCCGGCCACCAGCACCCCCCAGGCCAGCGCCTGGATGGGCTCGGCGAAGGCCGGCGCGGCCCAGACCGCCGCGCCGATGAGGGCGAGATTCAGGAGTACCGGGGTGGCCGCCGGCACGGCGAAGCGGCCGTAGCTGTTGAGCACCCCGCCGGCCAGGGCGGTCAGGGCGATGAACAGGAGATAGGGGAAGGTCAGCCGGAGCATGTCCACGGCGGCGGGGAAGCGCTCGGCATCACCGATGAAACCCGGGGCGAAGACCATCACCAGCACCGGCGCCCCGACCACGCCGAGGAGGGTCAGCAGCAGCAGGAAACCGCCCAGGGTCCCGGACACCCGGCCGACGAAGGCGCGCACCTCGCCGTGCTCACGCTGGCTGCGATACTCCGAGAGGACCGGCACGAAGGCCTGGTTGAAGGCCCCCTCGGCGAAGAGGCGGCGCATGAAGTTGGGGATCTTGAAGGCGACGAAGAAGGCGTCGGTCCCGGCGGCGGCGCCGAAGATCCGCGCCAGGACCACGTCGCGGAGGAAACCCAGCACCCGGGAGGCCAGGGTGAACCCGCCCACCACAACGGTGGACCGCAGCAGTCCGCCCCCTTCCTCGCTCGCCTCGGCCATCGGTCCCCCCGCTCGTCACCTGGGGGCCGGATCATACCGGGTGCCCACCGCCGCCGTCTCCCCGGACGACCGGCGGCCGGCGAGCGTTTGCCGATCCGGCAGGGCCGGCCTACCATTGGCTCTTCGCAATCCTTCGAAGCCGGGCCAGTGGCCCGCCGCGCGGTGGAGACCTCATGATCAGGCGGACCGTACAACCGCCCTCCGATTCCGGCGAACCCGCTCAGGGCGAGGATGCCGGCACCCTGCTACGCCGCCTGCGGCGCACGGCGCTCCTCGGGGCCCTGGCCACCGCGATCATCGTGGCCACCACCGCCGTGGCCACCCTCTATCCCCAGCTCCGGGATCAGGCCCGGGAGCGGCTGGCCCACGAGGCCCACCTCCACCATGCCACCGTGGCCAACTTCCTGGAGCAGCGCATCCGCCTGGCCCGCCAGGTCACCAGCCGCACCGCCATCCGGCGCGCCCTGGCCGACTACCACGCCGGCGGTCGCGACCGGGCGAGCCTGGCCGCATTCACCGAGGACAAGCTCGCCGATGCCGTCCAGCCCGAGGAGGGGATCCTCGGCGTCACCCGGCTGGACGCCGCAGGCCGGGAGGTGGTCGCCGTCGGCGAGCCGCTGCCCTCGAGCCTGCCGTCGGTGGCCAGCGAGGGGGAGCTGCGGCTGCTGCCCCCCTTCCGCCGGGACGGCCGCTGGCAGCTGGCGGTGGATGCCCCCATCCGGGAGGACGGAACGTTCCTGGGCACCGACCGGATCCTCTTCGACCTCCAGCGGCTGCAGGCCCGCCTGGAGGGGACCGGCGCCCGCCACGAGGCCGGCACCCTGACGCTGGTCCTGGCGACGACCGAGGGCCCGAGGGCGCTGGAGAGCGGTGAGTTCCTGGCGCCCGGCACGCCCACCGCCGCGGCGGCCGCGGCCAGCCAGCGGGAAGGCCGACCGGGCCTGCTCGCCACCAACGGGACCGTGGCCGCCCACCATCCCCTGGAGGCACTGCCGGGCGCCGTGGTGGTCACCACCCCGGCATCGGCCCTCTACGCCCCCATCAACCGGCTGCTGGGCTCCATCGTCGCCACCACGGTTCTGCTGCTCCTGGCGCTGACCTGGCTGCTCATCCGGGCCATGCGACCCCTGGAGGAGCGCCTGCGCTACCAGGCGGAGCACGACCCCCTCACCGGCCTGCCCAATCGCCTCCTGCTCACCCGCCGGCTCCAGCAGGCACTGCGCCGCGCCGACGACCGGGGCGGACAGGTGGCGGTCCTCTTCCTGGACCTGGACCGCTTCAAGGACCTCAACGACAGCCTGGGCCACACCGTGGGCGACGAGCTCCTGGAGGCCCTGGCCCATCGCCTGGCCACCCGCCTGCCGCGGGCGGACATCGTGGCACGGCTGGGGGGCGACGAATTCCTGCTGGTGATGGAGTCCCCGGGCACCCACGAGGCCCCGGCGGAACTCGCCGGCGAGGCCATGGAGCTGCTGCGCGAGCCCTTCCGGGTGGGCGACTGGAACGAACTCTTCATGGGGGCGAGCATCGGGATCAGCCTCTACCCGGATCACGGCCGGAGCCCTGGCGAACTGCTCACCAACGCCGATGCGGCGATGTTCCGCGCCAAGGCCCAGGGCCGCAACACCTGGGCCTTCTACGCCCAGGAGCTCACCGAGGCCGCCTCCGAGCGGCTGGAGCTGGAGGCGCACCTGCGCCGCGCCCTGGAGCGGGACGAGTTCGCCGTCCACTATCAGCCCCAGTGGGACACCGCCACCGGGCGGGTCACCGGCGCCGAGGCCCTGGCGCGCTGGCACCACCCGGAACAGGGCACCATCTCCCCCGGGCGTTTCATCCCGGTGGCCGAGGAGAGCGGCCTCATCATCCCCCTGGGGGAGCGGATTCTGCGCAGTGCCTGCGCCTTCTGGGCCGAGCAGACCCGGGCCACCGGCGAACGCCTCACCCTGGCGGTGAACCTCTCCGCCCGCCAGGTGGCACTGCCCGACCTCGCCGAGCGCATTGATGCCATCCTCGACGAGACCGGCCTGGACCCGTGCCTGCTGGAGCTGGAGTTCACCGAATCGGTCCTCCTGGAACAGCACCGGGGCCTTCTGCGGCTCATGCAGAATCTCCGGGCCCGGGGGGTCCAGTTCGCCATCGACGACTTCGGCACCGGTTATTCCTCGCTGGCCTACCTCAAGGACCTGGCCGTGGACCGGCTCAAGATCGATCGCGCCTTCATCCGGGACCTCCCGGCGGACGAGAGCGATGCCGAGATCGTCGCCGCCGTCATCGCCATGGCCCACAACCTGCGGCTCACGGTGACCGCCGAGGGGGTGGAGACGGAGGGTCAGCTCGCCTTCCTCGGCCGCCAGGGCTGCGACCAGTGGCAGGGCTTTCTGGGCAGCCGCCCCCTGCCCAACGCGGAGCTGGAGACGCTGCTCTCGACGGAGCGCCATTCCGGGGCCGGGACCGCTCCCTGAGGCGGCCGGCGGCGTTGACAGCCCCGGCCCGAATCCGGAGAATGGCGCGTTTACAGAAGGCCCAAGCCAGTTCGAGCGAGGAGAGACCAACGTGGCCAACACCCGACAGACCCGCAAGCGCGCCCGCCAGAACGAGAAGCAGCGGCAGCACAACGCGGCGCTTCGCTCGCGCATGCGGACCTTCATCAAGAGCGTCGAGCGCGCCATCCGCGCCGGTGACAAGGAGGCCGCTCAGAGTGCCTACCAGGCGGCGGTGCCGATCATCGACAAGACCGCCAACAAGGGCATCATCCACCGCAACAAGGCGGCCCGCCACAAGAGCCGGCTGAACGAGCGCGTCCGCGAGATGTAACGCGCCGCCCGGCAAGCGCTTCGGCGCAGGCTGCCCCAGACCCCCGCCTCCGTGCGGGGGTTTTTCGTGGGGCCCTATTCGGCGGCCACCTCGGTAAGCTCGTCCAGCCGGGCGAAGAGCTGCTGGCTCAGGACCTCCATCTGCTCCAGCTTCGCCGTCGCCTCGTCGATGCGGTTTTCGGCGACCAGGTCCCGGATGGTCCGCCCCAGGGCGTGAACCTGCTCGTGGGGCTCGGCCATGGCCTGGAAGGCCTCCAGCTCCCCGTAGCGCTCCTTGCCGGGTCCGTCGAACCACTTGCCCAGCCGGCACTGGTGGTGGTCGGTGAGTTCCTCCTCGGGCAGCGATTCCTCGCCCAGGATCATCTTCGCCAGCTTGATCTTCCACATCAGGTGGTCGCCCTTGACCACCTGCAGGATGACCTCGTCGTGGTCCCACTCCGCCAGCTCGTTGAGCTGGCCGTGGATCCGGCGGGCCACATCCTCGGCGATGGCGGAGATCTCGTGGACCTGGCTGGTCTCGTTGTCCAGGGAGTGGGTCACCGCCGACACGTTCTGCGCCATCTCCTCGGCCACCGTGCTCTGCTGCTCCGCCGCGGTGGCGATCTGGTGGACCTGGTCGTCCACCTCGGCGGCGACGTTGGTGCTCTCCGCCAGGGAGGAGGCGACCTGGTCCATGGCCTCCACCGAGTTCCCCAGCTTGTCCCGGGCATCGGTCACCGACTCGTTCACCTCTCCGGAGAGGCCGTTCATGGTCCCGGTGACCCGGTCGATGGATTCGGTGGCCTCGGCAGTCTTCTCCGCAAGGCTTCGCACCTCGTCGGCGACCACGGCGAAACCGCGCCCCGCCTCGCCGGCCCGGGCCGCCTCGATGGCGGCATTCAGGGCAAGCAGGTTGGTCTGGTCGGCGATCTCCTTCACCGTGGCGGTGAGCTTGTTGATCTCGGCAGTGGAATTGACGAACTGCTCCATGGCACTGGCCATGGTATTC
>JBNJED010000043.1:0-11962 GCA_051745535.1 Pseudomonadota bacterium | reverse complement strand
CCCCACGGCGGCTCCCTGGTGGACCGCATGCTCGACGACGCCGCGGCCGAGGCCGAGCGGCGCGGCTCCCAGGACTACCCCGGCTGGACGTTGACCCACCGCCAGGCCTGCGACCTGGAGCTGCTCATCACCGGCGCCTTCTCGCCGCTCACCGGCTTCATGACCCGCGCCGACTACGAGACGGTGCGCGACGACATGCGCCTGGCCGACGGTACGCTGTGGCCCATGCCCGTCACCCTGGATGTCAGTGAGGCCTTCGCCGAGCAGGTGAGCGAGGGCAGCCGGATCGCCCTGCGGGACGAGGAGGGTGCCCCGGTGGCGGTGATGGATGTCCACGACATCTACCGCCCCCGCAAGGAGCACGAGGCGGAGGCCATCTTCGGCGCCGACGACCGCGCCCACCCGGCGGTGGCCTACCTCCACGACGAGGCCGGCCCGGTCTATCTCGGTGGCCCGGTCCACGGGGTGGAGCCGCCGGTGCACTACGACTTCAAGCACCTGCGCTACACCCCGGCGGAGATGCGCGCCCACTTCCAGAAGCTGGGCTGGTCCCGCGTGGTCGCCTTCCAGACCCGCAACCCCATGCACCGCGCCCACCAGGAGCTCACCTACCGGGCGGCCCAGCAGGTGGAGGCCAACCTCCTCATCCACCCCGTCGTGGGCATGACCAAGCCCGGCGACATCGACCACTACACCCGGGTGCGCTGCTACGAGCACCTGCTGGAGCGCTATCCGGATCAGACCACTACCCTGGCCCTGCTGCCCCTGGCCATGCGCATGGGCGGCCCGCGCGAGGCGCTGTGGCACGCCATCATCCGCAAGAACTACGGCTGCACCCACCTCATCGTCGGCCGCGACCACGCCGGCCCGGGCAAGAACAGCGCCGGCGAGGACTTCTACGGCGCCTACGACGCCCAGGACCTGGTGACCCGCCACGCGGACGAGCTGGGCATCGAGATGGTGCCCTTCCAGATGATGGTCTTCGTGGAGGAGCGCGGGCAGTACTTCCCGGCCGACGAGGTGGGCGAGGACGAGAACGTCCTCTCCCTCTCCGGGACCGAGCTGCGCCGCCGCCTCAAGGAGGGCGTGGACATCCCCGAGTGGTTCTCCTACCCGGAGGTGGTCAAGGAGCTGCGCCGGACCTACCCGCCGCGCCACCGCCAGGGGCTCACGCTCTTCTTCACCGGCCTCTCCGGCTCCGGCAAGTCCACCGTCGCCCGGGCCATCCAGGCCAAGCTCATGGAGATGGGGGACCGGCCGGTGACCCTGCTGGACGGCGACATCGTCCGCCGCAACCTCTCCAGCGAGCTGACCTTCTCCAAGGAGCACCGCGACCTCAACATCCAGCGGATCGGCTTCGTGGCCTCGGAGATCACCAAGAATGGCGGCATCGCCATCTGCGCCCCCATCGCCCCCTACGCCGCCACGCGGCAGAAGGTCCGGCGGATGATCGAGGCCGAGGGCGGCTTCCTGGAGGTCCACGTGGCCACGCCGCTGGAGGTCTGCGAGCAGCGCGACCGCAAGGGCCTCTACGCCAAGGCGCGCACCGGCGAGATCCCCGAGTTCACCGGCATTTCGGATCCCTACGAGGCGCCGGAAGAGCCGGAGCTGCGCATCGACACCTCCACCATGACCCCGGACGAGGCGGCCCACAAGGCCATCCTCAAGCTGGAGAGCCTGGGCTTTATCCGGTAAAAAACCTCTGAGTGGGGATAGCAGTGATGCGTACCACCTACGATGAAGCCGATGACATCCTCACGGTGCATCTCCCGGAGAAGCCGATAGGCCGTGAGTGTTCGCAGGAGTTGTGTCGCGGTCTACGAGGGCTTCCCCCGTCCTCCGTGACGGTTGAAGCCCTCGGACACAACCAGCCCGAGTCCCGATAGGGGCTATGGTCGATCGGAATACATAGGCACTCCGGGGTGCTCTTCCAGCTCCGGACCCTGCGGGCAGGGATCATGAGACCGAAGGACCGTGAGGGTCGAAGGTCTCTGCCGAAAACCCGGTCGGCCCTGGGCGAGGAAGCCTGAACCGGCCCTGCGGGGCCGAGAAGCGGAGGTAACTCCCAATGCAGCAACAGCGTGTGTTCGTGCAGGGCCGGGAGGGAGCGCCCCTCATGCCGTGCCATCCAGCCCGAGCCCGGTGGCTCCTGCGGGGTGGGCGGGCGAAGGTGGTCCGGCGCGTCCCTTTCACGGTCCGCCTGATCGACCGGGACCAGAAAGACTCCACCGTCCAGCCGGTGAGTCTGCGCCTCGACCCGGGGGCAAGGACGACCGGCGTGGCCCTGGTCGCCGAAGGCGACCGGGGTGCCCGGGTCGTCTGGGCGGCGGAGCTCACCCACCGGAGCCAGGCCATCCGGTCAAGGCTCACCGACCGGCGCATGTACCGCCGGGGCCGGCGCAGCCGCAAGACCCGGCACCGGCCACCACGGCTCCAGAACCGCGCCCGGCCCAAGGGATGGCTCCCGCCTTCGCTCCAGTCCCGGGTGGACAACACCCGGACCTGGGCCGAGCGGCTGGCCTGTCGAGCGCCGGTCAGCACCGTGGTCGTGGAGACCACCCGCTTCGATGTCCACGCCCTGTCGGCGGGGAAACCGCTGGCCGGGGTGGAGTACCAGCAGGGCACCCTCCAGGGTTGGGAGCTGCGGGAATACCTGCTCCACCGTCACGGGCACACCTGCGCCTACTGCCAGGGCGAGAGTCGGGACCCGGTGCTTGAAGTCGAACATGTCCACCCCCGGTCCCGGGGCGGCTCTAACCGGGTCGCCAATCTGGTCATCGCCTGCCAGACCTGCAACGCCGCCAAGGGGAACCGCACCCCCGGCGAGTGGGCGGTTGCCCTGGGTAGAACGAAGCTCGACCAGGCCCGGGCGAAGACCGCCCCGGCCATCGAGGCCGGAAAGCCATCCAGCTTGCGGGACGCCGCCGCCATGAATGCCTCCCGGTATGCCGTGGGCCGGGCCGTAAAGACCCTGGGCCTGCCCGTGACCTTCACCAGCGGCGGCCGGACCAAGGCCAATCGGAGCAGTCAGGGTTACCGCAAGGCCCACTGGATCGATGCGGCCTGCGTCGGCCCGGCCGGCGACTCGGTCCATCTGGATCCGAACGCCCCGGTCCTGTCCATCACGGCCACCGGCCGAGGACAGCGACGGGTCACCAAGCCTGACCGCTATGGCTTCCCTCGCGGGGCTGCCGGGCGCGTGAAGCGTGTCCAGGGGCTGCAGACCGGCGACCGGGTGCGGGCCGTGGTGCCCACCGGGAAGTATCGAGGAAGCCATGTGGGTCGCGTGGCCGGCGTCCGGGCCGATGGCCGAATGGACCTAGCCACGACCCGCCAGAAGTTCACGACCACGGCGGCCCGGCTGACCCGCCTCCAGGCCGCCGATGGCTACCACTACGAAGGCGCTGGCTTGTGACCGACCGCGACGAGACACCCCCCAGCGAACGACCTCCTGCGCCGCAACGCTTGCCGATCGGTCGGCGGGGCCGCCGACTTCCTTGTCGGCGTCCGAGGTCGTCATCCTCGAGGCCTCCAAGCAGGGGGCATGGCCGCTTCTGCGCTCCGAAGTTGCTTGAATCGCGATTCAAATAGAGGCCCGGATATCGCGCACACCACCGCCCTCCAGCCGGTAATCCTCGCCGGCGGTGCCGGTACCCGGCTGTGGCCGCTCTCCCGGGCGGATCATCCCAAGCCTTTCCTGCGGCTGGATGGGGCCCAGAGCCCCTTCCAGGCTACGGTGCGCCGACTGGAGGGGCTGGAGGCGGCCCCGCCGATGGTGGTCTGCAATGCCGCCCACCGCTTCCTGGTGGCCGAGCAACTGGAGGCCATCGGGGTTACCGCCGCAGCCATCCTGCTGGAGCCGGAGGGGCGGAACACGGCCCCGGCCGTCGCCCTGGCGGCCCTGCACGCCCGTGCAGACGGGGTGGATCCCGTTCTCCTGGCCCTGCCCGCCGACCATCGCATGGACCATCCCGCCGGCTTCCGGGCCGCGGTCCCAGCGGCGGGACGAGCGGCGGCGGAGGGTGGCCTGGTGACCTTCGGTATCCCGCCCACCCGGCCGGAGCCCGGTTTCGGGTATATCCGCCCCGGGCTGGATGAGGACGAGGGCGGGGCGGTGCGGTCGGTGGCCGAATTCCGGGAGAAGCCCGACTCGGCCACCGCCGCCGCCCTGGTGGAGGCCGGCGGCTGGTACTGGAACAGCGGGATCTTCGCCTTCCGCGCCAGCGCCTATCTCGTCGAGCTGGACCGCCACGCCCCGGCGGTGGCCCGCGCCTGCCGCGCCGCCATGGCCGGTTCCCGGGCCGATTTCGGCTTCCTGCGGCCCGAGGAGGGTGCCTTTCGAGACTGTCCCACGGCCTCGGTGGATTACGCCCTCCTGGAGCGCACCGACCGGGCCCGGATGGTCCCGCTGGAGGGGCCCGGCTCGGCCGGCTGGGGCGACATCGGCTCCTGGGAGGCCCTGACGGGGCTCAATCAACCGGATGGGGCGGACAATGTCGCCACCGGCGACACCCGGCTCCGGGACTGCCGGGGGAGCTGGGTCCACGCCGAGAGCCGCCTGGTGGCCGCTATCGGCATCGAAGGGCTGGTGGTGGCCGAGACCGCCGACGCCGTGCTGGTCGCCCCCCGGGCACGGGCCGAGGAGGCCGCGGCCATCGTGGCCGGGCTCCGCGCGGAGGGGCGCCCCGAGGCCGATCACCACCCGCGAGTCCACCGCCCCTGGGGCCGGGCCGAGACCCTGGCGGCCGGGGAGCGCTTCCGGGTCAAGCGGCTGGAGGTCCGGCCGGGGGCAGCGCTGTCCCTCCAGCGCCACCGCCACCGCGCCGAGCACTGGACAGTGGTCCACGGCACCGCCCGCGTCCACCTGGACGGCGCGACCTTCGCCCTGGGCGAGGACCAGTCCACCTACATCCCCGTGGGTGCGACGCACCGGCTGGAGAACCCCGGCCCCGACCCCCTGGAGGTGGTGGAGACCCAGACCGGCAGCTACCTGGACGAGGACGACATCATCCGGCTGGAAGCGGGGCGTCCCGGCTGAAGAAGGTTATCGGAGTGTACAGGCCGACCGGTAGATGGGGTGCTATTATCGGGAACATACGGAGTGCCGGAGGGTGATGATGGATAGCCAGAAGCAAGTCCATCAGGAACTGGTGCAGAACCGGGAGGCGGAGAGCGCCTTGTGGGACAGGCTGATGGCTGCCAAGTCGGCATCCGCTGGCCGTAGCAAGGAAGCCATTGATGCGGGCCTGTCAGATGAACGTGGGAGCTGGGACTGCTAACCGGGATGAGAGCTGAAGTTCCTTATTCCTCGTGCTGGGGAACGGGTTTTTCGGCCGACAGGTCCTTCAAGCCCCCCGAGACGTATTTGTGAAGGATGCTCGCCACCAGGGTCTGATAGGGGAGCCCTTCTTCCAGCGCCCGGCGCTGAAGGGCATTCAGGTCGCGGCTGGACAGCCGGATGTTGATACGCCGGTCCTTGCGGAAGGTCGCTTCAGCGTCTGCGGCCAGAGTGCGCCGACGATCTTCGTCCAGGTCGGACCGGAGTTCCTCGTTCTCGAAGGCCTCCAGCAGGGACTGTTCGTCTTCGTCTTGATCAGGCTTATCCATGGCTTCCTTCATGGGTACCAGTCATCCAGGACAAGATCGGGAACGCGGCTGAATTCCCGGGTGTTGTGGGTGACCAGCGTCGCGTTGCTGGCCAGGGCCGTACCGGCGATCAGGGTATCCATCGGGCCGATGGGTGTGCCCCGAGCCTCCAGAGACGCGCGCAATTCCGCAGCGCTCCTGGCGGCCTCATGGTCAAAGGGGAGGATGGAAACGGTTTCCAGAAGCTCCCCGAACTGGCGCTGTCGTCGTGCCGGTGCATCGGATTTCCGGATCCCGCTTTCGATCTCGTAGACGACGATCACGGGGATTCCAATCCGCCGAGGCGACACCTCGAGCATTCGCTCGGCAACCCGGCCCATCCCCTTGAAGAAGTAGATGAGCGTGTTCGTGTCCACGGCGAACACTACAGCGGCTCCCGCTCAGCATCGGCTCCCTGGCCAGCCCGAAGCTCTTGCGGATCCGGAAAGTCGCTCCACTGGCCCGCCAGCTGACGTACCGCCTCGGGCCACTCATCGCGTGTCCGTTCCTCGATCAGGCGGGCGACCCAACGGCTCACTGGTACGCCGGAGTCCTCGGCCGCCTTTCTAAGCCGGGACTCATCTTCATCATTCAGGTAGATAGTGACCTGTCCCATGGCGCGTGCCTCGTCGTGACCATATAAGCCCAAGTATAATTGCAGTACGACCAGAGTCCAGAAAGGAGGATGCTGAGCCCCGAGTGCAGTGCCCCGGCTAGTGGGTTCTCATTCAAGGCGCCTGCAGGTGATAATGCTTGCTTTCCCCAACGGACAGCGAGCATGAGCGAAGAGAGCGGCCCCCATCCCCGGATCACCCGTCTGCGCCTGGCGGGCTTCCGCTCCATCGGCGAGGCGGAGCTGGAGCTGCGGCCCATCAACGTCCTCATCGGGCCCAACGGCTCCGGCAAGTCCAACCTCGTGGGCTTCTTCCGCATGCTCAGCCACATGATGACCCGGGAGCCGCGCCTGCAGGAGTACGTGGGCCGCACCGGCGGCGCCTCGGCCCTGCTCACCGACGGCCCGGCGGCCACGCCGCAGCTCTCCGCCGAGCTGGTCCTGCGCACCGAGAAGGGGGCCAACGAGTACGCCTTCCGCCTCTTCCACGCCGCGCCGGACCGGCTGGTCTTCGCTGAGGAGAGTTTCCGCTACCTCCCCGAAGACCATCCGCCGGAGGAGCGCAAGTGGTTTCAGATCGAGGCCGCCGGCCGTACCGAGCCGCAGATCCAGCGCATCGGCGAGGAGGGCAACCGCACCGCCCGGGTCATCCATGGCCTGCTGGGGCGGTGCAAGGTCTTCCAGTTCCATGACACCTCGCCCCAGGCGCGGATCCGGCAGTACTGCCCCTCCCACGACAACCACTACCTGCGCGAGGATGGCGCCAACCTGGCCGCCTTCCTCCTGCGCATGGCCGGCGAGCACCCGGCCCACTACCGCGAGGTCATCGCCAACCTGCGCACCATCCTGCCCTTCTTCGACGACTTCGAACTGGAGCCCGAGGCCAGCGGCGCCATCATGCTCAAGTGGCGGGAGCAGGGGGCCGACACCCTCTTCGCCGCCCACCAGGCCAGCGACGGTATGCTCCGCGCCATGGCCCTGGTGGCGCTGCTCTGCCAGCCGGCGGAGTGGCTGCCCGGCGTGGTGATCATCGACGAGCCGGAGCTGGGCCTGCACCCCGGCGCCCTGGACCGCATCGCCGACCTGGCCGCCACCGCCTCCCGGGACTGCCAGATCCTCATGGCCACCCAGTCCCCGGACCTGCTCGCCACCTTCGAGGCCGAGGACATCCTCATCGCCGAGCGCCAGGGCCGCCACAGCCACTTCCGCCGCGTCGGCGAGGACGAACTGGAGCAGTGGCTGGGGGACTACAGCGCGGAAGGGGAGGGGTGAGACCGGTCTTTTCTGGCTTAGAAGGCTTCGGGCAGCCAGAATAGACTGATAAGAGTCACCGGAGCCGGGAGACCTCGATCATGAGTATGCCCAACGATGCGGAAAACTCCGCCGAAGCTATCTACCGACAGGCGCGGCTTTTGCCGCCCGGCCTACGCAAGGAAGTGCTGGATTTCATCGGTTATCTGGAGAGTCGCTACCAGGAGAGTGACGAGTCGAGGGCGTACAGAGAGGCGCAGATTCCGGCCATGGAAGCGGTCTGGGATAATGCCGAAGACGAGGTCTGGGATGACTGGTGAGCCGGGTTCGCTGGTTGCCATTCCCTTCCCCTATACGGATCTGAGTACCTCGAAGCGTAGACCGGCTCTTGTGCTTACATCACCGGATGAGCGGGAAGATTTCCTGGTGCTGGCAGTCACCTCCCGGGAGACAGAGGGAGCGGCCGAAGTCCTTGAGACACCGGATCTCCAGGAAGGTCGCTTGCCGCGGAGAAGCTGGGTCCGCGTGGACAAGGCATTTACCGTCAATTCAAGCTTGGTGCAGAAGGAGTATGGAAGGCTCACGGACGTGACCTTCAAGAGGGTGCACAAGGCCTTCTGCTACCAGATGGGCTGTGAGCGCATCGCGGTAGTGAGATGATAGAGGTCGCCTTTCACTCCATGGCTACTTCCGCCGCGTCGGCGAGAACGAACTGGAGCAGTGGCTGGGGGACTACAGCGCCGAGGGGGAGGGTTGAATACTTCTACACTCAAGCTTCGCCGGCATGGCGGAGTGCTAGACTGATGGCGAATAAACTGGCATGCGTCGGGGAAGGAGGAGGCCACTAATGCCAAGGATTACGCTGGACGTGGAATCTTCCACGCTCGGAGCCCTGCGGCTCTCGCCTGACGAGTTCGTGAGCGAGATGCAAAAGGCAGCCGCGGTCCAGTGGTATGCGCAAGGTCGCGTTTCCCAGGAGAAGGCAGCGGAGCTGGCGGGCCTGACCCGTATGGAGTTTCTGGAGGAGCTTCACCAGCGTGGTGTGGCGGCCTGTCAGGTTACCGCGAGTGAGCTACTGGATGAGATCCACGGTTGAGGAACGGGTCGCGGTCAATGCATCGCCCCTGATATTGCTCGGGAAGGTTGAACGTCTGTCTCTCCTTGAGGCTGTCGGTCAAGGGCTACACGTTCCTGGTGCGGTCCGAAGGGAATTGCTGGCGAAGTCGGATGGCGAACCCATCGTTGATGCCTTCACGAAGCTCCGCGGCGCGGCGTTTCTCGAGGAGGTAGCCATTGCCGACAGCGTCCGGGTGTGGGACCTGGGCGCAGGAGAAACCCAGGTGATAGCGGCGGCACTGGAGCACGGTATGTCGACGGTTGTTGTCGACGACAGGCAGGCGCGCCGTTGTGCCCATGCCATGGGGCTTAAAGTGGTCGGCACCCTTGGGGTGGTCGCCCGAGCCAGACAGATGGGAGCAATAGCATCAGCCGCCTCTGTCATCGAGGAGCTCAGACAGGCTGGTCTGTACATCGCAGACGACCTCGTACAGTTGGCGCTCCGGGAGCTGGGTGAACGCGGGTAGTTTTAGGATCGATTCCCTGAAGAAGGCATTGTGGACTTCTCGGGCATCATCGAGCGCTTTGCAGCGGCGCAGCCGCTCAAGGAACCGTCCCAGTTTCGCAGCTTCTACCTGGATGGCTGGCCCACGCTGGCCTGGCCCTGCGGATTCGATTACTCCCCGCAGGCACTGTATTCCCTGGTTACCGGGGAAAACGCCTGGGACCACGCGGAGAACGAGACCGAACCGGCTTCGGTGGAGTAATCAAACGGGGCGCTTACAATCGGGCCTCACTCCACCCGCTGCACCTGCCCCTCCGGAAGCATCAGGGAGGTAAACCAGCCATCCATTCGTTGAGAGCGGGGTCCGTCTAGATCGGAACGCCCAGTATTTCCATCGATGCTACAATCGTACAACAGCTAATTGATGGATGAGCTCTAATGGAGACGCTGACCCTCTCCCCCAAGTACCAGGTGGTGATCCCGAAGGCGGTACGCGAGGCGCTGCACCTGCATGCGGGCCAGCAGATCCGGGTGATCACCTACGATGACCGGATCGAACTCATCCCGCAGCGGCCAATGAGCGAGATGCGGGGGTTCCTCAAGGGCATCGATACGGACATCCCGCGGGAGGAGGACCGCGTTTGAACGTCGTCGACTCCTCGGGCTGGCTGGAATACTTCGCTGATGGCCCGAATGCGGAGGTGTTCGCCCCGATCATCGAAAGCCCGCCGGAACTGGTGGTCCCGACCATCAGCCTCTACGAGGTCTTCAAGCGGGTGCTCCAGCAGCGAGGGGAAGGGCCCGCCCTGCAAGCGGCGGCCCTTATGCAGCAGGGCGACATCGTCGAACTCACGGAGCCGCTCTCCCTGTCCGCTGCCAATCTGGGCGTTCAGCATCGACTCCCCCTCGCCGACAGCATCATCTACGCTACGGCGCGGGCACACGAGGCCACGCTATGGACGCAGGATGCCGATTTCGAGGGGTTGCCCGGTGTCCGCTACCAACCCAAGGGCCGAACCTCCTAAGTCCGTTTCACCCACATCGCCGCACGCCCCTGCCGCTCACGCTGCAGACCCCCGTCGCGCATCCCGTTTAGACAGCGCTTGCCGGGCCTGGCCTAGGACTCGGGGGGCCCGTTAGCCGTGATCAGGGGCGGGTAGTCGACCCTTGCGGTGGGCGACGGCCTCCAGAATGGGGGTGACGATGGTTTCGGGTGCGTCGAGTCCGCGCGCCTGAACCGCGACCGAGTGAAGGGCCGCATCGAGCCGACCGGAAAGGCCGGCGAGAAGAGCATCGGCCCAGTCAGTCGGGAAGCCGGCCTGCGTCGCCGTCTGTAGGAAGTGCCGGGGGAAGATGCTGGCAACCTCGTAGCGGCGTCGTTTCCCCAGGGACATGGCGAGTCTCGCCTTCTCCGGCGGGAAGGCCCTCGGGTAGGGGGCGCTCGAAATGACGTCATACAGGGGGCGAAGCGAGAAGCCGTCGGGCCCGAGGCCGATGGAAAAGTTCTTTGCGTGGCCGTCGATGGCCGATAGCAGCCAGAAGACGGCCTGGGCCTCGACGAGGATCTGCTGATCGGTCTCCACGTTCCGGGAGCCGTGGAGAAGATCCAGGAGATCGACCATGCCCGGTCCACCCTCGGCCTGGTATTTCCGCTCGGGCGGTACGCCGAGCGCCTGGCAGCAATCTTCCTGGGGTATTCGATACAGCACGCCGTCGCGCCACTGGCGGTCGAACCGCTCGACGACCAGCGTCCAGCGGCCACCGAATCGCTCGACGCGGGACGCCGCGGCCGGGAGCCCGAGGGCCTGGAAAAGGGTCAGGCAGGTCCACTCGTTCCAGGGCAGAGTGGAAAAGTCTGCGCCGCCCGGCCCGGTGGTCGGGGCCGGCTTGAGGATGTGCGAGGTGGGTGTGGCTCCCCGGGGGACCCACCAGCGACCGTCTTGCCACAGCAGCGCCGTCTTGTCCTGCATGCCGGCCAGGGAGAGCCGGAAGTCATCACCGCCCAGTCCCAACGGACGCTCTCCCAGATGGGCAATCCGTTCGCCGATCGTTGCCTCGTCGATGGGGTCGGCAATCATCTGCCGAGGATCCGCCGGTATCTCGCCCTCCGGGAGGAACTGAAGCGCCCCGACACAGTCCCGGCCGATTGCCGCGAGGAGGTCGAAATCCCGGGCGCTTGCCGCCCCTTCGCGCGCGGCAATGGTCCGGCGGACTTCCGGGTCGTCGGGGAGCAGACCCCCGAAGTAGGGATGGATGTCGTCGCCCTGATAGATCCGCTCGGCCAGTGGCAGGGAGAGCGAGACGGGGAATCGGCCGTGAGCCCCAAGCCAGTCCGGGTCGTACCGGAATTCGGTGGCCCCGTCCGGGTGGCGCGTATGGGTGCCCACCCGCGTCCGCCCGATGTACACGGCCAGTTCCTGGCGCTGGCGTCGACGTCCCATGATCAGTAGCGCGTCGGGTCGAAGGGGTCATCCTTCTCGCGCTCGACGAGCATCCAGTCGAGTTCGAGGAAGGCGCAGAGATCCAGGATGGTTTCCACCCGGGTATTGGTGGCACCGCACTCGATGTCCGAGATGAGGGGCTGCCGGACACCGGCCTTACGGGCCAGGTCGGCCTGGGTCAGCCCCAGGGAGCGGCGGCGGGCACGAAGGGCCTCACCGAGCTCCCGGCGCAACCGGATCCGGTAGGGGGGCGTGAAAGGCATGGCGGTTATCCGTCCGACCGTATAATATCAATATATCCGATA
The DNA here is from genome assembly GCA_051745535.1 of Pseudomonadota bacterium. Taxonomy (GTDB): domain Bacteria; phylum Pseudomonadota; class Gammaproteobacteria; order Thiohalospirales; family Thiohalospiraceae; genus Thiohalospira. The sequence continues at coordinate 166 of JBNJED010000043.1, read as the reverse complement.
TAGCGAATAATATCCACGTATACGGTCAATCGGATTACTGAGGAGGTGTTTGTTTCACCCACACCGCCCCGCGCCCCTGCCCCTCACGCTGCAGCACCCCCTCGTCGCGCATCCGCGTGAGGACGCTGCGTAGCTCCCGGGCCTCCCGGTCCGGGAAGCGCTTGCG